>DAOTZN010000257.1:0-1732 GCA_034434095.1 Anaerolineales bacterium
GCGAAAAATAATGGTGGGACGAGAAAAAATGTATTCATAATGGGAGGTGGTGACTCCACCCCGTACGTTATCCTTGAGCCAATTTGCGCACCGGGTTGACTGCATTCTCGGAGCGGAAAGGAATCGTCAGCGTGCACAGCATGGAAAACCCAGGTGCAAGGTTTTACGCTGCGACCGTCTCCTTGATTTTTTGAGCAAGACTTTCCGTGCCGGGATGCCCGACAAAGGCAACTTTCTCGTCGATCACCACCGCCGGGGTGCTCATAATGCCATACGACATAATCTTGGCAATATCGGTAATGTACTCTACCTGGGCTTGTATGTGATGATTTGCAACTAATGTTTTTACATCATTTAGCAGTCGTTTACAAGTGGGGCAACCGGTGCCCAAAACTTTGATGGTGTGCATCGTTGTTCTCCTGATTTGTGGTAATACCTTCAGCGAACTTGCGAAGTTTTGAAAAAACTTCGCAAGTTTCAAGACTAGATGTTTTTTGAACGCAAGGTTTTACGCACCTTGCCGGGCCAAATTTCTGGAATGATGTTGGCGTACCCGCCCGAAATGATACGGACGTTATCAAACCCTTGGGCTTGCAGGTAAGCGAAAGCCACGTTAGAGCGATCACCAGCGGTGCATAGGGTGGCGACGATTTTGTCGCGTGGGATTTCATCCAGGCGGGCGGGCAATTCGTTGATAGGGATTTCCAGTGCGAAGGGGAAGGATAAAAATTCCCGTTCTTCGGGGGCGCGCACATCCAACAGGACGGCTTCGCCCTGGACCCATTTCTGGAAGAAAATGGGAGCGTCAATTTTGTGCTGACCGGTGCTCCAATATTCGAAGTCACGGCCACTCAGCCATTGTGAAAAAGCGTTGTCAGACATAGCAATCTCCTTATAGATCGGATATTTTGTGATGAACGTCGTTCTACGTGCAATCACATCACCAAATTGAACAAATAGCCGGTGATGAGAATAGCAAGGGTGACGATGCTGATGAAGGCGGCAATTAACTGTGGTTTGAGTACGCGCCGCAAAATGACCATTTCCGGCAGGCTCAACGCCACCACCGACATCATGAATGCCAATACCGTGCCCAGTGCGGCGCCTTTTTCCATCAGGGCATGGACGATGGGAATCACGCCGGCGGCATTAGAGTAAAGCGGCACGCCGAGTACAACTGCCGCAGGCACGCTCCACCAGGCGCCCTTGCCCATGATGCTGGCCAGGGCGCTTTCGGGGACATAGCCGTGAATCCCGGCCCCGATGGCAATGCCCACAATCACGTACAACCACACCTTACCGACGATTTCGCGCGTGCCCTGCCACGCCATTTGGAAACGTTGTGCCCAGGAGGGGTGTTCGGAGGAATTTGCTCCCTGACCCATTTTGATTTGCCAGACGAAATCCTCTACATACCTTTCCATATTGAGCCTGCCGATTACGACGCCCGCCAGAATAGCAATGATCAACCCGGAGACCAGGTAGAGTCCGGCAATCTGCCATCCAAACAGGCCAAACAACATCGCCAGGGCTATCTCATTGACGACCGGTGTGGCCGTCAGGAAGGAAAAGGTCACCCCCAGTGGAATGCCCGATTCAACAAAACCGATGAAAAGTGGCACCGCCGAGCAGGAGCAGAACGGGGTGATGACGCCCAATACCGCGGCCAAGACATTCCCGACGCCCTCACGTTTGCCGCCCAACCAGGCGCGGGTTTGCTCTGCACTGAAGA
>DAOTZN010000258.1:0-1732 GCA_034434095.1 Anaerolineales bacterium
TATCTAGCCGCGTGAACCCTGAAACCAAAGCATTAAGCGCGGCATTTTGGGTAACAGATTGAGCTTCCAGCGCGCTGATCTGGCCATCGCCGTTTTTATCGACACGCGCAATCAGCTTTAGTATTTGCGCATCGGTGGCAATGCCTTTAAGGCCTGTTTGTAATTCGCCAAAGCTCAATAGGCCATTGGTTGAGGTATCCAAGCGCGCGAAACCGGAGGTGAGCGTGGCGAGCATAGCGGCGGTTTGGGCTTCCATGGCGCTGATCTGGCCGTCGCCATTGGTATCTACAGTGGCGATGAGGCTCTTGATTTGCGCATCCGTGGCAAGGCCTTTAAGGCCTGTTTTAAGCTCGTTAAAACTTAATAGCCCGTCGGCTGTGGTATCCAGACTGCCGAAGCCTGTAACCAAGGCGGCAAGCATGGCAGATGTTTGCGCTTGCTCTGCTTGGCTGCGGGCGGCCATGGCATTGAGTGAATCAATACTGCGTTGGTTGAGTTGCTCAAGCAGGCGGGTTTGTTGTTCATCCCAGCTTTGTACTGCGGGCAGGGCATCGAGCTGGTTGGCAACGGTGGCGCGCAGGCGGCTGACATCTTGTGCGCTGCCTGCCATGGCAGTAGCGGACTCAAGGTACGCCCGCGCATCACCTACAACCGATTGGCTGGCGTTAACATCACCGCCTTGGGCGGATTGCAGGGTTTTAAGGTAGGTGCTCCGCGTGGCCTGTACGCTGGTGCCAGCGGCGGCGGTGCGTAAATCACGCACGTAGTTTTTAATGCTTTGCCCGGCATCGGCCAGGGCGCTTTGCATAGTTTCGGCGGCGGCGGATAAAGAATCGGCACTTTTGTTTAGATCATCGTTGGCCGCCTTGAGGTCTTCCATGGCGTATACAAATTTTGCCAGCTGCTGGTTAAGCGGGTCCATGGCGGCCACTTCCCGCTCGCGCAGGGCAGCGGTGTTGCCGGTGGCGTTCAGCAAGCGGGTATACAGGTTATCCCGCTCGCTGATGACCGACTGGGCGATGGCTGATTTCTGTTGGTTTAGGGTGTCTATCTGGCTTTGTAGTGCCGCTTTGGTGCGCTCGGTGGCCGCGACAACCGCATCAAACGCGCTGGAAAGCTGGATTAACGCGGCATAGGCTTCACGGCCTGATTTTGTGCTTAAATCCTGCGAATCGACCAAGGCGCGGTACTGCTCGCGGGTGCCGCGCATAGCAAAGCCCATTTTGCCCATGGCGTCGGCCACTTGTTGGCGCAATGCATTGGTGCGCTCTGTATCTGTGTAAAATTTTTGATAATAGCTGCTGGTCGCGGCAGCCATTTTATTTAGCCCGCCGAATAAATCAGATAGCTGGCTGGCCATGTTGCCGCCTGCCACGCTGGTATCAAACAGCTTTTGGCCCAGTTGATCGAGGATCGGATTAACGGTGTTTAAAGATGCGGCCAAACGCTCTAAGGTATCGGCGCTAGCTTCGCCATCCCGGCGCACGCCCGCGAGCGCGGCAGACAGCTGATTGGCATAGCCATCGGCAAACGCGCCTAGCGCCTCATCGAGCTTTTGCTTGAGCGCATCCCCGCTTAGCCCTTGAGTGCTAATTTTAAGGCTTTGCGTGTAGCCTTCCAGTGCTTTGGCGGGCAAGCCCAGCGCATCGGCATAGGCTTTGGTTTTGGTGGTAATGGCGCCAATGGCTTGGTCCATGTAGGCATCTATGCCCGGTGACAATGCTTGGCGCGT
>DAOTZN010000259.1:0-3963 GCA_034434095.1 Anaerolineales bacterium
CGTTCCCCGCGCTTTGCCTGGCGAGTACCGGTATCCAGTGTCAGGTCGGCGAAGGCCAGCGTTTGGGGCAGCGGTGGCTTGCTACGGCGCAACAAGGCGCGAATGCGTGCCAGCAATTCGTTCATATTGAAGGGTTTGGTCATGTAATCATCGGCCCCCGTATCCAACCCTATCACCCGGTCGTTGACCGAGTCGCGCGCCGTCAGGATCAAAATCGGCACATCGCTCACCATCCGCAACCGACGACATACCTCGATACCATCTAACCCGGGCAGCATCAAATCCAACACCACCACATCAGGTGGGTTTTCCTGTGCTTTTTGCAGGCCGGTCCGCCCGTCGCTGGCGGTCTCGACCTCGTATTTTTCGTAAGCCAATCCCCGGCGTATAAAGCGGATAATGGCTTCGTCGTCTTCAATGACCAGAATTTTTGTGCTCATGGGTGCTCCTTTCAGGACGAATGCCCGTGCTCATGAGAATATGAGTGCGTTATCGTATTCGATATGTGCACCTTGTGAGGTGCTTTGCAACAGCCAGGTGCGCCCGTTGCCAGGGAGCGCTGCCAACATGGCCTGACTCAGGGGCTCGCGCTGGGTGGGTTCGCAAAATGCCACCGCCCCCGGCCCGGCTCCAGAAAGTGCTACCGCTGCACCGGCCTGCTGTGCCGCCGCAAAGGCCGCCGACATGCCTGGAATGAGCGGCAGACGGGCGGGTTGGTGCCAGGTATCCCGTATGGCCGTGTGCAACAAAGGCAAATCGCCGCTGCGCAGTGCTTCAACCACCAGCAGGGCATTTCCCAGATTGGCAACCGCATTTTGTAGTGAGATATTGGCCGGCAGCACGGCGCGCGCCTGCTGCGTGGAGAGTTTCACCTGTGGCAGGACGTAAACCAGGTGCCAGGTTGGAACCTCAATGCGGCGCACTTGTTCCCCGGCCGAGATGACCAATCCACCCCACAGTGCAGCCGCGGCATTGTCGGGATGACCCTCCAGCGCAACGGCCATCTTTAGGAGGGTGGAAAGGGGATACGGATTCCCCAAAAGGGCGTTGCCCCCCAGGAGCCCGCCCACCACCGCAGCCGCGCTGGAGCCTAACCCGGACCCCAGGGGGATGCTGTTTTCACAGGTGATGCGTAGCCCCTGGGGAACGGGCACCCCAGCGCGCTCGTGCACCATCTTCAGCGCCTGCCACAGGAGGTTGCTCTCATCGCGCGGCAGTTCCTCGGCGCCCTCCCCGTAAATCTCAATGGACAGGTTTTGCCCGTCAGGTTGAATATGCACGTGGTTCCAAAGGTCGAGTGCCAGCCCCAGGCAATCAAAGCCCGGGCCGAGGTTGGCCGTGGTGGCGGGAACATGCAGGGTGAGGTTCATGCCAGGGTGTCCAGGGTTTGCAATTCTTGGGGGGGCAGGTGGCAGTCTGCGGCTTGGAAATTTTCGCGCAGGTGCTGCGGGCTGGTGGCTTTGGGAATGACCAACACGCCCTCTTGCTGGAGTAACCAGGCCAGCGCGACTTGTGCCGGGGTGTAACCGTGCCTTTGGGCAACGCGTTGCAGGGTGCTTTCCGCCGCCAGTTGCCCTTTTTCCAGCGGGGTGTAGGCGGTGAGCAGGATGCCGTGCTGCCGGCAAAAATCTAGCACGCCGTTGTGGGCGTAGGTGCGGTTGTGCAGGCTGTACGGTACCTGATTGGTGACCAGCGGTGTTTCGCACAGGGACGCTGCCCGGCGCAGCGCCGGCAAGTCGAAGTTGCTCACCCCCAGGGCGCGAACTTTGCCTTGACGTACCAGGGCATTAAGCCCCTCGAAAGTCTCTTCTAACGGCACAGATTCGCTTGGCCAGTGGATGAGGTACAGGTCAAGGTATTCGGTTTGCAGGCGGCGCAAACTGTTTTCGCAGGCGCGTTGGACGGCCTGGCGCTCTAGGTGCGTGTTCCAGACTTTGGTGGTGAGGAAGACCTGTTGGCGCGGCAAATGGCTTTCCGACAAGGCCCGACCGAGCAGCGTTTCGGTGTGCCCATCGGCGTACATTTCGGCGGTGTCAAAGTGACGATAGCCGATGTCCAGCGCCAGACGCAGCGCCTGCAGCACTTCGGCATCTTGGGAAAAATCCGGTGTCCTGCCGCCGCCCATGCGCCAGGTTCCCAGCCCTAGCGCGGGGATGTGCGCACCGTTGAAGAGGGGATACGTTTTCATGGGAAAATTCGAGCGTTTGATGGTTGGGGAGTGGCAGGTGAAAACGCTGGCGTTTTCGGCAGTCTCATTGGCCGTGTGGGCGAAGGCATTGCCTTCGCCTTGATTTTGCTATTGTGTAACTGCCTACGTCATTGCGAGGGAGCGCAGCCACCGAAGCAATCTCCAATTCGCGGGGGGAGATTGCTTCGCCTTCGGCTCGCAATGACAGGCAAGTAGGGGTAATTCTGCAGAGTTGCCCTACGCGCTTGCGCCTCCTCCTGCAGGAAGGTAGGCAGTTACGCTATTGTAACAAATTGTAGCCGATATGGCGGAGAAATCAATCGAGTGGCTGCCCCAGCACGAACGGTTCGAAGTTTTCGGGGGTGATGACGTGGAGCGAAGCATTGGGATAGGCGTTTAGGAACTCGGTGCGCGTGGCGCGCCGCAGACGTCCCTGTCCCCATTTGAATTCACAGGCCAGCAAGTCACCGCCGGCTTCCTCGATGTGGTCAATTTCTTTCCGGTCGTAGGTGCGCCAAAAGTAGGTGTTCACCCATCTGCCGGCGTTTTGGTTGGCCTTGCGGCGTTCAACCATCAAAAAGTTTTCCCACAATTGCCCGCGGTCAGCGCGCAAGTGCAGGGGGTTGAAATTCTGAATCAAACTGTTACGCACGCCGTTATCGTAAAAGTAGTAGCGGGCGTTGCGGGTGATTTCCTTGCGCAAGTTGCGCGAAAAACCGCCGACCCGAAAGATGACGAAGACCTTTTCCAACAAGTCGAGATAACGTTCAACGGTTTGTCGGTTGAGTGCCAATTTGGTTGCCAGTTCGGAGAGCGAAACTTCTTGCCCAATTTGAAAGGCCAACAGGCGCAGCAGGTCCACGATTTTATCGGCGCGGCGCAGTCCGTCCAGTTCTAGAATGTCGCGATACAGGTAAGAACCGACCAATTCGCTCAACAGGCGCGTGCGCCATTCGGGCGTGTCTGCCGTGACGATAGCCGGATAGCCGCCCCACACCAGCCAGCGTTCCAACTGAGCGCGGGTTTCCAGCACGCCGAGGGTTTGCTGCAACTCGCGGTAGCCGACCGGATATAACGTGTAGGTAATTTTTCGTCCGGTGAGCGGCTCGCTGATTTTATTAGCCAGGTCAAAGGAGGCCGAACCGGTTGCCATGATGCGTAGGTGAGGAAAGGTATCTACCAGGATTTTGAGGTTTAGGCCGATTTCGGGGACGCGTTGTGCTTCGTCAATGACCAGCACTTCGGCGTCGCCCACAACTTCCCCCAGTTTTTGGCGGCTCTGACTGGCGAGCGCTTCGCGGTACATCAATTCATCGGCATTCACAAAGCGCGCCCGCCCGGGGATGCGCGTCAACAATGCCTGTGCCAGCGTGGTTTTGCCGACCTGACGTGGCCCATACAACACCAGCACCTTGCCGGGTTGCAGGTTGGATTCCAACTTGGGGAGTAAATCGCGCCATATTTTCATGAATACAGTATACCATACCGTCTGAATTTTGTAAAAAACGGATGGTATGCGGCGGTTCGGTTGTGCGGGAACTGTGGTCTGCTTGTGGAATTTCTCGGGGCGCCTGCACGCCCTGGCGGTGAGGTTCCGTCAACCTCACTCGCTGACCAGGTGCGAGGAGATTGCTTCGCCTAAACTGGGAGCGCCGACCTCCAGGTCGGCAAGTTGGTGCCCCCAAGTATCTGATCTGAAAATAAACTAGGCAGCGAGAGGGGCTGGCATTTGTTGGAGTGAAACCTGAAAACCAAGGTGCTCCAACCGTTTCACG
>DAOTZN010000260.1:0-5786 GCA_034434095.1 Anaerolineales bacterium
ACGCCCGATAGCGGGACGATAGACATCGGTTGTGGCGCCCCCACCGCCATCACGCTCAACAATCTGAGTGCCGCCTCCAGTACGCCGTACCTCCCCTTGGCGCTGGGCGGCGCGGCCTTTGTCCTGGTGGCCGGCGCGGGGTTAGCACTGCGCAAACGCTACATGGCCTGACAGTTGTTTTCAGCAGCGTAAATTTAAACCGGTTCTCACCGCAACGGTGAGGACCGGTTTTTTTGTGGAACTATCGAGCGCCGGGCGTCCTGCCGGGGCAGGGCGGCCTACAGGTAATTCAACTCACGGGCCTGGCGGGTCAGGTCGGCCCGAAAATCTGGATGGGCAATATTGATGAGTTCCTGGGCGCGCTGGCGGATGGTTTTTCCGTAGAGTTTGGCAACGCCGTATTCGGTGATGACATAGCGCACGTGGTTACGGGTGGTGACTACCCCGGCGCCGTGTTTGAGCATGGGGGTAATGCGGCTAAATACTTTGCCGGACCGAGTTTGGGCGATGCTGGGCAGCGCGATGATGGGCACGCCGCCCTTCGAACGTGAAGCCCCGTAGATGAAATCCAACTGGCCGCCTACGCCGCTGTACAGTTTGGGACCAATGCTGTCGGCACAGATTTGACCGGTCAGGTCTACCTCAATCGCCGAGTTGATGGCAACCATGCGCTCGTTTTGTGCTACGACAAAGGGGTCATTGACGTATTCGGTGCGGTGTAGTTCAATCATGGGGTTGTCGTCCACCCAATCGTACAGGCGCTGAGAGCCGAGGATGAATCCGGCCACGATTTTGCCTGGGTGCAGGGTTTTGCGTGCGCCGGTCAATACACCGGCCTCCACCAGGTCGATGATGCCATCGGAAAACAACTCGGTGTGGACGCCCAAATCGCGTTTGTCGTATAGGTACTTGAGCACGGCATCGGGAATGGCGCCAATGCCCATTTGCATCGTGGCTCCATCGGGGATTAAATCGGCGATGAAACCGGCAATTTTTTCGGTCACCTGGTCTTCGCCTTTGCCGCCCATATGCATTTCTGCCAGCGGATAGTTGACCGGCACAATGTAATTCAAGCGGCTGACATGGATGAAAGCATCTCCCAGCGTGCGCGGCATGCGCTCATTGATTTCCGCGATGATGATTTTGGCAGATTCGGCCGGGGTTTTGGTCAACCCGTTTTCTACACCAAAGGAGCAGAAGCCATGCTCATCGGGGGGCGAGAGATGGACCAGGGCAACGTCCAGGGGAAGATGCCCGTTTTTAAAGAGCAGGGGGAATTCTGAGAGTAAAACGGGTGTAAAATCGGCGCGCCCGGCCTGGACGGCTTCCCGGATGTTGGCGCTGATGAACATGGTGTTGACCCGCAGGTGTCCCTGCATCTCCGGGGCGACGTAATCCGCCGGCCCGATGGTCAAGGCCTGGCAAATTTCCACGTCTTCCAAGGTGGGGGCGCGGCGCACCAGTGCGCGGAGTAGTTCTTGGGGAGTAGAGCAGTTGCCTGTCAGGAAGATGCGCTGATGGGATTGAATTTTCTGGATGGCCTCCTCGGCCGTCACGATTTTTTGGCTGTAATTCTTTACCCAACTCATTGCGATTTCCTCCTGCTCTCAAAGGATTTTCGTAGCCCGGGATGGACGATTTCCCCTTTATGGGTGTACAGGCCACGCGCCAGGGCAGGATTTGCCTCCAAGGCTTTGTCCAGACCGAGGGTTGCAATGCTTTTGAAGAACGGCCAGGCCACGTTGATAATGGCATTGGTTGCGGTGCGTCCTAGAACGCCGGTCATGTTGGGTACGCAATAATGAATCACACCCTCTTCCTCAAAGGTAGGTGTGGTGTGTGTGGTCGGGCGGCTGGTTTCTATGCAGCCTCCCTGGTCGATGGAGATGTCCATCAGAATGGCGCGTTTGCGCATCGTCTTGACGATTTCGCGCCTCACGACAATGGGGGCGCGGTCGCCGGGGACGAGTACTGCCCCGACCAACACGTCGGCGAAACGGGCAACTTTGGCGATGTTGTCCTCGTGGGCCAGCATGGTAATGCAGCGTCCCTTGCATTGCTCGTAAAGTTGGCGCAGTTTGGCAAAGTCGTTATCCAAGACGTAAACGGTGGCGCCCATGCTCAAGAAAGTGCGTGCGGCGGCTATGCCGACGGTGCCGGCCCCGATGATTGCCACTTCTGCCGGGGGGATGCTGGGCGCACCACCTAACAGGGTGCCCTTCCCCCCATAATTATTTTGCAACAGCGTGGCAGCCACCTGTGGCACCATGGCACCGGCCACGTAACTGATGGATTGCAGCACGGGCAGATGGCCGTCCTCTTCCTGGATGGTTTCGTAGCCAATGGCGGTGATGTTTTTCTCTAGCAAGGTGTGTATTTTGTCTGGATTGGCTGCGGCCAGATGCAGGAATCCCATCACAGTTTGTCCGGGGCGCATCCATTCAAATTCTTGCACGGTGGGGCGCGCTACTTTCAATACCAGGTCGGCGCGCCCATAGGCTTCATCGGTCTGATAGACGATGCGTGCCCCGGCGTCCTGGTAATCGTAATCGTGAAAGCCGCTGCCCAGGCCGGCGTCGTGCTCGACGTAGCAAGTATGCCCGGCGCGGGTCAGTAAGCGTACCCCGGCGGGAGTCAAGCCCACGCGATACTCGGAATTCCGGCGTTCACGGGGGATAGAAATATCCATAGAATGCCTCCTAAAAGGTGGGATGTAGCGTAAGCGCAGGGCATAGCAGCGCTGTGCCCCTGGTGTTCATGAGCCCAGTTACGTCATGGCATGGTGAGCACTGTGCGGATGGTGGGAAGTGCCCAGTCAATGGTGGCTTTGTCGATCACCAGCGGTGGGGCAAAGCGAATGACGTGTTCGTGGGTTTCTTTGGCGAGAATGCCGCGTGCCTGCAAGGCCTCGCAGAAGCGTCGGGCACCGCCTGCTTCGGGTTTGAGTTCTACGCCAATCAGCAACCCCTTGCCGCGCACTTCTTTGACGTGCGGACTGGGGATTTCGGCCAATTGTTCCTGGAAGTAGGTTCCCATTGCGGCCGCGTTTTCAACCAGGTTCTCCTCCCGAAGTACGCGTAGTGCGGCCCGTCCGATGGCTGCGGCTAAGGGGTTGCCTCCAAAGGTGGAGCCGTGTTCTCCGGGGGTGAACAGCCCCAGCACGGGGCGGTTGGCCAACACGGCCGAAACGGGGTAGAAGCCGCCGGAGAGCGCTTTCCCAAGCACCATGATGTCCGGACGTACACCCTCGTGGTCAAAGGCGAACCATTTGCCGGTACGTCCCAAGCCGGTTTGGATTTCGTCCCCGATGAGCAAGACGTTATGCTCATCGCACGTCGTACGCAGGGCGCGCAGATAGCCTTCCGGCGGCACGATGACGCCGGCTTCGCCCTGAATGGGTTCTACCATCACCGCGGCGGTATTTGGGGTGATGGCGGCCTGGATGGCTTGCACGTCCCCGTAAGGTACGCTGATGAAGCCCGGCGTAAAGGGGCCGAAGTCATCTTTGTAAAGCGGTTCGCTGGAGAAGGAGATGATGCTGATGGTGCGCCCGTGAAAATTTTGGTGTGCGACGATGATTTCCGCCTGGTGGCGCGGCACACCTTTGACGGTGTAGGCCCATTTGCGGGCCAGTTTGAGGGCCGTTTCCACCGCTTCGGCGCCGCTGTTCATCGGCAGCGCCATTTCGTAGCCGCTCAGTTCGCATAGTTCCTGATAGAAGAGCGGCAACTGGTCGTTGCGGAAGGCACGTGAGGTCAGCGTTAGTTTTTGGGCTTGTTCTTGCAGCGCTTGCAAGATTTTGGGATGTACGTGCCCCTGGCTGACGGCGGAGTAGGCACTCAGACAGTCCAGGTAGCGCTTGCCGTCTACGTCGTAGACCCATACGCCTTCGCCACGCGTCAAGACGACATCCAGCGGGTGGTAATTGTGGGCGCCGTAACGTTCTTCGATGTTGATGTATTCTTGTGTATTCATGCTTTCACCCCAGAAGTTGCGCTACAATGGCTTTCTGGGCGTGCAGACGGTTGTGTGCCTGGGGAAAGAGCCGGGAATGAGGCCCGTCGGCAACTTCATCGGTGATTTCCTGACCACGGTGGGCGGGTAGACAGTGCATCACAATGACTTCTGGTGTGGCCTCGGCCACCAGCGCGGCATTGACCTGATAGGGAGGAAAGACCTTTTCACGGTGTGCGGCTTCCTCTTCCTGCCCCATACTCGTCCAGGTGTCGGTGTAAATCACCTGGGCGCCTTTTACGGCTTCGTGCGGGTCACGCAGGAAGGTCAGGGTGCTGCCGGACTGGGCTGCAAACGCCTTGGCCTCTTTGATTGCCTCGGCCGGCATGTCGTAGCCTTCGGGGTTGGCGATGGTGAAGTTAGCGCCCAATTTAGCGCATACGTGCATGAGCGAAACGGCCACGTTATTGCCATCCCCCACGTAGGTCACGTTGACGCCCTTGAGGTTGCCAAACTCTTCCTGAATGGTCAACGCATCGGCCATAGCCTGGCAGGGGTGATTGTAATCGCTCAACCCGTTGATTACCGGTATGCTGGCCCACTTTGCCAGTTCCACCACGTGCTCATGGTCGAAAACGCGTGCCATGATGCCTTGCACATAGCCCGAAAGCACGCGCGCCACATCGGCAATGGACTCGCGTTTGCCCAAGCCGATTTCGGCGGGCGAAAGGTACAGTGCATCGCCGCCCAGGTGACGCATAGCCATATCAAAGGATACCCGAGTGCGTAAACTGGGTTTTTGGAATACCAGTGCCAATACTTTACCTTTTAAGATGGGGGCATTGCCCCCCGCCTGCCATTCGGCTTTCAAGGCGACCGCGCGGTCGAGCAGGGCTTGCAGGTCTTCTGATGAATGATCTGCAATTGCCAGAAAATCTTGTTTCATACCTCTTTGCTCCTCTGTGTATGGGGTAATTTTCTCCAGGTCATTCAGCGTCTTATCAGCCTGGGGACCGGTTGACCCGTTTGCAGTATATCATAACCCCGTACCTTCTTGTAACCTGTTGATTTGCCTATATCCTTTGATAAAAATCATATTGTGTAATGGTCAATTGCACTCTGAGCAATTGGCGAACTCCGGTATCATAGTCGGACTGAAGGCCTGCCTCAGCCCGTGAAAGGGGTAGCGGAGCAGTTTTTTGGCAAGATGTAGGGGATGGTTCATTTGGGGCTCCAAATATGTGGACACTTTGCGTGTAGGACAGGCTTTCAGCCTGTTCCCATTGGATGCGGGACATCTGCAACATCCCGAATCCCCCATCTATGGCGCGGCTTTCAGTCACAACCAAATGTTACTGAGATGAGTCGGACTGAAGTCCTGCCTCAGTTCAGTAAGGGGTAGCGGAAGGCACTGCCTTCCGCTACCCCTTTGGGATACCAGGATTAGCCCCACTCTGCTTACAAAAGTGTCCACAAGTTTCTGAACCATCCCCAAGGCACAAAGCCGCCAAGGTTTTTGAATTTCGCTTGTTTTCCTTTACGCTTTGGCCATTTTGCGTTAAGGTTTTGAATTTTTGCAGTTATAATTACCCCATTGATGATGCCATAGATTTTTTATCTCATCATCTCAATAACTTGGGGCCTCTCAGGGTTTGTCCATAAATAACTTCCCTCGCTGTCATTGCGAGCCGCCCGTTCTGGGCGGTGAAGCCATCTCCTCAGGCCTGGGAAATGCTTGTTCGAGTGGTTTTTCTGCCCTTTTGGAGATTGCTTCGGGCAAAGAGCGCCCTCGCAATGACGCTGCCTGGCGAGCAAGTGAGGAAACTTATTCT
>DAOTZN010000261.1:0-3327 GCA_034434095.1 Anaerolineales bacterium
ATCCACGCCATCGCCATCTTCAACCCCATCCCCCTCGCCCACCGTCGGCCCGACAACGCCCCCACCTAACGGCAGCGGGCTGGTGGTCCATGTGCGTGACGCACAAGCCACCTCCTGGTCAGGTGCCGGCGGAACGTACTTCTACAACCACGTGGATGCCGCCATTGTGGAGGCCATGCTGTTGGACGCGCTGCAAGAACTCACCGGGCAATCTTCGTGGGCCAATATCTGGCAGGTGCTCTTCGGTCGGGTGCATAGCGGCGGCTATCAGGTTGGGCAAAAAATCGCTATCAAAACCAGTTTCAACAACAGCATCTTCAACGGCAATTCCTGTGGTTCGCACAACAACCAAATTGACGCCGTGCCTCAACTAGCGCTGGCACTGCTCAATGGCTTAAATGCGGCCGGCGTCCGGGCTGAGGATGTGTATTTCTACGATGCCAGCGGCAGCGAGAGCGGTCAACGCTATGGCAAGACCATCCCCAATTACTTCCGTACCCCGCTGAAAAACGCCTACCCGCAGGTAAATTTCATCGGCCTGAGCGATTGTTCCGGCGTGCAAACCCCCACTTACGGCAAGGATCCCAGTCTGACAGTGACGTTCAACGATCCAGGAGGGCAAATCCCCGATCGCTTGCTCACCGACATCCTGTACGATGCCACTTACATCATCAACATGCCCATCGTCAAAGCGCACAAACCCGGCAAACCCAACCCCAGCGGGATTGCCATCCCGGCTTCCATTGGCATGAAAAATCACTGCGGCAGCATCAATTACGTGTACGCCAGTGCTGCTCCCCACAGTTTACACGAGTACATGGAAATCAACGGCGGGCAATACTACAACAGGTACTACAATCCGCTGGTAGACCTTAACGCCCACCCTATCATCAAGAACAAAACGGCGCTCATTCTGGCCGATTGTTTGTACGGCTCTACCGGTTCATCGGATGACGCCATAAAAAGCTGGCACATCTTCGGCAACCAGGCCGCCAACAGCCTGCTGGTCAGCACCGACCCGGTTGCGCTGGATTGCGTGGCGGTAGACCTGCTGCGTCTGGAATTGCCGCATCAGAACAAAAGCCTGGATGACCCGCGCGTGTACGATTTTCTGTTTTGCGGACAAGAGGCCGGACTGGGAATATGCGAAGGGACGCGCAGCAACCCCGGTGGCGACCCATTGCAAACGCCGTACGGCAGCGGTTATAGCGACATCACCTACGTGCGCATTGACCGTTGAGCAGTTACCGGGGAACAAACAAAACTTCGTGCTTTGGTGAGTTTGCGTTAAGGTTTTGGGGCTACCCCAACGTGCCGACCTGGAGGTCGGCGCCCCAGGCTAGGGGAAGCATTCTCCTCGCGCCTGATAAGCGAGTGAGAGAACTTATTCTTTGACGGAACCTTGAGCAGTTACCGGGGAACAAACAAAACTTCGTGCCCTGGTGAGTTTACGTTAAGGTTTTGGGGCTACCCCAACGTGCCGACCTGGAGGCCAATCCGCGTTGAGCAAAGCGCGTCCCGGCAAAAGGAGGCTCGGTGCGATCATGGTAAAGAACCTCCGTCCTGAAAGGGGGATTTGCTTGCAAGAAAATATGCCTGCCACTCGATACCGCAAAACAAAATGCATAACAGAATTGAAAGGACAACCCCCATTGAAATCGGTATTTCTTTGCTAAAATTGCATTGTTGTAGAAAGCGGAAAATCCAAAACGAATTGCAAGAACAGGCAGCAAAGCATGAACACATCTCCTGTATCCTCTCCGGACAACCGGCTGCATTGTAGCATTGGCATCATGGCCTATAACGAGGCCGCCAATATCGGTCGTCTACTAGATGCCTTACAACGTCAACAAACCCATATGGCACACATCGATGAAATCATTGTGGTTGCCAGCGGATGCACTGACGGGACAGAAGCCATTGTGCGGCAATTTGCCGCTCAAGACCGCCGTATCCATCTGCTAACCCAGGCGCAACGTGAAGGCAAGGCATCGGCGGTTAATCTATTTCTGCATCACACCAAGAGTGAAATCATCATCCTGCAAAGCGCCGATACGCTACCCTTACCACACAGCATTGAGGCACTCATTACGCCTTTTATCAATCCCCAAACAGGCATGGTTGGCGGGCATCCTGTCCCTACCAACGAACGCAATACATTTATGGGCTTTGGCATCCATCTATTGTGGGAATTGCACCATCTGGTATCACTGGAATGCCCTAAAATGGGAGAACTGATTGCGTTTCGCAACATCTTTCGTCAGATTCCTTATGATACTGCCGTAGACGAGGCCAGTATAGAGCCGCTTATCATCGGTCAGGGGATGAAATTACGTTATGCACCGGACGCCATCGTCTTGAACAAGGGGCCGGAAACGGTGCGTGATTTCATTAAGCAGCGCCGCCGTATCTTTTCCGGACATTTATACGTACGCGAGACCCTTGGCTATCGCGTGGCAACCCTCAACCACTGGCGCATTTTGCGTATTTTCCTACAAAACATCCGTTTGGATTGGCGCTATTTCGCCTGGGCGCCAGCCATCATTGTCCTGGAAGTTTTCGTTCGTATATTGGGGACTTACGATTACTCCGTGCGCCGCCGCAACCCCTTCAACTGGAGCATTGCCGAATCTACCAAGGACCTACCAGAAATTGTGTAATCATTCTCTTACCACTGCCGATACCGGACTCGGCACAACGTACGAGCGCTGGGCACTTATGCGTGCACAACATCTCTTGCTCCATCATCTTCCGATACACGATGTCTTGGAAGGCCCCGGGGACGGCATGACCGGTATTTGTGGCCTCAATAGTCTGCCTTTAGGGTTATCAGGTGCAACGGTGACCCTATGGCTGCCCGAGCAAAAGGATGCAGCCACCTTCGCCCGCCAGGTGTGGCAAAAACACGCCCCTCGCGCCCGGCTCCAGGTGGATACCACCACCCCCTATCATCCTTTCCCTTTTCCAGAAGCATCCTTCGATCTGGTATGGAATTTCAATATCATGCCCCGTCTAACCAGGCCGCTGGAGACGCTACGCGAGATGGCACGTTGCAGTCGCCGCTTTGTGTTGATTTTTGTGCCTAATCGCCGCAATTACGGCTTTCCCCTCCACCGCCTGCACCATCGCATAACCCACCAACCGTGGGATCACGGAGACATAGGGCTAATGCACCCGGCGGCATGGCGACCTTTGTTTACACAAACCAACCTGCGCATCCTGCGCACCTTCCATGTAGATTGCCCCTGGTGGCCGGATATTGTCAATCCGGCCGAACTGCTGGCAGATTTCATTCCCCCCTTGCGCGGCCGGCTGAACAAGGCAGAA
>DAOTZN010000262.1:0-1592 GCA_034434095.1 Anaerolineales bacterium
ATGCTGCCCAACGCTACCCTACTCAAAATCGTCAGTCCTCCTACCAGCAAAACGATGGAAGTAAGGATCATTGTCCACCCATAGGTAATGAAGGCTCGCATGTCAATGCTTAGTGCCAGCACGGTTTGCGCGTCACCACCAGTATCCAACGGGATGTATGCGCTTGCAAAGGGCCTGATAATGGACAATATTGGCAAAGGGAGATGGTAGACAGGCTCACCACGGGTCAGCGCCTGTTGCACCCATTCTTGGTCTTCCAGGGAAGGAAAAACTCCACGCCCATCTCAGCAGTTAAATCTCCGTATTGCGGCTCAGCAGAAACAACAACCACTTGTGTACCGGCATTTTTCAAGTCGGCACCATGGTTTTTCAGAAAAGTCAGACCATCGCCATCTGGCAAGCGCATATCGCACAACAGGGCAGCATACGGCCCAGCGGATACCTTCTCATCTCCTTCTGCCAGCGAACCGGCGATAACCGGTTGGTATCCATAACGCGTGAGAGCACGCTCCAGGATATCTTGTAACTGAGGGTCGTCTTCCAGAACTAGAATTTTAGCAGCCATTGATTTGTCCTTGTACACTTCACGGAGAGATTGTTTCTCACCCTTGCAATACGTCGTATTGTTGATCATCTTACCTACAGAAACGCACCTGTGGCATGGCATGGTACCATTTTCCCCCAAAATATTCATGAAAACATAACAAAATCTTCTTTCTCCTAAATTTCCCAATGGTATTGCACCAACGCCGCCAAATAGGGATGCCCCTGCCACCACACAATGCCTAAAGCCCAGGTGCGCCAATCCAGTTCCTGATCGGCCGGGGCGGGGCGATACAAGGCGATATACTGCAAATTGGGGTACGGCCAGGTCACCAAACCGGCGGTATTTCCCGTTGCTTCGCCATTTGCCAGCGTGTTACAGGCGGTCACAAACTCACCTTGCACCACATCTTGCAAGCGCGGCAAAATCACGTCAACAAAACTACCTTGCAACGCGTTACCACTGCCATCCTGAATACCCCAATCGTACACCTTCTCGGCAGAAAACAACCCCTCAACTTCAGCGACGTGAAAGGCTACCTCGGGGTTCCACCACTCGTGACGAATCGTCAGACCGTGTACCGGGCTGACCAAATCGGCCAGCGCGGCCCCATCCTGCGCCTGCACCGCCTGCACAAATGCCTCGACCAGCGCCTGCACCTGCGGGTTACGGCAAAAAGCATCCGGCGCCATTTGCGCGCTGAGGTAAGCCACGCTCACCCAACCTGTTCCAAAGGGCGTTTCAACCTCTGCCCATGTAAACCCTTCCGCTTGTTGTTGGTTACCGGTGGGACGTAAGTCACGCGCATCGTAAGGCAACAGCGCCAAAACAGGGGCGTTTAGGGAGGGTTTAGCGCGCAGGTTCAAGCCGCTCTCAGGGGAGACCAACACCACCGCATACGGAACCGGCATGGAAAGCGGCGGTGCACCCTCTGAGGGCGTCTCCGTTGCGCCAGGGGATACAGGCTGACCGGACTCTGGGGTGGCTGCCCTCCCTGGGGTTACCGCGCCCCCCGAAAGGGCGTCCGTACCCCGCGTCACCATCGGGG
>DAOTZN010000263.1:0-17882 GCA_034434095.1 Anaerolineales bacterium
AGGGAGCGCAGCGACCGAAGCAATCTCCAATTCGCGGGGTGGAGATTGCTTCGCCCCCTGCGGGGGCTCGCAATGACAGGCAAGTAGGGGCAACTCTGCAGAGTTGCCCTACGCGCTTGCGCCTCCCCCTGCAGGCAGGTAGGCAGTTACACATAAACGGTATGGAATAAAGAAGTCAGGCTGAAGTTCTGCCTCAGTTCGTGAACGGGGTAGCGGAGGGCAATGCCCTGCGCTACCCATCCAGCCCAAATGTTTCGGCAGTCCCAAAACCTTAACGCAAAGGAGCCAGGGCGCAAAGGTGTTTCTGGATACACGCCTTGTGCTAAAACGTGATTTTCTTTGCGGCTTTGCAGCTTTGCGTTAACTCTTCAACGCTGAAGAACCAACAAATCGATATTTACAGACGAGCCCTTAGTGGTAAAAAGACCTGATCCGGATGACCAGGCATGGTAAAACACGCTACAGCACCCCAGATGAGGCCAAATTCGCGTTACGGCGCAGCGGGGGGCAAGGCACAGTTCAACAAGCCGGGCTGCGGCCAGGGAAACGGCTTTCCCCAAACTGTGGGCACGGAGACCGGCAGACCGTCTGCCGCCATACGAATATTGACCGTCTGCCGCGAAAGAATGGTCTCACTTTGCAGGTCGGCAATCACAAGTTCCCAGGTATCGGTATCGCGATACTCCAGCCAGGCCAGTTGCGTCCCGGAGGGGGAAAGCGCCAGCGGCCCGGTGTGAAAGGCATTGAACAAACGCTCCGCCTCGAGCGTCCAATTCCAGGAATGTTTTTCCTGCCGGACACGATAAATCCCCATCCCATCGATGGTTGAATCTGCCGCCAAGTAAAATGTTTTTCCGTCCCGAGCGACCAGCACAGCGGGGCGCACCTGCAAGAAAGTGTCCTCCCCGGCAGGGTCTATCACTTCGGACCGATCCTTCCACATACTCCGGCCCATGGCATAATCATTGGCATAGCCAGCATCAAAATCTCGCAGCCGATAATTGTCCCATATCGGACTCAAAGGCCCATTCTTATCATCATAATTGCTATACACGATAAACATTTCCCCCTCTGCATTGCGGACACACGTCACCAAGTGCTCTATAGGAATTTGTATGATGCCCAGGTAATAGCCATCGCCCAAAAGGCGCACATCCACCGGCATGGAGGCAGCCTCCCCCCTCCAGGTAGGCTGCGCATTCCATTCAAACGTCAAGACGGCATCGGTGGGGTCAAAATCGGGGGGCGGCGTGAGACGCGTCGCAGGCACATGCCCGGCTGCCAGAGGATCTACAATCAGTTGAGGACGGGCACCCAATTTTTCCTTCTCGCCAAACGGTGAAGCCGCAAAAACACGGTAAGATAAAATCTCTTCAGAAAACATCTCCTCCCGCGGTTTAAAATTAAAGGCCAGATTACTGATTTGCACCTCATAACGCAGCACCCCACGGCGGTCGAAAATCTGCCGCCACAGTAATATTCCATACTGTCGGTCTATCCACCACCCCTCACGCACACCGCCAGTACGCATCGCTTCCAGGTGCAGGGCCGGGCGGCCAAAAACATCTTCCAAGCCCACAACGCGCAGTGCCGGCATCTCCTCTAACAACCCGGCGGGGTGTAGCATTTCCTCCAGACGGCTATCCACGGTTAGTTCAGTGGACGAAGAAGACAACACTTTGTAAAAGTCATCGGCACCAACATGCAGCCACACATCCGGAAGACCGTAAGGCGAGCCACTCAGCAGCAGCAAACGGTCATCACCGAACAACCAAACTTGCTGTCGGATGATATTGGGCGGGCCGGTGTAGCCCTCCGGGCCGTAATCCAGCACAAAAGCATCCACCCAAAGCGTCTGCCAAAAAGAAGTGCTCCTTTGTAGCAGCGCCACCACCTGCATAAGGTCCAGGCTTTCGAGCGGTGCGGGCGTAGAAACCGGCAAATATGCTTCCTGCGCTCCCTGTGCGACCGGGGTAGGGATAACCGTCACCATCACGGGCGAGGGCGTCACCTGCACCACAACCACCTGTGTCACCACAGTGGCCTGGTTATGATGAGGATCTAAAGCCTGTCCAATGCGCATCCCTATCAACAAGAAAGCCACGAAAAAGACCACTACAAGCGACTCTACCAGACGAAAGCGACGCGTCCGCCGCGCTTGCAGGAGGCCCGCCTGCCAAACGGCGCGTTGCAAAAAATCGGGAAGCGGAAAATCCTCAGGGGGAGGATCCACCTGAGGAGGCCGCGCGCCCCCTGAAACGTCGGAGACATCCCCCCTTTCAGGGGGCGCAGAAACCCTTGGGGGAACGCGCCACCCCAAGGGCGGCTCCGTTTCCCCTTCCTTTGCGGGAATCTCCTGCCAGGCATGCTCGAAACGCCGACGATCGCCATCCCACAGGGTCAATAAAACCTCGCGCTCATATCCTAATTGCCGGGCAGCGCCCAAAAAGCGCGCTTCCACCTGAACAGTGGGTGCATCGGCCAGACGGCGAGCAGTTTGCAACGCCACACGCATCACCCAATTGCAGGGCGGCAACTCGGCGCGGTAAGCCTCTGCAACCAGCAGACAGCCACTCACCACCTGTGTGACAAACGGCAACGCCTGTGCCTCACCAAAGAGCGCTGCTCCCAAGCAAGCCACGTGTGAACCACAAGTTTCCCAGAGCGCCAACGCCAGGCTTTCAGGGGCAGATTGCGGGCTTTGCAGCAGCCATTCTAAATTGGAGGAAAGTTCGGGTTGCGGGAACATGGTCTCCCCATCAATCACGAAGGATTCGAGGGGGAATCTTCCGGTTTGACCACAAAGAAAGCCAACGCCCCCAAAATTGGCAAGGCACAAATGACCCCGGCCCACACCGCCTTGGGCATTGGCGGCAGATTGGTGTTTCGCAATCTCACCAGGGCTACAAACACCAGAACGAGCCAGGCAGCAATAAGTATCAAGTTAAACAAACCAAGGATAAAGTAGACGACGCCCTCCATATACATAGCAAACCTCCTAATAAGGATTGAACCGTGAATGGTAACGGAACGAACGAATTTGTATCCAGGTTCCCGCTTCCATAAACCTATGAAACCTATGCGTCCTCCATTTTTCCGGCCATTTGTGCCACGCGGCACATTATAAATCAAAAACTGTCAGGAAACCAGCCCGTGGATTCTTGGCTGCTACGTTTTTGCGCGTATATTGCACGCGAATCTCTAGAAAAGAGCCTGGAGTTATGGTAAACTCAAAGCATCTCGTTCGTATCGCATACGCCATTTCTTCAGGAAAGAATCAGGAGAGGATTGGGGCATGACCAAATCACGCGTAGAGTTGATGACAGAGCGCTTGCGCTCAATGCAAGTTGCTTCCCCAGATATCGAAGGGTCGGCAGTGGTATCCGTTGACGGGCTAATCATGGCCTCTGCCCTGCCGGTCGGTTCAGAAGAAGACCGTGTCTCAGCCATGTCGGCGGCCATGCTTAGCCTGGGCGAGCGCATCGCCAGCGAATTGGGCCGCAGCACACTGGAACAAGTCTATATACGAGGCGCCGGCGGGTACGTGCTGTTAACGGCCATCGGCGAGGAAGCCGTGTTGACCGTCTTGGCGCGCGAGGGCGCCAAATTAGGCCTGATTTTCCTAGAAATGCGCCGCGCTGCAGAAGATCTGACAAAATTAGTCGGTTGATGGCACACAAATTTGCGCCCGATATTGTTTGGGAAGGTCGTCACACATTACGAGACCTTCCTTTTTCTTTGTTGACCACCCGTAAGATAAAAGCCAGATGACATCTTCTCTCCCCACTAAATACATCTTTTTCACCGGCGGTGTGCTGAGTTCGGTTGGCAAAGGCCTGACCGCTGCCGCCCTGGGCCGCGTGCTCAAAGAACACGGCTATTCCGTGGCCGTACAAAAACTCGACCCCTACATCAACGTTGACCCGGGCACCATGAGCCCCTATCAGCACGGCGAAGTGTACGTGCTAGATGATGGCAGCGAGACCGACCTGGACCTGGGCCACTACGAACGCTTCATCGACACCAACCTGAACCGGGTGTGCAACATCACAACCGGGCAAGTCTACGCCGATGTGATTGCCAAAGAACGCCGTGGCGATTATCTGGGCGGCACCATCCAGGTCATTCCGCACATTACCAATGAAATCAAACGCCGCATCGGTTTGGTTGCAAAGACTCTGAAGGCCGAAATTGTCATCGTAGAAGTCGGCGGCACGGTCGGCGACATCGAATCGCAGCCTTTTTTGGAGGCGCTGCGTCAAATGCGCAGCGATGTAGGACGCGAGAATAGCGTTTACGTCCACGTCACCTGGCTGCCGTACATCGGTGCCACCGGCGAACTGAAAACCAAGCCTACCCAACACTCGGTGCGCGACCTGCGTTCCCTGGGCATCACCCCCGACATCATCATTGCCCGCTCCGACCATCCCGTCGAAGAAGAACTGTGCCAAAAAATCGCCTTGTTCTGCGATGTGGAGCGCCGCGCCGTCATCCCCATGGTCACCGCGCGCAGCATCTACGAAGTACCGTTACTGGTGGATGAATCCGGCATGGGCACCTACGTTCTGGAGCGACTGGGGTTGTCCTCTCGTCAAGAGCCGGACTGGCAGGCCTGGCGCAAATTGGTCTCCACCGTGCACGCCGAAAAACCCCACGTCAAAGTGGCTCTGGTTGGCAAGTATGTGGAACTACACGACGCCTACATGAGCGTGCGCGAAGCCCTGCACCATGCCGCCTTGCACCTGGAACTCGAAGTAGAAATCGACTGGATTCACTCTGCTGAAATAGAAAAAGGGAAACACAAAGCGCGTCTTCAGGCTGCGGATGGCATCTTAGTCCCCGGGGGTTTCGGCGAACGCGGAATAGAAGGCAAAATCCAGGCCATCCGCTATGCCCGTGAAAACAAAGTGCCCTACCTGGGGTTGTGCCTGGGCATGCAACTGATGACCATCGAATTCGGGCGGCATATCCTGGGCACGGAGGATGTCAACTCCACAGAGTTCGACCGCGCCACCAATCACCCGATCATCGATTTGATGCCCGATCAACGCGATATCGCCGACATGGGCGGCACCATGCGCCTGGGGCTGTACCCCTGTGTTTTGCAAGAAGGCTCACTGGCCCACGCCGCGTATGGCAAGCCAATGGTACAGGAACGCCACCGCCACCGCTTTGAATTCAATAATGCCTACCGTGAACAATTTGAGCAAGCCGGTATGCGTTTCTCCGGTTTGTCACCGGATGGCCGCCTGGTGGAAATTGCCGAGTTGCGCGACCATCCCTTCATGTTGGGCACCCAATTTCATCCCGAATTTCTCTCGCGCCCCAATCGTCCACACCCGCTCTTCGTAGCCTTCCTGAATGCTGCCTACCGGCGCAACCCACAACCGGAAACCGAAGCGGCTCGGTAAGGGCAGGGTCAGATCCCACCCTTACCGGGCATACACTCCGCGTGCTTCTGCCGGCAACATACCGGCAATGGCATACATGGTACGCGTGGTCAACGTCTCGGCATCATCGCCGGCCTGCGGCCAAAGCGGAGTTCCCACAGAAAGATGCACCACCGTACGGCGGGGAAAGCGCATAAACATGCGTTGGGTACCATCCACGGCTACCGGCACAATTGGGCACCCCACAGACAGCGCCAACCGCGCCGCACCGGTCTTCCCGTGTCGCAAGCCACGGCCTTTGTTGCGCGTCCCTTCTGGGAACATCACTACCACTTGACCGTTCTCCAGCAAGCGCCGAGCATGACGCAAGGCCCACTCATCACCGCTGCCTCGATAAACCGGAAAACCACCTAGCCAACGAACGGTTACATCTAGAACCATCAGGCGGAACAACTCCGCCTTGGCCATGTAAAACAACGGGCGCGTCAACCCAAACTGCAACGCAAACACATCAAAATTGGTCAGGTGATTAGAAGCCAGCAAAACGGGGCCTTCGGGCGGCAAATTTTCCAGGCCGGTGACCTTCAACTGTGCCAATGCCTTGAACCCCGTTCGCAACACCGGCCAAAGCACCTTGTGGGGAGTACTTTCTTCAAGCGGGAAAAACTGACGATTGCGCGGATCATCCAGCGTTTGTAGATATTCAGCGGTCATCATACCTCCATCAAACAAAGTCTAAAAAACCGTAAAAGATAACCCCAAGTGTACCCTCAAGATACGTTATGAGCCGAAAAACCGAAAACGTTCCGTTCACCTGCGCCCACTGCGGCATGGAGGTACAGCCGGTCACCAACGGCAGTTACCGCAATCACTGCCCGGCTTGTTTGTATTCCCTGCACGTTGACATTCTGCCAGGGGATCGCGCCGCTACTTGCGGCGGGTTAATGCGCCCTGAAGGAATACGCTACCACACCAAAAAGGGCTACCAGATTTTGCATCGCTGCGAAAAATGCGGCGCAACGCAATGGAATAAAGCCGCCCGCGATACCGTCCAGCCGGATGCCCTGGAAACCCTCCTTTCCCTGCCCTTCGTGTAACAAACGCCCTTTCGGGTGTGACATTTTTCCTGATTTTTTGTGTCGTCTGAAGAGGAAACCGTTTCCGCACCCGCCGGTAGAGGTATACTTGAATATGTGGCCCCAAATTCAAAGGCCTACAACAAAGCAAATAACCAACCGAAACTTTATTCCCGGAGGATAACTATGGACACCTATATCGAAGAAGTTGTTGGTCGTGAGATTCTCGATTCACGTGGTAACCCCACCGTCGAAGTCGAAGTGCAATTAAACGATGGTAGTGTGGGGCGCGCGGCGGTGCCTTCCGGCGCTTCCACCGGCGTACACGAGGCCCTGGAACTGCGCGATGGCGATAAGAGCCGCTACGGCGGCAAGGGCGTGACCAAAGCGGTAGCAAACGTCAACGGGCCGATTGCCGCGGCCCTGTACGACCTGGATGCCACCAACCAAATGGAAATTGACGCTACCTTGCTGGCACTGGATGGAACCCCGAATAAATCCAATCTAGGTGCCAACGCCATTTTGGGCACCGGTCTGGCGGTTGCCAAAGCGGCCGCGGCTTCGCTAGGGCTGCCACTTTATCGCTACCTGGGTGGCGTCTATGCGCACGTGCTTCCCGTCCCCATGATGAATATCCTCAACGGCGGCGCACACACGTCCTGGCAATCCACCGACGCCCAAGAGTTCATGATTATGCCCCTGGGTGCGGAATCCTTCGCAGAGGGGCTGCGCTGGGGTGCTGAAATCTACCATGCGCTCAAGAGCGTGCTCAAGAGCAAGGGCTACACCGCCCTGGTGGGCGACGAGGGCGGCTACGCCCCAGCGCTTAAATCCAACGCTGAGGCCGTGGAAGTCATCCTGGAAGCCATCGACAAGGCCGGTTTCAAGGCTGGGCGCGGTGCGGACGTAGCGATTGCCCTCGATCCGGCTGCTTCTGAATTCTATGATGCCGAGAGCGGTCTGTACAACCTGCGCAAAGAAGGCAAGCAACTCACCAGCGAGCAAATCGTGGCCTTCTGGAAATCATGGGTGGAGCAGTACCCCATCGTTTCCATCGAAGATGGCCTGGCCGAAGATGACTGGGAAGGTTTCCGACTAATGACCCAAGAACTGGGCGATCAAATCCAAATCGTAGGTGACGACTTATTGGTTACCAACCCGGCGCGCATCCGCCGTGCCATCAAGGAACAAAGTGTCAATTCGGTGCTCATCAAACTCAATCAAATCGGCTCGTTAACCGAGACGATTGAGGCGGTGCAAACCTGCCAACGCGCTGGCTGGACGGCTGTCGTCTCCCATCGCTCTGGCGAAACCGAAGACGCGACCATCGCCGACCTGGTGGTGGCCCTCAACGCCGGTCAAATCAAAACCGGGGCGCCGGCTCGTTCTGACCGCGTGGCTAAATACAACCAATTGCTGCGCATCGAGGCAGAACTCGGCAGCACCGCCCATTACGCCGGTTGGGAAGCGCTCAAACAGCGCATGTAAGTTTTTTGAAAGCCACTCTCATCCCCGCTTTCCTTGCGCGAAGCGGGGATTTTTTTGTGCCTAAAACACTTCGCGCTTTCATGTCTTCATGGACAAAATGCTTAGGGGGCGTCTACGTAGCGGGGCTAACCCCAAATGGGTAGTGGAGGGTAATGCCCTCCACTACCCGTCGCGTCCTAACGGACAATCCAACCATACAACCAAACCTCCTGACAATTTTGTCATCCCCAAACAACATCTTCAATGTGATAATGCAACCACAATTGCAAAAACAATACGTCAACCGCTTCTTTTCTCTGCCAATGCCACGTCACACTCCCTTTCCCTTCCCTCACTTCAGGATTGCCTTAGGGATGCTGTATACCCTGCTGGTTGCCGGTATGTTTTTTGGGCATACCCAGGCGCAAGAATCGCCCTGGAGTACGCCACACACCTTTGAGCAGAGTGGCTGGTTTCCGGCGATTATCACTGATGCCAGTGGTGCAGTGCACCTTTTCTGGTCACAAAGCCGCTACTACGGCGGCGATCCTACAGATCCCGAAGTCCCCCCGGATGCTGGGTACGACGTGGTGTACTACACCCGCAGTGAAGATGGTCAAACCTGGCAGCCAATCAACGACATCATCGCTATCCAACAGTATAAGGTGCGCAGCGTGGAAGTCACCCGACCACAGCCGTGGATCGACCAAAACGACATTCTGCACATGACCTTTCGGAATCTGAATGTATTTTACAGTCAGGTACCGGTACGCTCCGCCGCTCATGCCGGCACCTGGCGATCTTATATGCGTCTAACAACTCAAGAATTAGGATACTTTTCAAATATCCTCGGCGATGCGAGTGGCCGTCTACACGTGGTGTACACCGAAAATCGTCCCGATGAGCAATGCAACCTGTGCTACCACCTGTTTTACCGCCAATCGGACGATAACGGCCTCACCTGGAGCCTCCCGGTCAACCTGTCCAAACTGGCGGCCGTTCCCGTCGGGGCAGCCAAACCACAGTTGTTACTAGATGAACAAGAAAACCTGCACGTACTTTGGGAGGCCGGGACAGGCGGCACCTTTGGCGGCGTCAATGAACCGGTACAAATTCTACATACGGTCTCTTTCGACAACGGCATCACCTGGAATATATTGCAAGCCATTGCACCCGCTGATGAAAGCACTGCCCGCAATCCGGCGCTGGGATTGGATATGCGCAACCGGCTAATCGCCGTGTGGCTGAACAGCGATGAAGACACGCCCTACTACCGTCTGTCAACGACGCATGGCCGCTCTTGGGAACCACCTGTCCGCATTCCCCAGGTGTGGGGCGAGCGCAGTCTCCACGATACCCGTCAAAGCGCCTTCAGCCTGGTGCGCGACAGTAACGGCAAATTACATCTGGTGATGATTGGCCGCCTGAGCAATGAACAAAACAGTTTGAGTGTACTCCACCTCACCTGGGACGGCAAAACATGGTCCTCTCCCGAAGTGATCGCTACTTACCCAGATGCCGCTCCGGAATGGCCACAAGCCACCGTCGGCCTGGGAAATCGCCTGCATGTGACCTGGTTTGTGCGCCCCGAGGAACATATCTGGGATGCCAACCCCAATTTTTACACCATTTGGTACAGCCAGCGCGTGCTGGATGCACCGGCTTTAACACCCCGTCCACTGGCCAGTCCAACAACCACACCAACTGCCTCCCCCCTACCAACCGCCACCATGACACCAACACCACCGCCCGCGTTGCACGTACAGCCTATCGTGCCTGGACAAACGTACACAATTTTCAGTGAAAATGATGACCTGCTGGTAATTGCCATCAGTTTACTACCGGCAGCACTGGTTATCACAGGACTCATGCTTTACGTCCGCCACCACAATCGTATCTAACCATGCGCCTGCTCTTTGTTGTCCCCTACATACCTTCGCCAATCTACATTCGCCCGTACGCGCTACTGCGTACGCTAGCAGGACGCGGGCACACCATTCGGCTGCTCACCCTGGGTAGCCGTCATGAAAATCGAGCCAACATCCAAACACTGGAAGAAGCCGGTGTACAAGTCGATATTTTCCCGTTGCCACGCTGGTATGCCTTGTGGAATACCGGCAGGACGCTTCCAAGCCATTTGCCATTGCAGGCATCCTATTGTTGGCAGCCACGTTTGTGGCAAACCTTGCAGAAAATCTGCCAGACATCCAACGGTTTCCCACCATTTGATGTGTTGCACGTAGAGCACTTACGCGGGGTGCAGTATGCCTTACGGGCAGAACGCGCCTTTGCAAACCTGCCCATCGTATGGGATAGCGTGGATTGCATCAGCCACCTTTTCCGTCAAGCGGCTGGCAAAAGCCGTAGTTTCTTTGGGCAGTGGGTGACACGCCTGGAAGCCCCCCGTACTGCACGGCTTGAACGCCGACTACTCCATCACTTCGACCATATTCTGGTGACTTCTCCTGCCGACAAGCAAGCCTATAAAGACCTGCTGCCCGAAAGGAACGTCCATACGCCGATTCACATCGTCCCCAATGGGGTTGCGCTGGATGAGTTCTACCCCGACCCCAATCAGCTCCGCGCCCCTCATACCCTGGTGGTTAGCGGAAAGATGAGTTATCACGCCAACATCACGATGGTGTGCGATCTGGTTGAGAAGATTATGCCGCTGGTGTGGCGCGCCCAGCCTGAAGTTCGGCTGCAAATCGTTGGCAAGGACCCGCCGGCCATTATTCAAAGATTTGGCAAAGATCCACGCATTGAGGTCACCGGCACTGTACCGCACATTCGCCCTTACTTACAACAGGCCACCTTGGCCATCGCTCCACTGATCTATGGTACCGGCATCCAAAACAAAGTATTAGAAGCCATGGCCTGTGGCACGCCGGTAGTTTGCACTTCACAAGCCGTTTCTGCGTTACAGGTAGAAAATGGCCGTCACGTAGTCATTGCAGATACGCATCACGATTTTGCGCGTGCCATTCTGACACTACTCAAACAGCCGGAGCGGCGCGCAATCATTGGGCAGGCTGGCCTGGCCTACGTTGAACGTTATCATCGTTGGGATGCTATTGCCGCCCAAGTGGAGGCCATCTACCAGCAGGCACAAGCCAACCGAATTAAATCTCCACCACGGATAAAACGCGCTATTTCTAGCCAGTTCCCTGGAGAACGAGCATGAATCTGAAATTTTTAGAATATCTATCCCCAGTTTTTCGTTGGTGGTGGCTAATCATTTTAGGCACCATTACTGCAGGCGGCATTGGTTACGCGCTGGTTAATCCCCTGCCACCGGTTTATCGCGCCGGTACTACACTGATGGTTGGCGGCGCCATCTATGATCCCAATCCATCTGGCCTGGAATTGGACTTGCCGCGCCGCTTGACCGATATGTACGCGGCTATGGCACAGCGCGAGCCGGTACGACAAGGCACGATGGAACGCCTGAATTTACCAGATCTGCCTGAATACACCGCCTACAGCATGCCCAACAGCCCCTTTTTGCGTATTGAAGTCACAGATACCGATCCCCAGCGGGCGCAAGTGGTCGCCAATACCCTGGCAGAGCAATTAATTAATCATAGTCCCAGCGGAAATAACCAGAATGACGAATCTCAACGGTTTATCTCTGAGCAGTTACAACAACTGCAGAATGACATCACGCAAACCCAAAATGTAATTGCCGAACAGCAAGATGCCCTGGGAAAAGCAGAAAGCGCTGCGGAAATCCAGCAAATCCAACAAGCATTAGATGCGCTAAACAATAAATTGGCATCGTTACAAACCAATTACGCTAACCTGCTCAGCAGCACACAAAGTGGTGCGATTAACACCTTGTCCATTGTTGAGCAGGCATCTTTGCCTACACATCCCATTGGCCCAAACAAATTGCTTACCATCCTGGCGGCTACATTTGGCGGAGCGGTGCTGGGCGTTGTTGGTGCTTACGTCATCGAGTATCTGGATGATCGCCTCAAGACCAGCGTAGAGATCACTCGTACGCTGCATTACCCCATCGTAGCACACATACCACATATCATCGATGATAAATCCCCTGGACTTTATACTGCCCAAAACCCGCGTTCCCCAATGGCAGATGCCTTCCGTTCGCTGCGTAACAATTTGGGTTTTTTGGCCGAAGTTCCTTTCCAGGCTTTGCTGCTTAGCAGCGCTACACCAGAGGAAGGAAAAAGTACCGTTGCCATTAACCTGGCGATTTCCTTAGGACATGCCGGCTATCGCGTGTTGCTTATTGACGCCGATCTACGCTCTCCATCACTGGCAAAAATACTCGAACAATCGAAAGCGCCCGGCCTAAGCGATATTCTGACAAATAAAGCCCCGCTGGCTGATTGCATCACATCCTTAGATGATTGCAGCATTGATTTTCTATCTAGCGGCGACCCTTCTAACGGTAACAATACGGAGTTATTGATCTCCCGCGCGATGAAAACGACCATCGAAGGCTTGAAACAGACCTATGATGTGCTGATCATAGATGGGCCGCCTTTTTCCGTCCCCGATGCCGTGGTACTGGCAAAACGCGTGGATGGCATACTGTGGGTAACGCGTTTAGGGAAGAGCCGCCGCACAGCCATCCGCATCATGGAAAATCAAATCGCCCAAACCCAAGTGCGTGTACTGGGCGTGGTTGTCAATGACAGTAGAGGCGTCCACACTCGCTACTATCAGGCTTACGGCTACCGAAATTACTATCAGAATAACGGACACGACAAAAAAAGCAACGGTCAGCGGCTAAGCCGCTTGCTGCCTGCCTCTCGTAAAAAGCAGGATTGAAACTTTCATCCGTACACAAGGTCCTGTGGGGATGGGTTCGGAGCCTATCCCCACAGGGCTTTTTAGCGCCAAACAAGCGGTAAGATGACTTTTCAAACCCACCTGGAGACGCCTTCGCTCTTGGTGAAACAAGGGACAGCGGAGGCAAATCCCACGCCGCTTGGTTATCGAACGTGGGTCCCCGGCCTCACCCTCATGTCAGTTATTTCGAGGAGAAAACGCATCTTCTCAAAAAAATAGGAGGAGACCAGCCATGGGGGAAATAGAAATGTCACCACGAAGCCACAAAGCCACAAAGGAAAGGTTAAAGGCTTTGTGTCTTCGGACCTTTGTGGTAAAAAACGCTAAGATGCCCCAAGTTATTGAGCTGATACGAGAAAACGAAGTCATCCAAGGGGCCGGGACCGTCTCACCGGCAGCGATGAGACTCTGAAATGCCGCCTGGCTGATGAGAAATTCAGCCGAAAAGCATAAGCACTATCAAAGTGGGCATGGTTCATTGGGTGCCCCAAATATGTGGGACAGGCTTTCAGCCTGTCCCCATTGGATGCGGGACGCCTACAACATACCGAATCCCCCATCCATGGCGCGGCTTCCAACCACAACCAAATGTCACTGAGATGAGTCGGACTGAAGTCCTGCCTCAGTTCAGAAAAGGGGTAGCGGAGGGCATTGCCCTACGCTACTAGAGACGGGCAGATTGCACCGTTTTCCGCACTCATCTGTCTCCTAAAATAAGCATCAAAAGTGTCCACAAGTTTCTGAACCATCCCGGAAATGATTTAAAAATCTGCGTAATCTGTGTCCCTGTGTGGATAAATGATGGACTGTTATTTCGGCTATCTGTCAGTTTCGCCAGATTCCAGTCACAAAGTATTTCTTATTGCTCAAAGCCTGAACGTACCCCTGGCAAAACAAAAAGTCCGCCGAATACGGCGGACTTCTGTTCAGGTAGCGGGGGCAGGACTCGAACCTGCGACCTTCGGGTTATGAGCCCGACGAGCTGCCACTGCTCCACCCCGCATCGTTATTCAAGCGGGCAGTATTCTAGCACGCTAAACTTTATTCGTCAAGGGCTTTCGTCAAAAAACAAGGCAAACCAATATTCCCAGGGAGCACGCTGCCGGGAAGCAGTCACCACAAACGGGGTTGGCATGGGTGTACTGGCAGGTGGGGCCAACGGCACCACCAATACATCTCCCGGACGTACCATGCGGTCTTCCTGGTAGGCATGTTCTAACACTGCGGCTTCCGAGGTAGCATAAGCCACTTGAGTTTGCAATACCATTTGCGTTTCCTGTAAGGAGACCAGTTGGGTGGATACTTGCTGGTGGGTACGCCGCAGGCGGTTAAGTTCAGCCACACGGGCATTGAAATTCGCCAAAAGCAATAGCAATAGCGCCACCCCAATAATCACCAATACGTACTTCAAACGCTGTCTCATGCGATTATGATACTCGATTTGCCGTTGGCTGGCAACTTTGTTTTTCTTATGATCCGAATCATTTCCAACCCAGTTTTATTTAAGTTTCATCTACTCCCAAACAAAAAAGCCCCTCCCGGGGCTTTTCTGGTGCCGAAGGTGGGAGTCGAACCCACACTCCCGAAATGGGAACTGCGCCCTGAACGCAGCGCGTCTGCCTATTCCGCCACTTCGGCATGCGCAGGGTATTTTACTAGGAATTCAGGATTTGTCAACCTTCCTAAGTAAAGTTCGTCAGGGCAATTTCCATTTTGCTGTAACACAATACGCATAAAACCGAAACTGGTTTAATACTTGCAACATGAAAAGACATTTTATAATAAAGCACCTCGGGGCTGGTATGGATGTGCATTGTTTGAGCCAGCCACGAGCATTACAAGTTTTCATGCCTTACAAACCAACAAATGACACGTTACAAAAAATTCTAACGTATAAAGGGCTGCTTAGGCCATCTAGAACTAACAGCAAGGCGTGCTATAATCAAGCAAAGGGAAAAGCATTATGAGCACATTTTATCAACAGCTCCTGACTCTCCTAACCACACCCCCCGGTAACCTGGCTTATCACCTGGTGATAGTTTTTTCTATTGCTTGGGCTTTGCAAAGCGCGCTGACTTTCTGGAAATTACAAGCATCTCCCCAAGCCCGTCGACTACGCTTTGGGCTAAGCGTATTGCTTATCCTACGCCTTGCTTTATTTGTCGCGGCCATAGCAACTGCTCAGGGATGGTTCTCCTCTCCTATTTTTCTCCCAGCATTCGATCGACTCATTACAACCTTAGGGTTAGTAGTAATCATCTGGATGTGGGCTTACCCAGAGCCACTGCGCCCTGCTGACCTTAGCGGGCTGTTTGTTGCCTTGTTTGCCGCAGTGGTTTTTCTGCTAAACCTGACTTGGGGAAATTCCGGGAATAATGCACACACGTTTAATCAGACTGATTTTGACCTGAGTTGGGAAGTGTTGGATATAGCCATACTGGTTGTCGGGTACTTCATCCTGGGAATACGCCGCCCAAATCAGTGGAGCATCGGCTTGGGTATGTTGAGTATCAGCCTATTGGGCCACTTAGCACATCTCATCAGTCCCCAATCAGCCAGCGACTTGCCAGGAGCCGTACGCCTGGCACAACTGGCCGCCTATCCACTATTAGTCAGCCTACCACAACGTTTCATCGGTCAACAACCAGACACTGCCGATCGTTGGGAATTACACGCCCGCCAACAGACAAATGCGACATTGGAAGAATGGTTCAACCTGCAAGGCAATCTGTTAAATGAAAAATCCTTACGTCTATTGGTGCGCTTCCTGGCGCGCACTTTTGACGCGAACGTGGCTGCCATCTTGCAACCAGATGGTGATAATGGTTGGCAAGTGTTGTGCCAATACATTCCAACAGAAGACGCCTATGCCGAGGGGGCAACCCTGAAACAAAGCGGAATTCCAATTCTGGACAATGCCCTGCGTCGCGGACGCCCACTACGTTTACCGGCCAGCAGCACATCGATTGACCTACGCACGTTGGGGAAAACTCTACAAACACCTGGTAACCATCTATTGGCGGCCCCCGTCTCGGCAGACGAGGTCTATTTCGGGTTAGTGCTACTCTCCCGCGAGCATTCCTGGGATCAGAAGGCCCAAATGTTACTGTGGCAAATTGCCCAAACAATAGCCCAGGAGAAAACCCGTCAAAAACAATGGCAAACGCTAAACAAAGCGTTAGAGCAATCCCGCGCCGCTCTTCAAACCACAGAGCAGGCTCAACAAGCAGCAGAGCAAGCACAAAAACGCCTGACTGAAGAAATCAAAGCGCTGCGTGTGGCATCATCTGCATCCTCAGCCGGAGACGATCTCGAGGCGCTCCTTGAAGCCCAAGAAACCGCTCAAAAATTAATCACCCAACTACAATCAGAAAATCAAAATCTGAAGAAGCAACTGGAACAAAGTGTCGTCCCTTCCAACAATGGGCAACCAACTCAATTAGAGCAAGAATTGCGCACCGCTCTGAGTGAAATCGCACATCTCCAACAATTACTCTCCGAAGCCGACCGCCGAGCACTATTGGCTCAAAAAAGCGACCCCGTCACAGATGCCCAGCGTCAAGCATTAATCAACATCTCCCAAGAATTGCGCCAACCAATGTCTTCCATCCTGGGATATACCGATCTTCTCTTGGGCGAATCGGTCGGCATTTTGGGCGCCTTACAACGCAAATTCCTGGAACGCATTCATGCTTCTATTGAACGCATGGGCGCGCTGATTGAGGACTTAATTCAAGTAGTTACCGTGGGTAAACCGCCAACTTCAATTGCTAAAAAACAAATCGCCTTAAGCAAGGTCATTGACTATGCCCTGGCAACCACCGGCAACCTGATGCGCGAAAAGAGTATCGCACTTCGAATCAACCTACCTGAGAATCTGCCGGTCATCTCCGCCGACCAGGATAGCCTACAGCAAGCACTCATTCACCTGTTGCAAAATGCTGCCAGCGTTACACCCAACAATGGAGAGGTCAATTTTAGTGTCCGCCTTGAGCGCGAAGAGGGTGGAGAATTGGCCTTCGCATTGTTACAAATTACCGATCAGGGTGGTGGCATTCCACCCGATGATATCCCACACATTTTTTCACGTCTATACCACAGTGAAAACGCATCCATTCCTGGGGTAGGCGAAAATAGTGTTGGGTTGGCCACTGCCAAAACACTCATTGAAGCACAAAGAGGGCGGGTGTGGGTAGATAGCCAACCTGAGAAAGGGACAACCTTTAGCGTGTTGCTCCCAATCGTCCAATTGAAATCATCCTTACCTGCAACCGAAAAATGAGCCCTATTACCCAACGCTTTTCCCCCTTATTCGGGATACTCCTGGCAGCGATTTCCATCCTGTTGGTGTTGGGAAGTGCTTACATTTCCTTGCAGGAAAATCACCCGGCGCCTACACAGCCTGCCCCTCTCACACCGACGTTATCCTTCCCCACGCCGCTACTCCTCACCCCTGGTCAACCTACACCCACACGTGTGATGCAGCCCCCCACCGCCACAATGCCCCCTCCAGCAGCCTGTCCTCCGCCCGCTGGCTGGACGGCAATCACCGTGCAAAGTGGAGAAACATTGGACTCATTGGCCATCCAATATGGCACAGACTTGCAAACCCTTAAAGCCGCCAACTGTCTATCCGGCAAAAGCCTTCCGGTCGGTGCCATCTTATATGTACCCGCGCCACCTACAGCACCGGTTATCCAATGCGGGCCACCACCAGGATGGATTTTCTACACCGTACAGCCAGGCGAAAACCTGTTCCGCATCGGCCTGGCCTTTGGGGTTAGCGTAACAACCTTGCAACAAGCGAACTGCCTGGGGAATAATACCGCTATTCGCGCCGGGCAACGCCTGTACGTGCCAAACGTCCCCACCATCACCCCCGCGCTTGCCAGCCAAACGCCAACGCTCACCGCCAGTCCATCTACCACTCCCTACGTTGCAACCGCAACCCCTACGTTCACTTTTACCCCATCGCCAACTTTCACCACGCCATCACCTACCCCAACCAATCCACCGGCCTCACCAACCTTTAGCCCAACCGCGGCCATCACAACCACACTAACGGCAACGGTCACACCTATACCGCCCACAGCAACATTTACGCCGCTGCCCCCTAGCCCGACAGCCC
>DAOTZN010000264.1:0-5959 GCA_034434095.1 Anaerolineales bacterium
GGGGCAGTTACTCCGCCTTTGCGCGTGTGGCGACCTATAGCGGTCAGCCGAATGTGTTGGGTTGGCCGGGGCACGAGAGTCAATGGCGCGGTGGTGCGGCCGAGATGGGGACGCGTGAGGTGGACATGCGCCGCCTGTATGAGAGTGTCAATTGGAGCGAGACGCAGGCGATTTTGCAGCAATACGGCGTGCGCTACGTGTTCGTGGGTTCGCTGGAGCGGCAAGCCTACCGGGTGAGCGAGCAGAAGTTCCGGCAAAACCTGACGCTGGTTTTTGAGCAAGGGCAAACGCGGGTTTACCGCGTGCCGTGAGAAGGGTGAAGATGCGAAGATTGGCTTGGTTGTGGCTGGTTTCGTTGATTGTGTTGACCGGTTGCCGTCCAAAGCATCCGTTGGAAATGGCCTGGCAGGTGGATATTCATGGGGCGTTGCGCCGTCCACCGGTGATTGTAGAAGATACCTTGCTGGCCGCGCCGTTGGGTGGCGCGCTGATGGCTTTTGACCGTCAAGATGGGCGGTTGCGCTGGCAATTTTCGCCTGCCGAAGGCGTGTGGCACGAAAGCCTGGTGGCGGATGCGTCACACGCTTTCATTGCCGGGCGGGATGGCGTGTTGTATGCCCTCAATTTGGCCGATGGACAGGTGGCCTGGTCAAGGCCGTTACAGGCTGACATGCCGTTCCCCATTGTGGTTTTTGGCGATTCGCTTTATTTGACGAGCACAACCCTGTATGCCGACCTGGCCCAGGGAGTGCAGGCCGGCGGGGCGACCCTGTGGGCGTTGGAGGCGGCTTCTGGCGATGTGTTGTGGTCTTTCCGCACGCCGGATTATGTCTTTCAGTCGCCGTTTCGGCTTGGGGCGCGCGTTTATGTGGGCGGTACGTATTCTCGGGAAGAATCGGTTGACGAGGGTGGCTGGATGCACCTGTACGCGCTGAATGCCGAAGATGGTACGCAGGTCTGGCGTTATGACAGCACGGATGGCTTTATCAAGACGATTTATGCCACCGAGCAGTATGTAGCCTACATTGCCTATACAGATTTTGTCGTCGTGTTGGATGCGGTGAGCGGAGAGGAACTTTGGCGGCGGGATACCGGTAACTGGGTGCCGGCGCTGGTGGGCAGCGGTAACACGGTGTGGTTTGGCTCGGCCAATACCAAAGTGCATGCCTGGGATTTATCGAGCAGCGAGAGCGTGTGGACGTACGACCTGGGGAATGGTTCGTTCAATTATGCCATGCACGCACCGGTGCTGATGGAGAGGCGTGTGTATGTGCTCACACAACGCGGCGATATTGTGGCTTTGCGCCGCGATACAGGCGCGTTGCTTTGGGAGTTTTCCACCGGAAATACGGTACAAACCGGTTTGACCGTCACGCCGGATGGGTGGTTGTACCTCGGAACGGAGCATGGTATGTTGCAGGCCTACCGCATCCAAAGGTGACAAGCCGGAAAGCCTGTCCTGCGCGGTGCTATAAAAAAGGGCGTCTCTTCAAGAGACGCCCTTTGACTTGTAGCGTGTTTTTTACTGCCTGGTGCCTGCCATCACCGTGGGACCGTTGCGGTTGCCTTCGGTGATGTCGAATGGGAAGCCAGGGGGCATACGATTATTGCGCAGACGGGCACGTAGTTTGCTGGCGTTCCAGTCCCCGGGCACGATGATGGGCACTCCGGGTGGCTCGGAAAGCACATCGGCGCCGGCCATGATGCCTGCGTAGGAGTTCGTATCCATCTCGTGCAGCGAGGTTTCGGTGTTGCCGTTGTGACAACTGTTGCAGGATGGGGAGTTGTCGAACCACATGCCGGGCTGCGTGAAGAACGGCAAGATGTCGCGTTCAAACGTTAGTTGTGCACCACCATATTCGAAGGCTTCACTTTCGCTAGCGCCCGCATCTACCCAGGCTCCTATCAAGCCTACCGCGTTCAGGTCGCAGCCGAATTTTGTCTTGCCGCTATCATCTTTGGGAATGCTGACACCATCGGGGGAGACTTCCACACACGGACCATCGCGGTTGGTCTCAGTGATGTCGAACGGGATGCCAGGGGGCATACGGTTATTGCGCAGGCGGTCGCGTAGTTTGCTGGCGTGCCAGTCCCCGGGCACGATAATAGGTACTCCAGGTGGCTCGGAGAGCACGTCGGCACCGGCCATGATGCCTGCGTAGGAGTTCGTATCCATCTCGTGCAGCGAGGTTTCGGTGTTGCCGTTGTGACAACTGTTGCAGGATGGAGAGTTGTCGAACCACATGCCGGGCTGCGTGAAGAACGGCAAAATTTCTTCCGCAAAGGTGCCCTGGCAGGTGCTACCATCGTTCGCGGTGAAGTTGAAGGCCTCGCTTTCGTTGGCGCCTGCATCTACCCAGGCACCGATTAAATCTACGGCTGTGACCTCACATTCACCTTTCCCAATAACGATGCCGCCGTTAGAGGGGGCCTGGGCTTTGGTTTGGGCATCCGCAGTGGCTTTGGCCGCTGCCTCGGCCTGGGCAGTGCTGGTTGCTACGGCATTGGCTGCCGGGCCGGGGCTACAAGCGGCCAGTACCAGCGCCAGCAATACAAACAAGAACACTATTTTTTTCATCTCTGGATCTCCAAAACTGTAACAATCATTGGGGAGGGACGATAGTACATAAGTGCTATCGATTATACATTGAATTGGTATTAAGAAAATCCCCCTTGGGGTGATCTTTGAGTTGCTGGATGTGGTGAATCTGTGTCACCTGTTTTTAATTTTTCCCCGAGTAGTCAACGCTCTGATGATTTTTGCAGGGCTTTTCAATGCTGCCTACAGGGCAATACCACGAGTGCGGAAAGTGCGCAGAATAGCAATTACCTGCCCGCTGACGAAGCCTGTCGTGCAAAAGGCCAAACAGCACTGCGTCGTAACTGCCTACCTGGTTTTCCAAATCATTCGCAGGTGTTGCTAAACATGAACCCCTTTCCAGCAAATGTATCGCCAGGCTCTGCCAGGTGCCACGCAGTGGTATGGCAAGGCCGACCATACCACTGCACCATTACATGGCACAGGTGGCACAGGCAGGTCGGCGGTACTTCCGTTTGCTGAAATTTGTGATCTATGCCCGCCAGGTAGGTAATTACACTGCGTCCCGTTTATGCCTGTGGGTTTCTGTTGACTGCGTGGGGGTGTTGGTTTTGCGGGGCAGATTTTGGGTCTACGCTCTTGGCGTGTTAGAAAACAAACAGCGGAGGTATCCCCTCCGCTGTGTATTTTTGCCGGTGTTGAGGGGATTAGTCTGCTCTTTCGTACAATTCCAGCAGTACCCCGCCGGTGGCGCGCGGGTGGACAAAGGCGTAGCGCCGCCCATCCGCACCCTGACGCGGCGTTTCGTTGATGAGTTCCACGCCGTGGGCTTGCAGGCGCTGCATGACGGCCTCTAGCCCGGAGACTTCCAGGCAGACGTGGTGCATTCCCGCGCCGCGTTTAGACAGGTAGCGCGCCAGGCCGGAGTCGTCCGTTGTGGGGCGCACCAACTCGATTTCGCTGTCCCCCAGCGGCAGAAAGGCAATCTCGGCGGCCTCCGCAGGGACTGTGCGCTGTTCACTGACCTGTAAGCCCAGCGCATCGCGCCAGAAGGCCAGTGCGGCATCCATATCGTCGGTGAGGATGGCAAGATGGTGAAGGGTAAACATGGCTTAGGTTAGGAGGAAAGGTATGGTTTCAAAAAAGCGACAGAAAGGTGTTAGACCGTGCGCAGGTATTCGCGTACCAGCAATGCTACCGTAGCACCCTCTCCGGCTGCCGAAGCGACTTGCTTGGTGCTGCCGGCGCGCACATCGCCTGCGGCAAAGACGCCGGGAATGTTGGTTTCCAGCAAAGCAGGTTCTCTGCCTTTAAAATGGCTCGTATCGGCCTGCACGTGGCGCAGGTCATGCCCGGTGACGATGAAGCCCCATGGGTTGGTGACTACGCCACTCTGACGGGCGAAATCGCTGTTGGGCTGCTGACCGATGAAGACGAAGACGCCCGCCGGGTGGATGTCTTGCTCTTGCCCGCTTTGGCGGTCGCGCACCCTGACGGAGGTCAACTTGCCGCCTTTGCCCTGGAAGGAAACCGTTTCGGCATGGAAGCGCACCTCGATTTTGGGATGTTGCAGCACCTTGTCTTGCAGTACCTGACTGGCGGTGAGGGTCTCACCGCGCACCAATAAGGTGACGTGTTCCACAAATTTCACCAGGAACAAACTCTCTTCCGTGGCGCTGTTGCCGCCGCCAATCACTGCCACGGGCTGTCCCTTGTAGAAGGGACCGTCACAGGTGGCGCAGAAATGGATGCCCGCACCGCTGAAATCTTCTTCGCCGGGCACTCCCAAATGACGGTAACGGCTGCCGGTGGCGATGAGCAGGGCTTTGGCGCTGTATTCGCTGCCGTCGGCGGTGCTGACACAGTGGTAGTTATCGTGGCTGTGGAAGGCGGTTACATCCTGTGCTTGGAGCATTTCTACCCCAAAGCGTTGCGCCTGTTTGCGCAGCGCGTCGGCGAAGTGCGCACCGGTTGTGCCCTCGGCAAAGCCGGGGACGTTATCCAGACGCTCGGTTGCCGCGGCGTGCCCCCCCAGGGCGGCACGCTCGATGACCAGGGTGTCTATGCCTTCGCGGGCGGTGTACAAGGCTGCTGTTAGCCCCGCGGGGCCGCCGCCGATCACAATCAGGTCGTAGTGCGTGCGCTCGGCGGTCATCTTCAACCCCAGTTTGGCGGCCAGTTCGGCGTTGGAGGGTTCAACCAGGATGCTGCCATCGGCAAATTCAATGGTGGGGATGATGCGCTTGCCGTTGTTTTTTTGCAGCACGTATGCTTCGCCGTCTTTGTCCTGTTCAATGTCTACCCAGTGGTAGGGAATCTGGTGTTCCCCTAAAAACTGCTTGGCACGGCGGCAATCGGGGCACCAATAGGCCCCGTACACGGTGATGGTGGGTTTTTCGTTCATCTTTCTCCTTGGGAAGTGAATGTGTTGAAGGTGTGAGGGGCTTTATACTCCGTCAGACGGTCGGTACTCGCCCCACACGTCTCGCAACACGGTGGTGATTTCACCCAGGGTGACGTCGTTTTCCACGCACTCGATGAAGAGCGGCAGGAGCGGGGCGTCCCCTCGGGCGGCCGATTCAACCCTGGAGAGTAACGCGGCCACCTTGGGGGCGTCGCGGCGTTTCCGCAGCGCAGCCAGGCGGGCGCGTTGTCCCTCTTCAATAGCAGGGTCTACTTGAAGACGCTCCAAGCCCTTCAAATCTTCCTCTACTTGAAAGGCATTTACGCCCACCACGATTTGTTCACCGCTTTCAACCGCCTTTTGATAGCGGTAGGCGGATTCTTGAATTTCGCTTTGCACATAGCCTTGCTCGATGGCTTTGAGCGCACCACCCATCTCGTCAATGGTGTGGATGTATTCCTGGGCGCGGCGTTCGATTTCATCGGTCAGATATTCAATCAGCGGGGCGCCGCCCAGGGGGTCGATTGTATCGGCCACACCCGATTCGTAGGCGATAATTTGCTGGGTGCGCAGGGCGGTGCGGACGGATTTTTCGGTGGGGAGCCATAGGGCTTCGTCCATGCTGTTGGTGTGCAGGCTTTGCGTGCCACCCAGGACGGCGGCCAGCGCTTGCAGCGTGACGCGCACAATGTTGTTTTCCGGCTGTTGGGCGGTCAACGTGGAGCCGCCGGTTTGGGTGTGGAAGCGCAGCTGCCACGATTTGGGCTGCTGGGCACCGAAGCGTTCGCGCATGATGCGCGCCCACATTCGGCGGGCGGCGCGGAATTTGGCGATTTCTTCCAAAAAATTGTTGTGTGCGTTGAAGAAGAAGGAAAGTTGCCCGGCGAACTCGTCAATGTTCATCCCGGCCTGCAGGGCGGCTTGTACGTAAGCGATGCCGTTGGCCAGGGTGAAGGCTACCTCCTGCGCGGCCGTCGAACCGGCCTCGCGAATGTGGTAGCCGCTAATGCTGATGG
>DAOTZN010000265.1:0-10862 GCA_034434095.1 Anaerolineales bacterium
CCTGTTGCTTAAAAACGTGCTCGAATCGGGCGTCAACTGGGCGCCGGAGCAAAAAATTTTCTATCGCGACCAATTTGAGTACACCTATCAAGAGATGTACCAACGCGTGCTGCGTCTGGCCGGTGGGTTGCAAGCCCTGGGAGTAAAACAGGGCAGCAGGGTGGGCGTCATCGAATGGGATAGCCACCGCTACCTGGAAATGTATTTTGGCATTCCCGGCATCGGCGCGGTGCTGCACACCATCAACCCGCGCCTGGCACCCGCAGACGTAGTGTATACCATGCTGCACGCCGAAGACGAGGTGCTCATCTTCCATGAGGATTTCCTGCCACTGGTGGAGAAAATTCGCCCGCAATTGACCAGCGTGCGCAAGTACATTCTCATCAGCGACAAGGAAACGCCCCCCGAAACGCCCCTGGCAGATACCGATTACGAAACCTTCCTGAAAACTGCCAGCCCGCTTGCCGAACTCCCCGATTTTGACGAAAATTTGCAAGCCACGCAATCTTACACCACCGGCACAACCGGAAAGCCGAAGGGCGTGTACTTCAGCCACCGCCAATTGGTGCTACATACCCTGGCCGGTACCTCTACTTTGGGCATGCTCACCGATTTCGGCGGCGTCAACAAATACGATGTCTACATGCCGCTCACCCCGCTCTTCCATGTCCACGGCTGGGGCGTGCCTTACATGATGACCATGGCCGGCACCAAGCAGGTTTACCCCGGCCGCTACGAGCCATCCATGTTGCTCAAACTCGTCCTGACGCACAAAGTTACCCTGAGCCATTGCGTACCCACGATCCTGCAGATGATTGTCGACGCGCCAGGTATCGAGAAATACGACCTGAGCGGCTGGAAAATCATCATCGGTGGTGCCCGCCTGACGAAAGGCCTGGCCCAACAAGCCGCAAAACTCGGCATTCACTTGTATGCGGGCTACGGCATGTCTGAAACCGCCCCGATTTTGACCATTGGGATGCTAAAACCCACGTTGACCGGCTTGAGCGAAGAAGAGCAAATGGATTACAACATCTCCACCGGCGTGCCCATCCCACTGGTCAAATTGCGGATAATCAATGCCGACAACGAAGACGCGGTTCACGATGGCAAAGAGCGCGGCGAAATCGTAGTCCGCACCCCATGGCTAACCCCCGGCTACCTGAAGGAACCGGAACGCAGCGAAGCACTCTGGAAGGACGGCTGGCTGCACACCGGCGATGTGGCCGTCATCAAGCCCAGCGGCTACATCCAAATTGTTGACCGCTTGAAGGACGTCATCAAGAGCGGTGGCGAGTGGATTACCTCACTGGAACTGGAAAACCTGCTCAGTTTGCACCCTCAGGTAAGCGAAGCGGCCGTTATCGGTGTGCCGGACGAAAAATGGGGCGAGCGCCCGTTAGCCATCGTCGTCCCCAAAGGCGAACCCCCCAGCGAAGAAGACCTGATCGCCCATTTGAAGAAATATGCGGCCGAGGGCATCATCACCGATTGGGCCGTACCGGAAAAGTACACTTTTGTCGAAGCGCTGCCCAAAACCAGCGTCGGCAAGATTGACAAGAAAGTGCTGCGCACGCAATTTGGCGGCGGAATATAAACGTGTAAATGTGCGAGGGGGCGGTTGCGACGTGCACAAACGTGCAACTGCCCCCCCGACGACTGACGGCAAAATACCTTTCCCCTCTACGAATTCTTGCTCGCCGACTGCTTTTGGCTATGCGCATTGAAGACCTCTTCACCCACACCCTGCGGAAAGATCCACCCGAAGCCCGCAGCGCGGCCCATCGCCTGCTGGTACGCGGCGGCTACCTGCGCCCCGTCAGCCCCGGTCACTTTGCAACCCTGCCGCTGGGGCAACGCGTCCTGCAGCGCCTGCATGAAACGCTCCACGAATCACTCGAAGCGCACAACGCCCAGCCCATCAACTTGCCCAACGGGGCGCCTGACACCTGGCGTGCCCTGTTGGCCGCCGAACTCCACACTTACCGGCAACTCCCCATCGCACTCTACGATTTTCACCCCATCACGCACCCACCCAAGGGGCTGCTGCGCGCCCGTCACGGCCGGCAACTCTCGCTGACCTTGCTCCACCCCAACGCCGAAAGCCTGACCGCCGCCCGCCAAAGGTGGGAAGACAGCCTGCAAAGTCTGCTGAAAATTTGGGGGATTCCAACGGTGCAAGTGGAAAATGGGGAAGCGGCGCGCGCCTGGGTTTACCCGCACCCTGAAGGGGAGACCACTCTCAGGGTTTGCCCCGCTTGTGGATATCGTGCCACCTTGTCGGCGGCGCGCTTCCGGAAACCGACGCCCCCACAGGTGGCCGCGCGCCCCCTGGAGTCCGTCCACACCCCGGGGACCAAGACCATCGCCGACCTGGCGACCTTCCTGAACATTCCTGAAACACAAACGGCGAAAGCCGTCTTCCTCAAGGCAGAGCCGGATGGGGCGTTAATTTTCGCGGTCGTGCGGGGCGACATGGACTTAGACGAAGAAAAACTGGCACGCTTGTGTCACTCCCCTCACCTTCGACCTGCCAGCGAAGAAGAAATCCGCGCCATCGGTGCCGAGCCGGGCTTTGCCTCACCGGTGGGCATCGCTGCGCGCCCGGGGCTGTGCATCGTGGTGGATGACCTCATTCCACCCAGCCCCAACCTGGTGGCCGGTGCCAACCGCCCCGACACCCACCTGCGCAACGTCAACTACGGCCGCGACTTCACCGCCGACATCGTGGGCGACATCGTATCCGTGCCGGAGGGCGCACCCTGCCCACAGTGTACTTCCCCGCTCCAAGCGGAAAGCGGCGTGCGGCTGGCCGAAATCCACCCCTTGAGTGGTGCAGCACAGTTTAACGATGAGCACGGCGCGCAAAGTCCACTACACGCGGCGTTGTGTACGCTAGACGTAAGCGCCGCGCTGGCGTGCATTGTGGAAAGCAATCATGACGAGTACGGCCCCATCTGGCCGTCGGCCATCGCACCCTTCGATGTGCACATCGTCGCCTTGCCGGGCAAGCAGGAAGCAGCGCAGGTGCTGGAAAGCGCCACGGGGCTGTACAACCAATTGCAAAACGCCGGGGTTCGCGTTCTGCTCGATGAGCGTCCCGAAAGTCCCGGCGTGAAATTCAACGATGCTGACCTGTTCGGCGTGCCCTGGCGGCTAACGGTTGGGGAGCGCGCCCTGGCACAAGGTGGTGTGGAGGTCAAGGCACGCGCTGAAAAAGAGCGCGTCATTGTTCCCCTGAATGAGGTCACCGCCTATCTGGCCGAACGGTGAGGGGGAGTTTTCAGGCACGTTCGATGGCAATTTCCTGCTTACGTACCCGGTAGCGTCCGTTTTGTGACAACACCTGATCAACAAACTGCTCAGGCACGTCCACAAGCGTATGCCCATCCTGAATACGGATAGCACCCAGCACACGTCCAGGGATATCGGCATGGTAGGCGATGGAGCCCACCACATCGGCCGGGCGTAATCCCTGCTTTTTTCCGGCATTCAGCACCAGGCGCACCATACCCATTTCATGGGAAGCGCGCTTTCCACCCTGTTGTTTCTCGGTGTAGCGTTCATTTTTGCGACCACGCCGGTGCTCTTTGTAAGAAGCATCCATGTTGACTTTGTCCACCGGGTTAATTGTGACCTTCGGCTCGGCAGCACGCGCCAATTTGAGCGCCGCCACGGCCACATCCACCGGATCGTAACCTTCTTCTATCAGGGCGGTCACCATTTCGCGCTCTTTCACGCCACGGCCACGCCGCAACCAGACCATGAGACGGTCACTGAAACGCGCCTGCCGGTGTGCGTGGATTTCTTCCGCCGTCGGCAATTCGGCACGCGTCATCTTTTGACGGGTGTAGCGCTCAATGCGTCGAATTTGCCCCTGCTCACGCGGGGATGCCAGGGCAATGGCAATGCCGGCTTTTCCGGCACGGCCGGTGCGCCCAACACGATGCACAAAGAGCTCAGGGTTGTCAGGCAAATCAAAATTGAAAACGTGGGAGATGTGGTCAATATCCAGGCCACGTGCAGCGACATCGGTAGCCACCAGCAATTTGATTTTGTGTTCCCGGAAGCGCAATAGCGTTTGCTCGCGGGCCACCTGGCTCAAATCGCCACTCAGGGCTTCGGCAGGGAAGCCCTCGTTGTTCAAGGCGCTGGCCAGTTTACCGGTATCCGCACGCGTACGGGCAAAAACCAGGGCACTTTCGATGTCTTCTGTTTCCAGGAGGCGTAACAAAGCAGATAATTTGTCGCACTCGTGGACGAAGTAAACGCGCTGTTCAATAGATTCAACCGTACGTTGCTGGTGCTCAATGCTGACCTGCTGAGGTTTTTTCAAGTAACGTTGGGCCAATCGCAAAATGGGTTCCGGCATGGTGGCCGAGAACAGGGCAGTTTGTCGTTCTTCGGGCGCCGCCGCCAGGATGGTTTCAATATCTTCAATAAAGCCCATGCTGAGCATTTCGTCGGCTTCATCTAAAACCAGGATGCGCAGGCTGCTTAAATCTAGCACATCCTTACGCAGTAAATCAAGCAGACGCCCGGGCGTCCCTACAACGATATCCACACCCTGGCGCAGTTGACGAATTTGCGGACCATAAGGCTGGCCACCGTAGACGGTCAGGATACGGGCATTCCCTTGGGCAGCATAGTCCCCAATTGCACGCGCCACCTGTAAGGCCAATTCACGCGTGGGGGCCAGAATCAACCCCTGAGGGGTACGTGCTTGTGAGTCTAATTTCTGCAGCAGGGGTAAAGCAAAAGCCGCCGTCTTTCCCGTACCGGTCTGGGCCTGACCAATCACATCATGCCCGGCCAAGAGCAAGGGAATCACAGCGGACTGAATGGGGGTTGGGGCTTCGTACCCCAAATCGGAGACGGCCTGAAGTAGACCGGCATTCAACGCGAAGTCGGAAAAAGTAGTCACAAAAAAACTCCTGTGTGCGGTAAAAAAACCGCGGGAAAATGTTCCAGGCAAGGTTGAAGCAGGGCCAGAGAACATTTCCGCTCACAGAAGCCCTAACGAACGCACCTCACTCAGGTGCGAACCCAGACAACAAAAAATGTCCTGCCGTTCCGGCAAGACATCCCACCAAAGGGCATTGCAGCCATTTTGGTACTGTCCGGCGCTCTCAAATGGAGACCGGAACCAACAACGTTGCCAAGAAGTTTCAAAAAAAATGTTGCGCCGCTCCCATCCGGAGACAGCGCATCGCAGTATACCACGCTTCGGGGTTTTTAGGGGTATCTGATCTGAAAATAGGGGCAGACCAAGTTGAGCGAGGCTAACCCTAAGATTCCTCACTCGCTTGCCAGGCCTGAGGAGATTGCTTCCCCTGACCTGGGAGCGCCGATCCCCAGGTCGGCAAAGCGCCTGGAAGCACTTGGGAACGCCGACCTCCAGGTCGGCAACCTTAACGCAAAGTCGCTAAGGCGCAAAAATTTTTTCTGGATGAAAATCTGCCCGATGGTAGCACCAAAGCGTGTTTCTCTTTGTAGCGCCGCGTCTTGGCACTCTTTGCCTAAAGCAATCTCCAAAAGGATAGAACCACTCGAACAAGCCTTTTCCAGGCCTGAGGAGATTGCTTCCCCTGACCTGGGGGCGCCGATCCCCAGGTCAGCAAAGCGCCTGGAAGCACTTGGGAACGCCGGCCTCCAGGTCGGCACGTTGGGGCAACCCCAAAACCTTAACCGCAAAGGGAGATAAGCGAAATTTAAAAATTTTGGCGGCGGGAACATGTTCTACACGCAAAGCATATTTGGGGCACCCAATGCACCATGCCTTTGTGTCTGGGGAAATGACAAACCCCCATTTCCTTGGAGGAAACGGGGGCCTATCATCTCTCAGGGGAAATGCTTCCCCCGTTACTAACTCATTTTGAAGAAACTGGTCAGTTTCATGGCCATATTCAGGTCACCGGCCAGTTTGAGTTTGCCGTCCATAAAGGCTTTCATGCCGTTGAGGTTGCCCAACAAGACGTTTTTGAAGTCTTCGGCATCGGCAGTGAGGGTCATCGTGGGATTTTCCGCTACGCCTTCGGCGACGGTGCATTTCCCATCGGCAATCGTGACGATGAAGTCACCGCCGCCCTCACCGGTAAGATGGTATTGGATGACGGCATTCACCCCCACGGCTTTCTCCGGGCGGAAGGCTTTTTCGTGGTTGAAAACTAACTGACGAGGCGTGTATTCGCTCATAGGATACTCCTTCTAAAAAATAAGGATAACCCTTCAGGGTTTGGAGAATGGTAGTAGGGGCGGCCGAAACGCCACCCCTGTGTTTTACGGAAAGAAGAACTTTACTGCAAGTTCTCAAAGATACCGGCTGCGCCCATGCCGCCGCCAATGCACATGGTAACCATGCCATAGCGACCGTTGCGGCGCCTGAGTTCGTAGAGAAGCTGGGTGGTCAATTTTGAACCGGTGCACCCCAGGGGGTGTCCAAGCGCAATCGCACCACCATTGACATTGGTAATCTCTTCGTTCAGCCCCAGGGTGCGGATAACGGCCAGGGATTGCGAAGCAAAGGCTTCGTTCAACTCGATGAGATCAATGTCCTTTAACGAAAGGCCGGCCAGTTTGAGCGCCTTGGGAATGGCTTCAATCGGGCCAATACCCATCAGTTCCGGCGGTACGCCACCCACCGCAAAGGAGATAAAGCGCGCCAGGGGCTTCAAGCCCAGGGCTTCGGCCTTGGCACGTGACATAACGACAACCCCGGCCGCGCCGTCGGACATCTGGGAGGAGTTACCGGCCGTAACCGAGCCCCCCTCTTTGAAAGCCGCGCGTAACCGTCCGAGGGCTTCCAGGCTGGTATCGGCACGTGGGCCTTCATCACGAGCGAAGGTAAAAGTGCGCTTCACCGGGCGGTCGTCCGGCCCCAGGGTGGTGGTCTCTACCTCAATGGGGACAATTTCCTCATCAAAACGCCCCGAGGAAACGGCTTCGGCGGCGCGCAGGTTACTGCGCAAGGCAAATTCATCCTGGTCTTGGCGGGAGATGTTGTACTTTTCGGCCACGTTTTCCGCGGTCAACCCCATGTTGGTGAAGTAACGCGGATACTCGGTGGCCAGTTGAGGGTCAGGCGTAAAATGGAAGCCGGTCATCGGCACCATGCTCATGGATTCTACGCCGCCGGCCAGACCAACTTCTATCTGCCCGCTCATAATGGCATACGCCACGTGAGCAATGCTCTGCAAGCCGGAGGAGCAAAAACGGTTGATGGTTTCCGCAGGCACAGATTCAGGCAAACCGGCCTTAAGCCCCACCAGACGGGCCATGTTCATACCCTGTGGCCCTTCAGGAAAGGCGCAGCCCAAGACAAAGTCGTCAATTTCGGCAGGGTCAAGGTTGGGAGCACGCCGAAGCAACTCTTGAATCACAGCGGCCATCATGTCTTCAGGGCGCGTAGTTGCCAACGAGCCACGTCGAGCTTTACCCACTGCGGTACGAGCCGCAGCCACGATGACGGGTTCACGGGAGGCAGGGATACTCATAAAACACTCCTTTTTCAGTTCCTCAACGGTTTTCCGGTTTCCAACAGGCTCTGCATGCGCTGTTGGGTTTTTTCTTCGCCACACAGTGAGAGGAAGGCTTCGCGCTCCAGGTCGAGGAAGTATTGTTCATCGGCCCAGGTTGCCTTGCTCAGGTCGCCACCGGTCATGACAAAGGCCAGTTTGTTGGCGATGTGGGATTCGTATGCGGTAATTTGACCGGCTTCTTTGAGCATGTAGATACCCACTTGCAGGGCGCCCAATTGCTCGCGGCCAGCGGCATACAGTTTTTCGGGCACCGGCGGCGCATAGCCGGTGGCCACCATGTGCAGCACCTCACGCTTGGCTTCGGCCAGCAAGTGACTGCGGTTGAAGACAATACGGTCGGCCGGGCTCAAGATGCCCATCTCTTGGGCTTCCATGGCACTGGTCGCTACCTTCGCCATACCCACTTGCTCAAAAATGCGCTGCAAATGCGGCAAGGGGTCAGCGTTTTTAGTGCGCATGGTGGGGTTAAGTAAGCGGCGCACCATTTCTTTCGTACCACCGCCCGCGGGAATTACGCCCGCGCCCACTTCCACCAGGCCGGTATACAACTCGGCCGCAGCCACCACCCGGCTACCGTGCATCGTGATTTCGGCACCACCACCGAGTGCTAACCCGGCCGGCGCCACCACAATCGGTTTGGGGAAGTAGCGCATGCGCATGTTTAGATTTTGCAGTTTGCGAATGGCCTCGTCCAGTTGATCCCAGGCGCCCATCTTGGCCGCCATGACCACCATGAACAAGTTCGCACCCGCGCTGAAGTTATCGGCATCATTGCCAACCACCAGACCTTCAAAATCATGCTCGGCACGATTCATGGCTTCAATGAGCATGTTGAAGATGTCGTCGTCGAGGGCGTTCATCTTGGTGTGGAACTCCACACAGGCCACACCATCGCCCAAATCCACTAGGCTGGCACCGGGGTTTTCGGTGATGACCTTGCCGGAGGCCTTTTCATCCTTCAGGATGATGGTCATGGGCGAAGTCTCCAGAGGTCGGTAGCCCTTTTGTGCGGGCGCATACACCCCTACCCGACGCGAGCCTTCGTACTGATAAAAGGAAGAGAAACCCGCTGCAATCATCTCATCTACCCAGGGGGCAGGTGCAAAGCCGGCGGCTTTCATCTTTTCAACGGTTTCTGCTATCCCCAGCATATCCCAGGTCTCGAAGGGGCCGGCCTCGTGGGCAAAGCCCCAACGCATGGCATCATCAATGGGCGTCGGGGTATCGGCAATTTCGGGGATAACGTAGGAAGCATAGGCCAGCGCCTGATAGGTCAAGGCGCGCACTAAATCGCCCACGCGGTCTTCCACAGATAGGAGGAACTTCAAGCGTTCGCCCAGGTCTTCGATTTTGCGTGCTTTGCCCACACTCTCAAAACGCGGCTTCTGAGGCGGCTCGTGCTCGCGGGTTTGCAGGTTCAACGACCAAAATTCCTTCTTGCCATTTTGGCGCACCTGCTTATAGAAGCCCACCTTGGTTTTATTGCCCAGCCAACCCTGTTCGATCATAAATCGAATCAGGCCATTAGCGGCTTCAGATTGCAGGTAAGGCATAGCCATTTTGTCGTGCGGGATGGCTTTTGCCAGGTTGCGGCCTACGTGATCCCACACGTCAATGCCCACCAGGTCTATCAGGCGGAAGGTGGCCGTCTTGGGGTTGCCAATTAACGGCCCGGTGATGGCATCCACTTCTTCCACCGTGTAGCCATTTTCAACGATGTAGTGCAAAGCAAAGGCACCGCTGCCAAAAGCCATGCGGTTACCGATGAAGTTAGGGGTATCTTTGCAGGGAACGATACCCTTTCCCAGGCGGTATTCGCCAAAGTGGGAGATAAACGCTACCACTTCGGGCAAGGTGTCCGCGGTGGGGATGATTTCTAGCAGTTTGAGATAGCGCGGGGGGTTGAAAAAGTGCGTTCCCAGGAAATGTTGCCGGAAACCTTCGGACAAACCTTCGGCAATGGAGGTCAGCGGAATACCGGAGGTGTTAGATGAGATGATGGTGTGCGGCTGCCGCAAAGCATCCAGGCGGGCCATCAAACTGCGTTTAATCTCCAGATTCTCGATAATGACCTCAATAACCCAGTCGGCGTTTTGCATGGCGGCTTCGAGGTCGTCTTCCAGGTTGCCTACCGTCACTAAACGAGCGCGCTCGGTGCTCATAAAACTGGCCGGACGGGATTTGAGTGCCCGCTCCAAGCCGGTTTGCACAATGCTATTGCGCACCTGCGGATCATCTAGGGTCAGGCCTTTGGCTTCCTGTTCGGGGGTCAACTTGTTGGGCACGATGTCCAACAGCGTAACGGGGATGCCGGCATTGGCAAGATGAGCGGCAATGGCCGCCCCCATCGTGCCTGCGCCAATGACCACGGCATTGTGAACTTTGTATTTCATAAGAAATCCTCGGAGTGGGTGGTTGGATAGTTCGATAGTTCGATAGTTCGATAGTTAGGTAGTTCGGTAGTTAGATGGTTTGCCGCATGGACGGGTGGGTACGCGACCGGATTGGATGGGTGAGCGACAAATGGATGGATGGGAGGCGGCCCATGAGGCGCTCACCCTGTCCCAGCGCGCAAGGTCAGCGCAACTCCCGGCTGCTGTATCCCAAAACGTTACGGGCCACAATCAGGCGGTTGATTTGCCCGGTGCCTTCGTAAATGTCGGTAATTTTTGCGTCGCGAAGCCATTTCTCAAAGAGGAGTTCGCGAGAGTAGCCCAGCGGCCCCATCAATTCCACTGCCCGTTGGGTAATTTTTGTTACCACATCACCGGCGCGGAACTTGGACATGGCGGCTTCCGTCGCGTTCGGGAGTTTGTGATCGGCCATCCACACGGCTTTGATAATCAAAAGCCAGGCCGAACGTAGCATGACTTCCATATCGATGATCTCGCGCTCGATATTGGTCAATTTGGTACGCGGTAATCCATAGCGAATTTCGACACCTTGCTGCGCCAGGGTTTCTTTGAGCAGTTCCAGCGCGGCGCGAGCAACACCGATACCGGTGGCGGCAACCAAAGGGCGGGTCGCATTGAAAGTCTGCATGGCGCCTTTGAAACCCTTGGTGGTGTTTGCTTTAACCACCTCCGGGCTGCCCAAAATGTTTTCGAAGGGCACGCGGCAATCTTGCAATACCAGGGCGGCCGTATCGCTAACGCGGATGCCCAGTTTGTGCTCTAATTTGGTGACCTTAATGCCTGGGGCGCCGGCTTCAACCACAAAGGGGCGCATACCGGCACGCCCCGCGGTGGGGTCAATCGTGGCCCACACAACTACAAAGCCATCAGAAAGTTCTAGCGCCTTGTGCCCGGCAGTGACGAAGATTTT
>DAOTZN010000266.1:0-2794 GCA_034434095.1 Anaerolineales bacterium
GCCGCTACGAAGCACTGATTTTCTATGGCGCGGGCACGCAACAGGGTACGCCAGTGCGTGAGTCGGGCCAGCGGCCATTCGGCGACCAGCAGCATCAGCGTAATGCCTCCCAGAGCATAGGTGCGAAACAGTTCTGGAAAACGCAAATCGTAGCATACGGCCAGCCCGGCCTGTCCCCAGGGTGTTTTTGCGATTTTAGGGGCATCACCGGCTTGCAGGTAGCGGTCTTCTTCCATGAGCCCAAAACGGTGAATTTTGCGGTAGGCGGTTAACAAGGCGCCTTCGGCATCGTAGAGCGCAAAGGTGTTGTAAATGCCTTGTGGTGTGCGTTCGAGCAATGAACCGCCGATGGCAAGGTGGTAACGACGGGCCAACAGCGCACTTTGCGCGAATAAACCTTCTCCCAGCGGGGCGCTCAACTCGGCGGCGCGTTCGAGGGCGTAACCGCTGCCCCATAATTCCGGCAGGAGCAACAACTGTGAACCGTGCTGTGCGGCCTCGGCTGCATAAGCGGTTGCCTGTTGCAGATTTTTTTCTGGTTCACCTAAGTGAACATCCATTTGAGCCAGAGCAATCTTGAAAACTTGCGCAGACATTTTTCCTCCAGGGGGTTGACGAAATACTTTTCTCTTGCTAGAATGAAAAGCAATTAACAACTGTATAGCGGAGAGATAGCGGCTGAACCCTGCACACAGCAGGGCGACGAGGTGAAGGTTCCCCCGTGCGAACGGGGTGCTCACCCTGGGAAACCAGGGGAAAATCGGATTGATCAGCGGATGCCTTCGAAGCCTGACACGGGCTTCTTTCTCCCTTCCGTGAAGAAGTGCGGCGTGAAAACCGGTGGGTAACTGCCGGGACAAGCGTTGTACAGTGTCCCCATGACCCCGCAGCGCGGGCGGTGGAGGTATGTTTACGGAAGGGCTACCGTTGTTTGGAGAAAACAGGTGCGCCCTGCGTACCTGTTTTTTTATTTAACTCTATTTTACCTCAGGAGGTTGGTAGGCATGGAACACAAAGAAATTTTAGCCCGAATGAAGGAAGACGACGTCAAATTCGTATCGTTACAGTTCACCGATGTGACCGGTGCTGTGAAGAGCGTCGATTTTCCGGTGAGCCGAATGCCCGATGTGTTGAAGGATGGCATTTGGTTTGATGGTTCCTCGGTGGAAGGGTTCGTCCGCATTCAAGAGAGCGATATGCGCCTGATTGTGGATACCGATACCTACGCCGTTTTGCCGTGGACGCCTGCTGAGCGCCGCCGGGCCCGTTTTTTCTGTGATATTTACACCCCGGATGGTGAGCCCTTTGCCGGTGATCCGCGGGGGGTGCTGAAGCGCCAATTGGAAAAAATCGCGGCGCGCGGCTGGGTCTTCAACGTGGGGGCTGAGCCGGAGTTCTTCTTGTTCAAACCGGCCAATGGTCATGGGGTTCATCCTGTGCCGCATGACGTGGGCGGATATTTCGATTTTTCGGCTTACGATGAGGCCGCTCAGGTGCGCGTTGAGTTGATGGAGGCGCTGGCCAGTATGGGGCTGGAAGTGGAAATGGGGCATCATGAAGTCGCCCTAGGCCAGCATGAGATTGATTTCCGCTTTTCCGATGCGTTGCGCGCTGCCGATAATATCCTGACCCTGAAATACACCGTCAAGGCGATTGCTGCGCAACACGGTTTGGTGGCTTCGTTTATGCCCAAACCGGTTTTTGGCATCAACGGCTCCGGAATGCACTGCCATCAGTCGCTCTTTGATACCGCCGGCAATAACTTGTTCTTTGACCCCACAGACCCCAACAAACTTTCGCAAATTGCCTACGGCTTTATTGCCGGGGAATTGACCCATGCACGCGCCCTGGCGGCCGTGACTGCCCCAACAGTCAACTCGTACAAGCGGTTGGTGCCGGGGTACGAAGCACCGGTGTATCTGAGTTGGGCGCAACATAACCGTTCTGCGGCCATTCGCCTGCCGCGCTATCAAGAAGGCCAGAACAAAGCATTGCGGTTGGAATTGCGTTTCCCCGATCCATCCGCAAACCCCTATTTGGCACTGGGCGTGATGTTAGCGGCCGGTTTGGATGGCATTGACAACCATTTGCCGTGCCCCGAACCGCTCAATAACGTTAACATTTACGAACTCACACCCGAAGAGCGTGCCGCCCGCGGCATTCGTTCCCTGCCCGCTTCGCTCGCCGAGGCGTTGCACGAGTTAGAACAGGACACCGTTCTTCAAGATGCGCTAGGGGAAAGTGTGTATGCCGCTTTTATGGCCGCGAAAACCGCCGAAGCGGAATCCTTCCGTATCACGGTTACCGATTGGGAAGTGGAACGCTATCTGGAAATTGCCTGACGATATGGGGACTGCCCCCCCTTGAGGGGCATCCCGGCCCTCTGGGGGGTGCATTCCCTCAAGGATGCGCACCCCCCGGAGGGTGGGGCCGTCCCCCCTTTCGGGGGGCTGCAAATCCGTTCCTACGAGCGATCCGCGGGGGTGACGTAAATCAGCGGTAAACTGACCAGCGTCATGGCATACTTGACGATCAGGTTCCACACAAAAATCTGCCACACCACTGCCCAGGGCAAGGTCCATCCGAAGGCGCCGACTGCGAAGATGATGTTATCCACCGGTACGCTGACGCTGTTGCTCACCAGTACGCGCAGCCATTGTTTCTTGCGCGTCACTTTCGTGACGAACCAGTGGTAGACCTCTGTATCCATCAATTCGCTGAATACTTCGGCCACGATGGAAGCCAGCACGATGCGCCACACCGGCGCGAGGATAGCACTGAACGCTTCTTGCAA
>DAOTZN010000267.1:0-1741 GCA_034434095.1 Anaerolineales bacterium
CTGGTGATTACCCTGTTACTGTACAATGGACAAAGAGCGTCCAATGGAGTAAAACAGATAGAGAGGATCAGCCATCCATCTGCCTGGCCCATCGGTATCTACCTGGGAGTTGAGGACCCTGATTACCCCGCGTTGCGAACGCTTGGTGTGGACCGTCCCCCCAGGTTGGCCAGGTCACACTGTCCAAAGCGTGTTGCGCTGCGAGCGCCTTAACAGGGACACAGTCACCGCGTCCACCGATGGGACTTCCAGCCGCTGCATCTGGAGGTGAGCATGTCGATCTTAATCGGTATTGATTGGAGTGAAAACAAACACGATGTCGAGTTCATGAATGAAAGTGGAGCCGCGGTAGCCAAACTGACCATTCCGCACAGCGCGGACGGTTTCCTGAAGCTCGAGGCAACCCGGCAACAGCTGAGCGTCGCCCCCCAAGAGTGTCTCGTTGCATTGGAGACCGCTCACAACCTGCTGATTGATTTTCTGTGGTCGCGTGATTACACCCAACTGTACATCGTACCACCCAGTGTCGTCAAGAGTAGTCGCGGGCGGTATGGCTCAAGTGGCGCACGCACCGACGCCAGTGACGCTCATCTGCTCGCCGATTTGCTGCGAACCGACCGCGCCCGTCTGCATGCGTGGCATCCGGGTAGTTTGCTCATCCGCCAACTGCGGGCGAAGGTTAGTTTCGTCCAGCACTTGACCCGTCAGAGCGTGCGGCTGTCTAATCGGTTGCGGGCGGTCTTGGTGCGGTATTATCCTGCGGCTTTGCACCTCTTCAGCGACTTGACCACGCAAATTGCGCTCGAGTTTATCCGCACATATCCGACGCCCGAGCAGGCAGAAGCCTTGTCGTGGCCCGAGTTTCAGGAATTCACCCGCCAGCACCACTATCCGCAACCCAAGAAAGTGAGAGAGTGCTTTGCGCGTTTGCAACAAGATCAACCCACCGCCAGTGCTGAGACGATCCAGGTCTATCAAGAGGAAGCGGTGCAATTAGCAACGCTCTTGTTGAGTGTGGTCAAAGCCAAGCAAGCGACCTTGCGCCAAGTGCAGCACCTCTTCCAGCAGCACCCGGACCATGCCATCTTTGAGGCGTTGCCTGGCGCAGGGGACTTGTTGGCAGCGGCACTGTTAGCCAAGTTCGGCGATGACCGCCAACGCTTCCCCACCGCAGCCAGTGTCCAAGCCTTAGCAGGCACATGTCCCGTCACCGATCGAAGTGGCAAGCACACGGTGATCAGATTCCGTCAGGCGTGCGACCGCGAGTTCCGCGACATTGCCCAACAGTGGGCGCGTCTGTCGCTGGCGGAATCCACCTGGGCGCAAGCCTATTTCAATCAAGTGCGTCCGCACTGTCGGTCGGATAGCCACGCCTTTCGGTGTTTAGCAAATCGCTGGTTGGCAATTGTGTGGAAACTATGGCAAACGCATCAAACCTATGATGAAGCGTATCATTTGAAACAGCGTGCGGTGCATAGCAAACCGCGACGCGGCGTTCAAAACTGATTCTGAACTTCGCGTCAGACTGGAGCGGCAGAGATGGCTGAGGCCTCGCCAGCAAACCAAGTCATGCCTTCGGGTCGAAAAACGCGATTCGACACCGCCGTTGCCGCGCGCCCATCGCCGGGGCGGGGACTTGACAAAGCGTGTCCACATCTTGGCGCCTGCCCATTCAGCAAATTTTGAGCCGCGAATTTCGCGAATTTGCACGAATTTTTCTTTTCCCATTCGCGAAAATTTG
>DAOTZN010000268.1:0-3797 GCA_034434095.1 Anaerolineales bacterium
GATGGGGGGAGACGTTGCAGGCGTCCTACATCCAATGGGGACAGGCTGAAAGCCTGTCCCACATATTTGGGGCGCCAAATGAACCATCCCAGATCAGATACTTCTGCGCTCTTCACGGTGAGTTGTTGGTATCCTCGTTGGCTCGTTCATAGTCACCAGGTGGCGTTTCACAAAGGTTGTCTGCCGATTGGCCTACCGCCTATTCTCCCAAACTCGCTCGGGCAACCGGCTCTGCTGTCAAAAGATGCGGTAAAATAGCAGCAGCCAAAGGAGAAAGGAACGGTATGGTTACACTTACACGTGAGCAATTAGAACAACGCCTGGCCGCCTTGCATCAGGCCAGTTTAGAAATTGTCAGTAATCTCTCCCTGAATACTGTTTTACAGCGACTCATAGAATTGGCCTGTGATCAAGTCGATGCCGAGTACGGCCTGCTGGGCATTGTGAATGAAGAGGGACAACTGGTTCACTTTGTACAAACCGGCATGAGCGCGGAGGAAGTGGCTAAAATGCCCCATCCACCGCGCGGCTTAGGGTTAATTGGCGCCCTCCAACAAGAACGTAAACCTATCCGCATTTCATCCATTGATAACGACCCGCGTAGCGTAGGCTATCCGGCACATCACCCTCACATGCATTCTTTTTTAGGCGTGCCTATTATACAAGGGGATCAAGTGCTTGGGCAACTCTACCTGACGAATAAGAAAACCTGGCACGAATTTACCAAGAACGATGAACGAGTAATTGAAATGCTGGCCGCCTACGCTGCCAGTGCGATCACCAATGCACGCTTATATGAAGGCATCCTCCAACGTGACAAAGCGCTACAACAACGCAATGAAGATCTGATGCTCGCCAACGACATCGCTTCTACATTGGCGAGTTCACTTGACCTGGAGCAGATCCTGGAGCGTACTTTGCAGCGAATTATGGCGTATTTGCATGTGGAAGCGGGTGAAATCTGGTTATGCGAAGAAGGTGAATCTCTCTTGCGTATGGCGCTGCACAAGGGAGAAGCCGCGGATGCCTTTTGGTCACGGAATGTGTTTAAATTTGGCGAAGGCCTTATTGGGTTAGTTGCTGCCCAAGGGCAGATCGTGGTAAGCAGCGACCTATCCAATGACGCCCGTTATCTACGCCCATCGGTGATTGAGGCTGGCTTCCGGAGCATGGTCGGCGTTCCGCTCATTGCCCGGCAAGGAAAGGTGGTTGGCGTCGCCGGACTGGTCAGCCGGCAGCCGCGTTCCTTTGCAGAACGGGAAATCTTCTTGCTACGCTCCATTGGCGTTTGGGCCGGTACGGCGATCGAAAACGCCTGGCTGCATCGTCGCGCCCAGCAAATTGCCGTATTGGAAGAACGCGAGCGCATTGGCATGGATCTACACGATGGAATTATCCAATCTATCTATGCCGTTGGGTTGGTATTAGATTATGCTCGCGTATCACTGCACGAGAATCCTGACCAGGCATTGGAAAAAATCAACCAGGCGATCAATGGGCTCAACCGGGCCATACGCGATATCCGTGCCTATATTCTCGATCTCCGTCCACGGGAATTTCATGAACGCGAGGGGCTTGTATCCAGCATCCAACGTTTGATTGATGAATTTCGGGCCAACAGCACCATTCCCATTACATTTTCTTTGCCTGAAGACACGTTTGAAGACCTACCCGCTGCGAATGCAACCGCCCTTTTTCATATCTGCCAGGAAGCACTGGCCAATATTGCCAAACACTCCCAGGCCACGCAGGCCACGCTCACCTTGTGGAGCACGCCAGAGCGTGTTTTGTTGGAAATTAGCGATGACGGACGCGGCTTTGATTTAGCGCGCATGAGCACGACCCTGGGGCATGGGCTTTCAAATATGCACCGTCGGGCACGGCGCGTGGGCGGCGATGTGGAAATCACATCCGAGGTGGAAGAGGGCACGACCATTATGGCCTGGATACCCCGTTAAGCATGATTACCAGCCGTAAAAATCCGCTCATCAAGGCTGCGCGTATCTTGCGAGAGCGCAAATATCGCCAGGAAACCGGCTTTTTCCTGGTGGAAGGTATTCGTCAAGTGGGGGATGCTATTGAAAGCCAATTCCCCATACAAAACCTGTTTTATGCTCCCGATCTCCTCCACAGTGCTTTTGCCGAGGGGCTAATTCGGGACGCACAGGCGCGCGGCATTGCATGTTTCCCCGTTTCATCCGAGGTTTTTGCCACCCTGGCAGAGAAGGAGAACCCTCAAGGAATTCTTGCCGTTGCCCGTTGGCCACAGCACACCCTGGCAGATTTCTCTCCCCGCAATGCGTCCTGGAGTGTCGCCTTGGTGGCGCCTCAAGACCCCGGTAACATTGGCACCATCTTACGCACTATGGATGCCGTTGGCGCTCAGGCACTTTTCTTGCTTGACGGGGGTGCTGATCCCACGCATCCTTCGGCGGTGCGCGCCAGCATGGGGGCCTTGTTTTGGATTCCGGTCATTACCTGCACCTTCGATGACTTTGCCCACTGGTCAAACGCCCATGGGTACACCGTGTATGGAACATCTGCTCATGGGCAAGACAGTTTAGAGCGCTTGCGACAGGCCCTTCCCCCTTGTGTGCTTTTATTGGGGGCTGAACGTACCGGTTTAACCGCACCCCAGCAAGCCTTATGCGATTACATGATCCGGCTGCCCATGCAAGGGCATGTTTCATCACTCAACCTGGGCGTTTCCGCCGGAATTTTTCTGTATGCCATGCGAGAACGATGCGCAGGCATGGACAGCACCTCATGAAGCACGCGCCAACGCTGTAAACACCAGCACCATTCCCCCCAGTACCAGATTAACCCATAAAACTTGCAAACTGCGCCGGTAAACTCCTTCCTCCTGTGGGACTGCCTTGCCATGCTTGCGCTGCAAAACAATGCGCTCCAGTTCCGGCAAGAAATGGCTGCCCAACAGCGCCGTCAATCCTAGCATGGCAGCGTACAACAAATGTTTGAACAAAATGGCAAACGCCCAGCGATTAGAAATCGCCAGAAAGCCCTCGTAATTTGGATTCGCACTCATTTGAAACATGCCGGTAGCCAGCAACAATAGGGCGCTAAACCATTGCACGGGCATCATCTTGCGCAAGGCGTATGCAACAAACGGCAAACGCTCTTCTTCTGGTAGATAGCGGCCCATCATAGGGAATACCCACAACAATAAAGTGGCCTGTCCTCCCAGCCAGACCACCGTTGCCAGGATGTGCACCCAGTACAGACTGCTCAATACCCAAAAATTCATCTGTCCTCCTGAAGAATGGTCTCTTTGGAGTGTTCCGTGATGTGCTCCCACATCTAGCAGCACACCGTAGAGCGGAATTAATTCCGCCCTACATTTGGCGCGTGCCACGCCAATTCCTAATGAACCGAAGAATAGTTTCGTTGCAATCTGGCGTACGACGCCGAGAACATACCGGAGATTACCTCACAACAACATGGCGGTGAGGGAAGCCCCGCCATAATTACGCCCGTAAATCCCGGGCGAGCAACAGGCGTTGAAAAAGAGAGCCTAACCCGCTAAAACCCTGGCGAGGTCAGGCCATGCAGAAAATACTACCACAAAAAACAAGGGTTCGTCCATGAATATCGATTTATTGATTCTTCAGCGTCAAATTTTCAACGCCAAGTCGCAGCGCGGCGCAGAAAACCACGTTGTAGCACCAAAACCGGCATGTATCCAGAAAAACCTTTGCATCCGGACGACTTTGCGTTAAGGTTTTGGGGTCGCTCCAACGTGCCGACCCGGGGGTCGGCGTCCCCAGGCGCTCCAACGT
>DAOTZN010000269.1:0-2921 GCA_034434095.1 Anaerolineales bacterium
GAAAAATTGGGCAATGTATTGGTGAGCCGTGCTGTCGGGCGCGAAGTAGATGATAACGTCTCCGTGGCAATTTTAGAACTGCCCGGCGGCAAAGCCAACCCCTTAGCCGCAATAGCATTGCCCGCCATGCCCGCCAACTGGCTGCCGTATGCCTTTGGCGCGTTAACCCTGCTGGTGGTACTGATACTTTTGGGCATACTGCTGAGCGGCGGTGGCAGCGGCAGCGAACCGCCCCCTGTACCAACACAGCCCATAGCCACCTTGGCACAGGTTGTACCCAGCAACACCCCGCGTCCGGCGGATGGCAGCGCGCGGGTGTTGGAGTTGGGGGGGGTGTTGAATTTCAATGGCGATTTATTGGCTGCTGCCATTGGCGATACCCTGCCCCTGCAAATCAACGACCGCCTGTCAGCCGCACCCGGCGCGCGCCTATTGCTCGATTTTGGCAACGGTATGTACATGGCATTGAACGGCGACAGCGAAGTGCGGATTGTTGCCATGCAGCCGTTACGAATTTCAATTGCACGCGGACAAGTGTTATTGGCAGGACCCCAAATCACCGCCGAAGCCGAGGCGCGTGCCTTTGGCGTGGAAGGCACAGATGCAGTTTTTGGACTGACGTTTGAACCCGGTGCCGGTAACCTGTGGGTAGATTGCCTGCGCGGTACCTGTACGCCCTCTGAAGGTGCGCCGCTCAACGGCGGGCTGCGCGGCGGTTGGAACAGCGGCTTGAATGTGCCGCCCGAACCGGCACACTACGCAGACTGGCTAACGCTTGCCCCGAACCTGGTGCCAGTCCCAACCAGTACTCCCACTTCGACGGCTACCCTTACTCCCACCGTTACCCCTACCCCGACCAATACCCCTCGTCTGGTAGCCACTACGCCTGCCCTAACCCAGAAGAGCAAACCCTCCGATCATAAGGGGGGCGGTTCTTCAGGTGGTTCAGAAAAACCGACGTTAACACCAACAACAACATCACCACCACCACCACCAACACCACCACAACAAATAACACCACCACCATGAAACAACTAATTACATAAATGTGCTCGGTGAACTCATTGTGTGACAAGCCAGGAATGGCAAGCCCTAGTGTGTACGGTCGTCGTAATTATCCAAGAATTGTTGTAAGAGCGCGGCCAGCTATTCACCGACTGGTGTAGGCTTTATGACAGACCTGGGTCGCATTGTCATACCACTATGATATTGGAGTTTGCTAACTGTTCAAAGCACAATTGACCATTACAGATTATGACCGAATACTATAACTACCACGCCTGTAGGCAGTACTGAATTATGCGTTACTACGGATTTGAAGTCCTTTCTCTCACCTAATAGATGTCTCTGAACCTAGGAGGTTGTTGTGAAAATTAAGGTGTTTTTCCCGATTTTGTTAGCACTGCTTTTAGTTGCTATACCATTACTTTATGGTTCGGCAGCACCTTTGCCCGAATTTCCATCGGATGTGGCTAATGGCCAGAATTTTCCTTCGGTGGGTGGTTTCATGATATCCCATAAGGAGAATGCTCTGGCGGATGCGGATCTGGTGATTGTGAAGGTCGATGCGCCGGATCCGGTGGTGGCCGGGGAAACACTGACCTACACCCTGACGGTGACCAACACTGGGCCTTCGGCGGCCCAGACCGTAGTGGTGACAGAGACCTACGACACGAACTTCCACTTTGGCTCGGCGGTTCCTGCTCCGGATAGCGGGACGGATAACCGGTGGACGATTGGCAGTATCACACCCGGAGAGATGGTGACGATCACTATCACGGGGACGGTGGATCCGTCGGCTACGGGGAGCCTGAGCAACACAGCGAACGTGAACGCTGTCACTAACGATCCGGATACGAGCAATAACAGTACCACGGCGGAGACCGTCGTTACCACTTCGGCGGATCTGGTGATTGCGAAGGCCGATGCGCCGGATCCGGTGGTGGCCGGGGAGACGCTGACCTACACCCTGACGGTGACCAACACCGGGCCTTCGGCTGCGCAGACCGTAGTGGTGAACGACACAGTATCCCTATTGGCTCCCGAGTACTCTACGGATGGAGGAAACACATGGTTGAACTGGACGGGTTCGGTGAACTTGGGGACGCTGGTAGTGGATGCCAGCAGAGAGATCCTGATCCGGGGGACGGTGGGTCTGCCGGCTATAGGGAGCCTGAGCAATACAGCGAACGTAAATGCTGCCACCAACGATCCAGATACGAGCAATAACCGCGCCACGGCGGAAACTACCGTAATTCCTTGTCCGCCCACAGGTTGCAAAGTGTATTTACCACTGCTTTTTAAGCAAGAAACGTGGACCCTTTTTACGGACGACTTCAGCACAGATAAGCACTGGACAGTGTTTGTTGATGATTTTACGAAAGGCTCTGCCTCGGTTATTAATAGGCAATATGCCTTGTACCATTATCAAGCATCTAAGGTGGTGTATGTTTTACCACCTTTTACACTTGACTCTACTATAGGAAATTACTTTGTAAAGGTCAGTGTTACTCGCATCGTAGGGAGTGATGTTCGGCATGGCATTATTTTTGCCAGGAATGATACGGGGAATGACCTCTACTTATACTTGATTTCGCCACAAAACCAAGAATATCAAATTTTTCATTACCAGTCATCCGGTTGGACATTGCTAAAACAAGGGACTAATACCGCGATTCAGAGTGGTGATGCGGTTAACCAAATACGGATTGAGCATCGTATTTCGAATGGTAAAAGCCGGTTTGAGTTTTATGTTAACAATCACTATTTGGATATTTATACTGCTGAAAGCGTGTTGTCTCCCGGAAAAATAGGCTTGTATATTGTTTCTGGCAATGATGTGCCGGCGCGCTCCGATTTCGATGATTTTCAGATTGGCACGATGCAACCGTAAAGGAGATTGATGGTGACAACTATCCATC
>DAOTZN010000270.1:0-4184 GCA_034434095.1 Anaerolineales bacterium
CCAGCACCACATCGCCGGGCAGTAAAGGGTAGCCCGCCGGATTCAGTTCGGCAGCCGTTGGCAGCGCGTCCGTGTTCATCGGTTGAATCGCGCGCACGCCTACATCTACAACCAATGGCACACGTGGTGGTTGTCCTAAATAGCGCGCCAATTCTTCGCGTTTAGAGTGCTTAGCGACTTCCTCGGGCGAGAACTTCTTTTGCAAAATCATCTCGTTGCCCCAAGTGTGGTCGAGGGTGAGCTGTAAAATTTTATCGTCGCGTATCAAATACGCGCGGCTATCGCCAACGTGCGCGATGTACAATTTGTTTTGATGGATGGCAGCTAAAGTAGCAGTCGTCCCCATGGTGCGCAAGGTAGGGTTTTCACCGGCACGACGGCGTACTTGTTCATGTGCTTGCAGCAGTGCTTCTCGCAGTAGCGCGCCCACCTCGGTTTGCTGGCTTTGTTTGAGATGTGCCATCACGGTATCGAGCGCGGTCTGGCTGGCAGTTTGACCAAAGCCGCTACCACCAATGCCATCGGCAACGAAGGCAACGTGCAGTTTTAATCCGGCGGCGGTAGTCAGGCTGGTGGCTTCGCTGCGGTCTTCCATTTGGCGCAAGTTCAAGTTTGCGCCGAGGTCTTCGTACTTTGCGGTACGAATTTCACCTGAACCAAGTATATTCCCATTACTGGCAGATGTGGTACTTTTAGGTGAGGGAGGCATCGTATATTCTTCTCCTGTGTGAATTTATTTGCCGCCAAATATCCAAAATTTTGGTTTATTCGATTGCGGCGGTGCCAGGTCTTCTTCTAGTCGCTTCATACCGGCGGTAAAGTACTGCAATTGTTTCTGAATTTCTGTTAAATTCGGGCGGTCAGCGGGATTTTTAGACAACCATGCTTTCATTAGGTCATCTGCCTGTTTGGGTAAATTGGGGTTGAGACGGGTTGGATTAGGAATCGTTCGATTGAGAATAGCGCTGGTTAATCCGCGGTTGGTAATGTCATCAAATGGGTACTTGCCCGTCCATAAACGGTAAGTAACCACGCCAAGCGCATAGATGTCAACCTTCTCTAAGTCGATTGGAATTTGGGGGTCCAATTCGCCGCGTAGTTTGCGGATGTACTCCGGCGACATGGTAATCAGCGTGCCGCCGGAGGCATTTTGGTGCGTGATACGCGCGGCGACCCCAAAGTCAATTAGCACAGGTTCGATACGTTCATGTTTTCGTAGAGGATAACGCAGCACAATGTTGTCGGGTTTGATGTCTAAGTGTGCCACTTTGCGCGAGTGCAAATACTCTAACGTCGCGGCGACGCGCCACATCAACAAAGCCGATAAGTTGAAAGGCAGCGCGCCGATATCCTTAATATGTTTTTCAAGCGAGCCACCCCTAAGGTACTCCATGGCGTAGTACCACGGCTGTCCGTCAATTTGAGAAGCGCGTGCCATGTAGGCTGGTTCGCGCGCACCTTCGAGGTGAATGAGCTGTGGGCGCACAATGCCTGGGTAGTTTAAACTGGTGAGCAAATCCACTTCTTGACGTAGCGAGTTGCTATTTTGCTGCGCCGCACGCGTATCTGTCAGGTTAACTTTGAGGGCGAACTCGGTCTGTGTGCTGCGATGACGTGCGTGGTACACCTGCGCCATACCGCCGCGTTTGATGACATCTAAAATCTCAAAAGGCCCAACCTGTGTTCCATTGTCGAGTACGGGCATAAACGTGACCTCCTTTGCAGTCCTAATTACTCTTCCCAGGCGGGGTTAGTGTTATAAACGCTTTCTGCGTCTTCACCTTCAAATGGTGTATCGGGTTCGCCGTCATTAGCAGATGGCGAATGGAATGTGTCGCTAACATGAAAGATCAACAAAACACCACCGCGCTCTGCCGGACCGATTTCGATGCGGTCGCCTTCCTCTAACACTTGACCATCGCCACCTTCGGGCAAACGAATCCCGTTGACATACGTGCCGTGTGTAGAGCCAAGGTCGCGCAGTTTAAACTGCCCATTCTCATCGCGAAACTCGCAGTGTCGGCGGCTGACGACGCTGCGCTCATTTGCCATATCGAACACCAATTCTGCCTCTTGTGGGCTGCGCCCGGCAGGTGTAACGGTGCGGGCATATAGCGGAATTTGTTTACCCATTAAGGTTTCATCACCGCGCACTACTTCGAGGAATGCGCCCGGTTCGAGGTTGCCGGGGCGCGTTAGGCGCACTAAGGTTTCGCGAATAGCCCCGGCTGCCTGTACACCGGCTTCACGCACCCGGCGATTGGTTAGCCCAAATACTACGGCGGCAACGGCAACCAGCAACGAAGCCACAGAAACTACATTCGAGGTATTGCTGAAAAATTGCCGGACACGGCAGATAATTTGTTCTTGTCCGGTCATATCAACACATAAATCAACCGCAATCACACCATCTTCGCGGATAGGGATTGGCGTGGGCGTGGGCGGAATCACCACCAAAATGTTAATATCCACGGGTGCGCTGAGGCTTTCAAAGCCAAGTTCATCCTTTACATATACCTGTACTTTTACGGCGGCAGAAGCGCGATAGGGCGTTAAATCCCAGTTGAGCGTAAATTCTTTACCCGGATAATCTAAGGCTGTACCAACTTTCTTGCCATCAATCACCAATTGGACTTGTTGAACGGCGCGATTGCTGAACCCGTCCGGATAAGCAACGCGCACGCTAATGGCTTGCGAAGTGGGTTCGGTAGCGTCTAAATTGCTATCATAGCGCGCCGCTTGCCGCTTAATTTCAGTATTTGGTCCTGGCGATGTAATTTCTACACTCGGTGCCGTTAATTTGACCGTGTAATCCTGACTGTCGAGTACTTGACCAAAATTGGTTTTGGTTTGAATTTGCACTTTGCGGGTCGATTGGCTGTTGGATACAGAACGAAACGTGAAAACTGTTTGCTCACGTTGCGCGCTTAACCATTCGTACACGGCATCAATTGAATTCGGGCTTTCGGCATAATTGGCGTAGGTGCCGCCGGTTTCGCGCGCGATTTGTGAAACGATATCGGCGTTCAAATCTTTGCGCACGAGCACACCATGAATAAAAATGCCATTATCCTGTGCCAATTTGACTGGTGTGGCTGTACCGGTATTGTTTTGTACACCGGATGATAAGAAAACAACCGATTGCACCAACGTATTGCGTGCAGTTGAGGCTAATAACAACTTAATTGCTTCACTTATACCGGATAAACCTGAAGAGCGCGCGGTTGTTTCAAAGTTGGGCAGTGCCAATTTATCCACGTTATTGAATGCCAGCTTGGCATCGGTGGTTAATGGCTGAACTGTTTGCACTCCAGCGGGTGTAACCAAAATTATGCCCACGCTGTCACTTTCCGACATGGAGGTAATATGCTTTTTCGCGACTTCTTTCATCGTATTGAGCCGATCCTGTGGGGTGCCAACACCAAAACCAAGCGAGCCGCCAACATCAAATACGAACACCACCTCGCCGCCAACAGCAATTTGCTGATGTTGATACGCTACCTGTGAGCCACCTTCGCGCACTTCAATGCCCGTCTCAATATCGCTGCCGGGTACAACCTCATTGTTGCCATTCCGCAAAATGGCATATACTTTTACTTCTGGGAAATTTTCATAATCTAGTTTTGTGATGACGATTTTATCAATTGTCTTTTGCTGCGCAGAAGCAGGAAAAACGGGCAACGCAACGAGAACCACGAGCAACAACATAATCCAACTGCGCGCCCAAGTGTGTAAAGAACTTTTCATAAAATACTCCTTTGAGAAAAATGAACAAATTGATTTACTTGATTAAAAACGAGATGTGAATACCGTTTTGCAGCGTTCCAAAAGCAATTTTATCGCCAGAGCGAAGTGCGTGTGGTGTATCTACCGTTAAGCGTTTTTCATTGAGGTAGGTGCCATTGGTGCTGTGGTTATCTATCAGGTAATAGACACCATCGGCACGGCGCTCAATGCGAGCGTGCAGTCGCGAAACCAATTTTTTTGCGTCAAAGCGTGTCAGGTCAATATCCACATCATTATTGGGCGACCAGCGACCTATTCGGGTTTCACCGTGCGTATTCAATTTGAACAATTCACCGTTTGAGAATTGCACATACGCTCTGGGCTGTGTAGTTGCTGGTGCATCCCATTCAGGTGTGGCGACTCCTTCGGTAGTTAGACTCAAGATATCGCCGTACATG
>DAOTZN010000271.1:0-2218 GCA_034434095.1 Anaerolineales bacterium
TCATCGCCACTTTCACCTATGACGGCGACGGCAATCGGATAAAATCGGTGTTGAATGGACAAACCACGTTCTTCATTGGCAATTTCTACGAAAAAAAAGGCAGCCTTGTGACCAAGTACTACTTTGCCGGTTCACAGCGCATTGCCATGCGCCAGGGCGGAACGCTTTCCTACCTGCTCGGCGACCGTCTCGGCGCTGGAAGCGGAGATAGATCGGCTGGTGTATGAATTGTATGGGTTGACGGAGGAAGAAATCGCCATTGTGGAGGGGGCGGTGAAATAATGCAAACTTCATTTCTGCCGCCCCTACACAACCCATTTTACATACAAGGGGGCGATAAATTCTCAGGTGCTGATTATCCTTTAACCACGGCTACCGGCCGCAAGCGTGCTACTTTACGGGCAATGCCGGCCTTGCTGACGGTCTCCACTACCTCATCCACATCCTTGTAAGCCTGTGGCGCTTCTTCCGCCAGGCCGGGCAGCGAACCGGCGCGCACGCGAATTCCAGATTGCTCCAAATCACGCCGTAAATGCTCGCCACGCATGCTCTGCTTGGCCTTGCTACGACTCATTACCCGGCCGGCACCATGGCAGGTCGAACCAAACGAGCGCTGCATACTCTCGGCGGTCCCCACCAACACCCAAGAGCCCGTCCCCATTGAGCCGGGGATGATAACCGGCTGTCCAATCCCCTGATATTCGCGAGGAATTTCTGGAGAACCCGGCCCAAAGGCGCGCGTTGCCCCTTTGCGGTGCACACACACTTGCAAACGCTCACCATCCACCTCATGCCACTCAATTTTTCCCATGTTGTGGGCAACATCATACACCTGATGCAAATGCCAGCGATGCACCTTGCCCGCCAGAACATCTTCAAAGGCCAGGCGCGCCTGATGCGCTAAAATCTGTCGGTTGACGAAGGCAAAGTTCGCCGCTGCACGCATGGCGCCCAGGTAATCTTGTCCTTCCGGCGAATCCAGCGGCGCGCAGACCAATTCTCGGTCGGGCAAGACGATGCCGTAACGGTGCACTGCACCCTGAAAGGTGCGCACATAGTCAGAGCAAATCTGATGCCCAAAGCCGCGTGACCCACAGTGAATTTGCACCGCGAGCATGCCTTCACGCAAACCCATCACGTCGGCTGCCTGAGGCGCAAAAACCTCCTCAATCACATCAATTTCAATAAAATGGTTTCCGGCCCCCAAAGAGCCAATCTGCGACCGTCCACGTTGTCGCGCCCGCGGACTGACCTTGGAGAAGTCCGCACCTTCCAGGTAGCCGCCTTCCTCCGTACGACGCACATCCATTTCGGTGGCATAACCCTGCTTCAGCGCCCAGCGCGAGCCTTCTCGGCACAGTTGTTCCAGGGTGGCCTCATCCACTCGCAACACGCCTTCACTGCCCACGCCGGTGGGACAGTAAGTGTTCAAAGCGGTAGCCAACCGATCCATGTAAGGTTCGGCGGCCTCGTACTCAATTTGAGAGGCCAACAAGCGCACCCCACAATTGATGTCGTAACCAATCGCCCCGGGGGAAATCACGCCCTCGGGGTAACGCGTCGCCGCCACCCCGCCAATGGGGAACCCGTAGCCCTGGTGCATATCCGGCATAACCAACACTTGCCCCACCAGGCCGGGCAGTGTGGCCGCGTTGACCGCCTGCTCCAGCGATTTATCGTCCAACACCTTTTCCAACAGGCGTTTTGTGGCAAAAATACGTACCGGTACCCGCATATCCCCGCGATACGTGGATGGAATTTCCCATTCGGTATCGCTAATACGCTTTAAGTCCTGTAAACGCACCATCGCAACCTCCTTTTCAGCCCTACCGGGGCTACACATCAAAAACCACTGTGGTTTCCCAACCGCGTTTACTGCGCCGAACGGCCAAATTATGCCATGTCACCGCCTTGATTTCCTTTTTGAGCGCCATCAAGGGCGCACCTGTTAAGGTGGCATCCAGAGAGAAACCTTCTGACAGCCTCTCCACCCGTAAATCAAACCCATCGAAAACCAGACCTTCTTCGGTCATCAGGTAGAGCAATTCTTCCAAAAAATCAACCAATAGACTCTCCGCATCCGGGGCCAAAAGCGTGACCTTTCGGGTGAGGTGCGCACCCGGTTGTGGGTGCGCACCCGGTTGTGGGTGCGCCCCCGCGAGGGCACCCATTCCCTCAGCAGCCTGGCGCAATAACGCTTCCAGCGTTGGCGCCCAAA
>DAOTZN010000272.1:0-4760 GCA_034434095.1 Anaerolineales bacterium
TTATTGTGCCCTATGGTCGGTTCCCCTATTTTTGAGAAGTCGCCATGAACTCTGTTCACCACCAAGCATGAAAATGTGCTATAACCTGAGCGCTCGGCTAACACAGAGGTCGTTTAGTAGCTGGTGCCACGAGCCTAATGAGAAGTTTATTTTCAGATCAGATACTTGGTTCTTTTGAGGAAAGAGAAAGCATATGTTTGATAATCCCTTGAAACGTAAGAAACAAGAAGAGGCGGTGCGCAAAGAAGGCCGCCTGCCTCCGGGACAATCGCTGACCAATAAATTCCCGGTATTGCACTATGGGCCGGTGCCCCCATTTGACCCGGCCACCTGGGATTTCCGGGTATGGGGAGAGGTGGCGCAGGAACGCCGTTGGACGTGGGATGAATTTCAGCAATTGCCGCGTACCCAAATCAAAATGGATATCCATTGCGTTACCCGTTGGAGCAAGTTCGACACGGTGTGGGAAGGGGTTTCGGTGCGCACGCTGGTGGAGCAAGGCTTGATTGTGCTGAAGGATAGCGCTCGCTATGTTATTCAGCACGCAGAGTATGGCTTCACGGCCAACCTGCCCTTAGAGGTGGTGTTGGCCGATAATTTCTTGCTCGCCACGCACTTTGACGGACAGCCCTTGACACCCGATCATGGTTATCCGTTACGTGGTGTGGTCGGTTATTTGCCGGGGCGGGAAGACCTGAAGACGCCTTACTTCTGGAAGGGCGCCAAATGGCTGCGTGGCCTGGAGTTCACATCCCATGACCGATTGGGGTTCTGGGAGCAGGCTGGCTACCATAATGAAGCCGATGTCTGGAAGGAAGAACGCTTTTCCCGTTAGGATACGCCGCTATGCCCTTGATTGATTGGTATCATCTGGCAACCAATGCCCTATGGATTTTCGCGCTGAGCCTGGCCCTGAGCGCCCTGGGTTATGCCTTTTGGGAGGCCCAGGGTAGTCCAGGGCGCTGGCGAATGGTCTTGCAGCAGGATGCCTATGGCCGGTTTTTCCATCTCACCGGTGTGCTTTTTTCTCTGGGGGTGGGGCTGAGCCTGGATACCTTGTGGCAACAAGTTTTATGGGGCCTGCTTGCTCTCATTTTCTTGTTCAATATCGCGATAAGCCTTCGCAATGCTCACTGAGCGGGGGCATTTGTGGCGTAAATTTCTACTCAGAAAGGAACTCTCATGACAACACTCAAAGAACAAATCCCTGTTGGTGTGGTGACCGGCGCCGATGTACAGAAAGTTTTTGCGTATGCCAAAGCGCATCAATTTGCTTTACCGGCTGCCAATGTCGTGAGCACCAACACCGTCAATGCAGTTATGGAAACGGCACGCCAGGTTAATGCACCGGTCATTATCCAATTTTCTAATGGCGGTGCACATTTCTTTGCCGGAAAAGGGTTGAGCAACGATGGTCAGCAGGCCAGCATCGCAGGCGCGATTTCCGGGGCACACCACATCCACCAACTGGCGGAATTGTACGGTGTGCGCGTGCTCGTCCATACCGATCATGCTGCCAAAAAACTGTTACCCTGGATTGATGGTTTGCTGGATGCGGGCGAAGCCTTCTACAAAGTGCATGGCAAGCCGCTTTTCAGTTCCCACATGCTCGATCTCTCAGAACAGCCCTTGAAGGAAAATATCGAAATCTCCAAGCGCTACCTGGAACGCATGAGCAAAATGGGGATGACGTTGGAAATTGAGTTGGGTGTCACCGGTGGCGAAGAAGATGGTGTGGATAATACCGATGTGGATAGTTCTCGCCTGTACACACAACCGGAAGAAGTGGCCTATGCCTACGAAGAATTGATGAAGGTCAGTGACCGGTTCACCATCGCGGCCGCCTTTGGCAACGTGCACGGTGTGTACAAGCCCGGAAACGTGCAACTGCGTCCCATCATCTTGCACAACTCCCAACGGTACGTGCAAGAAAAATTCGGTACTGCCGAGAAGCCCATCAATTTCGTATTCCATGGCGGCTCCGGTTCCTCGCCAGAAGACATCCAGGCGGCCATTTCCTATGGCGTGGTCAAGATGAACATTGATACCGACCTGCAATGGGCTTTCTGGAATGGCGTGCGTACCTACTATCAGGAGAAGAAGGACTACCTGCAAGCGCAACTGGGCAACCCCGAAGGGCCGGACAAGCCCAATAAAAAATTCTATGATCCACGCGTTTGGCTACGTAAGGGGGAAGAATCCTTCAAGGCGCGTCTACACCAGGCGTTTGAAGAGTTGAATGCCGTCAATGCCCTGGGGTAGATTAACGCGGAATTTCAGAGGGGGAGGGTAACCCTAAGGATGCCCTCCCCCCGAAAAATTCAGGGGGAATCATCACATCTCAAGCCGTATCTCTTGCAGAAAATCTTCGTTAATAGTGCGCAAATGAACTCTTCGGATGAAGAACTCCTTCTTATTCAACAGGCCGCTCGTGGTGAGCGTACCGCTTTGACGAGGTTGCATGACCGCTACTATCGTGCAATCTACACTTATTTTGCGGCGCGATTGCGTGACGCCGATCTCGTAGAAGACCTGACCGCCGATGTCTTCGTCCGCATGGTGCAGAAGATTGATTCCTTTGAATATGGGAACAAGCCCCTGTTGGCCTGGCTATACACCATTGCCCGCCATCGGCTGATGGATTATTACCGCAAGCAACAGAAAGAAGCCGGGCAAATGCCACTGGAGGAGCGTTTGGTCTCCGGTGAGGACGACCCGGCTCGTGAAGCAGAACGTCACCTCGCAGCAGATTGTCTGCGTCAGGCCTTGCATTATCTTACAGAAGAACAGCGATTAGTCATTATTGGGAAGTTCATCGAAAAGCGTTCAAACATCGAGATGGGGCGTCTTTTGCAGAAAACCGAAGGAGCGATTAAGTCTTTGCAACATCGCGCCCTGGCAGCCTTGCGCCGGGCCATCGAGAAGGAAGGTTGCTATGAATGGTGAACGAGATTTTGATACCGCACTTGACGAGAGCCTGAACGCACTGCGTGCCGGTGCGAGCGTGGAAGACTGCCTGGAGCGCTTTCCACAGTATGCCGAGGATTTGCGCCCCATGTTGGAGATGGCCAGCAGCATCTCCGAGGTGCGCCTGCCTCAGCCGAGCGAAGCCGCACGCCACCGCAGCCGAGAGCGCATGTTGCAAGAAGCCGAACATCACCAATTCGCAAAACAAGCCGTATCTATTTCCGCATTCTCCCGTTATGTAGGGAAATTTATCAGCCTACTCACAGGAAAGGATGTGATAGATATGAAAACAACCACTCGTTTTGCAACGGCAGCACTTATACTGATACTTCTCGTTGTCAGTGGCATTGGCGTCAACTTCGCCTCGGCGAATGCCTTGCCTGGGGATGTGTTGTACCCGGCCAAGCGCTTCTTTGAACAGACTCGCCTGCTTTTGACGCTTGATCCTGAGACCCATCGTACGTTAGAACTCGAATTGCAAGAGCGCCGACGTGAAGAAGTGCAGACGGTTGTGGAAATGCAGCGTCAGATACAGGTAAATTTTGAGGGAGAACTCACCGCTTTTGATGACACCACATGGATAGTGGCCGGCTTTAGGTTGTCCCTTGCCGAAAACACCCAAATTGAAGGTACCCCTGCCCCTGGTGCAATGGTCAACGTTCAGGCCAGGGTTGGTGAAAATGGCTTGCAGGCCGAACGGTTGATTGTACTTGGAAACCCACAGGGGATGACCGGTGGAGCATATCCGTATCCGGCTCCCGGCAATACACCTGTGCCATCACCGATGCCCAGCCACACGCCACAGGCTTCGCCGATGCCCGGTCACACACCGATGCCCGGCCACACGCCGCAGGCTTCGCCGATGCCCGGTCACACGCCCATGCCTACCATGCCCGGTGGGCACGGACATCCCTAGATTTGGAAAATTCCGAATGCCAGAGCCCGTTTTCTTCCAGGAAACGGGCTCTTCTTGTCACGGCGTATCAGAAGAATACAACTTTTTAACGCCCTGATGGGGTTTGCAGGGGGTTTCCCAATGGGATTTTTTTTGCCCCTTGACAAAGTGTATTTGATACACTATACTTTGTGTATCAAATACACTAATAGCCAAAGGAGACTCCCCATGTTACCCTGGAACACCCCCTCCCTACTCGACCAAACGGCCTTCGATCCCGCCGATGTCTTTGCCGCCGGTTTGCGTCAGCATCACATTGCCAACACCGCCTATCCCATCGCCCACGTGACCACCATGCGCCCTTATCTCGTGCCGCGCCGCGAACAGCAAGCCCTGGCACCACGGGCCTGGGAAGCACTGGATGGCATCGGCCTGTACGTTCATATCCCTTTTTGTGAGGCACGCTGTGGTTTCTGTGAATACACCGTGGTTGACCCCGCCACTCGTCAGGAGAGCGAAACCCCTTATTTCGATTTACTCATGGAAGAATTTGCCTTGTGGCATCGGGCGATTGGTCCCCGCCGGTTGACCGGCTTTGATATTGGGGGCGGCACCCCGATGATTGCGCCGGTTTCTCAACTGACCCGCTTAGTGGCGGCCGTCCACCGTTATTTTGACCTGCCCTCTACGGTGGAAATCAGCATCGAGACGACCCCAAAAATCGCTGCTGCCGACCCTCAGAAACTGCGCGCTGTGCGCGCCCTGGGCATTCGACGCATCAGCATGGGAATACAGACGGTCAATCCACACCTGCTGCAGGTCATTGGACGCAGCGCCACCCGCTTGGATTGGAACCGGCGGGCGGTGGAAAACATTCGGGCGGCTGGCTTCGAGAAGT
>DAOTZN010000273.1:0-32571 GCA_034434095.1 Anaerolineales bacterium
CGCCTGTCCCGAGCAAAGCGTAGGGGAAGCAGTCTTCCCCTGGTAAGCAAGGAGACTGCTTCGTCGCCGCAAAGCGGCTCCTCGCAGTGACATTTGGTTATGGCTGGAATCTGCGCATGGATGGGGGGGACGTTGCAGGCGTCCTACATTCAATGGGGACATGTCCCACATATTTGGGGCGCTAAATGAACCATCCCCGCAACCTTTTTTCTTAAATTGCCTACATTATGATGGATTGTCGCTTCATAACGCAAAACTGTTTCGTTTGTGGCAGCCCTTTTAACTAGCATCCCAATGGGTAGCGGAGGGCATTGTCCTCCGCTACCTATCTCACGAACGAAGGCAGGACTTCAGTCTTACTATGATACCTTCGCGCTTTAGCGATTTTGCGTTAAGGTTCTGGGACTTCCCCAACGTGCCGACCTGGAGGTCGGTGCTCCCAGGCACCCCCAGGTGGGGATATGCTAAAGGATTGCAAATCAAAAACTCCCCTTGCTACTAAGAAACTTAGCAGAAGCCAATGTTGAGCGCCTGAGAATTTGTCTTGTAGCGCAGCCTTTCCAGGCTGCGGACAGGCTAGAAAGCCTGTCCTACGTCTTGCCAAAAAACTGCTTTGTTTCTTTCTGTTTGAGCAGCGCCAGCAGTGCTGTGAAGTCGCTTGCAATGGCAGCGAGGGAGGAAACTTGTTTTTTGACAGAACCTAATGTCCGAGAATTGAAATGTCCCGGTTGACTACCGCGGAATATCGTGAAAATGCCACAATTGTGGTATCCTCTTCTCTCGGCGTCTTGTTCCTCCCCCGTAGTGGATGAATGGATTGTTCTTATGATAGATTTTGAAATTCTTTATAAGGGCTTTGATGCCCCCATAACGGCCCTGGATTGTGGGCGCAAGTGTGCGCCTTACAATGAAGGTGGTATCCCTTTTTGTTGTGATATTCGCCATGCCGTGCCGACCGTTTACCTGAAAGAGTGGGCTTACCTGTCTTCAAAGACTGATTTGTGGCATTTGTGGCAATCTGATGACCCACAGGAAACCGCAGACCTGCAGGCGGAAACGCCCGATGGGCAGGTGTTGGTTGCTTGCTTGGGACATACCGCCTGTCAACGCAATTTTCGCTCCTTGACCTGCCGTGCCTTTCCCTTTTACCCTTATCTGGATTCCCATGAGACGTTTTTGGGGCTTTCGTATTACCTGGAATATGCCGATCGTTGTTGGGTAGCAAATAATTTGCAGAGGGTTACCTCCACTTATGTCCGGCAATTTATTACTACCTACGAACGTATTTTTAGGCATTATCCCCAGGAGCGCGAAAATTTTGCGGCGCATTCGGCACATACCCGCCAGATTTGTATCCAGAAGCGCCGGCGCATTCCGTTGATTCACCGTAATGGTGGGGTTTACCAGATTAGCCCGCGTTCCGAACGTTTGCGGCACGTGCATCCCGAAGATTTGCCTCGCTACGGGCCGTATAAAATCGCTGCTATGTTGCCTTTTCCCGATGAGATCTGACTTGGTTGAGTTCACGCTTTCCACACAACGTCAGTTTAGGAGGAGTTCCCCCGCGCGCTGGTTGATACAGCACGTATTGCCCTATTGGTATTTGGTGCTCATGATGCTTGTTGGCGCCTTTGGTAATGCTGCTTTGGCGGCCGTCGTGCCGGTTTACATTGGAAGAGCCTTCAGCGTAGCGCTGGCACATGCCCCGGATGCTGTGAAGCAAATGCTTTCACTGGCCGTTTTTGTGGCGCTTTCTCAAGTGGTGCGCGGTGTGTTGCAATTAGGGCGTAATTTTGGCGCAGAACTCATTGGCCAAAATTTGGAACGTGATATCCGCGATGAACTGTATCTCAGTTTGCTTGGCAAGAGCATGACTTTTCACAGCCTGCAGCCGGTGGGAGATACCATGGCGCGGGCCATTAACGATGTGCGTGAAATCAACCTGATGTTTAGCCCTGGGGTGAACCTGGTTATCGGCTCGGCCAATTTCTTACTTATGCCGTTGGTGCTTGCCCCGCGTTATCACCCGGCTTTGATGCTTACGCCAGCGTTGTTCATTTTGGGGTACGCTGTGGCTTTGTGGCAATATCTGCATGAACTCAGTCCGGTTACTGACGAGGTACGTCAAGCCTTTGGGTATCTCAACACCCGCCTGAGCGAAGCCCTGGATGGCGTAGAGACGGTGAAGGGCGCGGCGCAGGAATACCATGAGATTGGGCTATTTGAGCGTAACGCCCGGCGTTTTCGGAATGCTTTTGTACGCCAGGGAGATATCGAAGCCCGTTTCATTCCCTTGCTTCTCATGGGGCTGGCGGATGCGGGTGGACTGTTGCATGCCCTTTACCTGTTCCGGCAAGGTGCTTTGCAGGTGGGGGATGTGGTGGCTTATTTCGGTTTGCTCCAACTTTTCGGTTTCCCGACCTTTGTTTCGCTGTTCGCTTATTCACAGGTCTCCTCTGGGCTGGCCGGCGCACGTCGCATCCTGGAACTTATCAACCGTGAAAATAATCTGGACCAAAACCTGGATGGATATGCCGCGCCTCTTCAAGGCTCGGTGGAATTTCGGGATGTCTCCTTTGCCTACCCCGATGGTGTGCGCGTTCTGGACGGTATTTCCTTCCGCGTAGAACCCGGCCAGACAGTAGCCATTGTTGGACAGACTGGCGCCGGCAAAACCACGTTGACGCGCCTGATCAACCGCACCTATGATACGGCCTCCGGGCAGGTGTTGGTGGATGGGGTGGACGTGCGCGATTGGCAACTTGAATCACTGCGCGGGCAAATCTCTTTCATAGAGCAGGATATTTTCCTGTTTTCACGTTCCATTGCTGAAAATATCGCCTTTGGCCGCCGCGATGCCAGCCGTGAGGAAATTATTGCGGCTGCTAAGGCCGCACAGGCGCACGAATTTATCCTTTCTTTTGAGAACGGTTATGATACGATTATCGGAGAACGCGGCGTTACCCTCTCTGGCGGTCAGCGGCAGCGTTTGGCGCTGGCGCGCGCTTTTTTGACCAATCCGGGTATCCTGGTACTGGACGACTCTACCAGCGCCATAGATAGCGCCACGGAAGATAAAATTCAACAAGCCATCGCAGCCGCCTCGCATGGACGCACCATGTTCATCATCACCCATCGCCTTTCACAAATCCGTTGGGCGGATATCATTCTCGTCATTCGCAAGGGCCGTCTGATAGCCGTTGGCACACATGATGATTTGATGCGCACTTCTCCGGCTTATCGGCAGATTTTTGATACGAACTGATTGCTATGAGTTTCTTCTCTGGATTAGATACCGAAGCCTACGACCGGCAATATACCGACCGTGAGTTGATAAACCGCATGGCGTCCTATTTTGGCCCCCATTTGCGTCGTTTGGGGGCTGTCAGCGCTTTGGTGATTTTACTGGCATTGAGTGGTGCTGCGCTGCCCGTTGTTGTGGCACGCGGTGTGGACGCCATGGCTGCCTCTATGGACGCGACACTCATGTGGTTGCTGGTTGCCATCGTGCTGAGTACCGGCATCATCAACTGGGGGGCGAATTGGCTCCGCCGCCGGATTACGCAACGCATCGTTGGCGATGTAATTTTAAAGTTGCGTGCCGATGCCTTTCGGGCTGCGGCACATCACGATTTGTCATTCTATGACCGTTTCTCATCCGGTCGCATTGTCTCTCGCATTACATCGGATACTAACGAGTTTGGGCAAGTGGTTGTGCTGGTTACCGACCTGGTTGCGCAAATCGTACAGGCTGTTATCCTGGCGGTTGTCTTGTTGCGCACCGAGTGGCGTTTAGCATTGCTTTTGTTTGCTTTTTTGCCAGGCGTTTTCCTGCTGGCTGTGGGCTTTCGCTCCCTGGCCCGAAGTGTAACGCGGCGAGGAATGCGGGCGATGGCAAATGTCAACGCGGCCATCAAGGAGACGGTCAGTGGGATTGCGGTGGCGAAAAACTTTCGTCAGGAGGCCGGCATCTATAAAGAATTCGATGCCGCTAATCGGCAATCTTTTCGCGTTAACGTTCAGCGTGGCTTTGTGCTTTCATTGGTCTTTCCTACGTTAAACGCGGTTTCGGGCATTGGAACCAGTATTTTACTGTACGTAGGGGGACGGCAAACCCTGGCTGGGACGATTTCTGTTGGGGCCTGGTATCTTTTCCTCAGCAGTTTAGACCGCTTTTGGTTCCCTATTTTGAATCTATCTTCCTTTTGGGCGCAAATTCAATCGGGGTTGTCGGCTTCTGAACGCGTCTTTGCCCTGATGGATGCCGACTCGGCAGTACAGCAGCGCGATAACCAGCCGGTAGAGACGGCATTGCGTGGGGATATCCGCTTTGAAAACGTTGATTTTCGCTATGCGGATAACGAACCCATTTTAGAGAATTTCAACTTGCACATTCACCCCGGTGAAAGCATCGCCCTGGTAGGGCATACCGGCGCGGGTAAGTCTTCGATTGCTCGCTTAGTAGCGCGCTTTTATGAATTTCAGGCCGGACGTATCCTGGTGGATGGCCGGGATATTCGTTCGCTGGATTTGCTTTCCTATCGGAAGCAATTGGGCATTGTGTCGCAGTCCCCATTTTTGTTTTCCGGTACGGTGCTTGAAAATATCCGCTATGCCTGCCCCCAGGCCTCACTGGAAGGAATCACTGCCTTGGCGATGCAGGTTGGCAATGGCGAGTGGTTAGAAACACTTCCCAATGGTCTGGAGACTGAAGTGGGTGAACGCGGTGGACGACTTTCGATGGGACAACGCCAATTGGTGGCGTTGATGCGTGTATTGGTGCAAAAACCAACAATTTTTATTTTGGATGAGGCCACAGCCAGCATTGACCCCTTTACTGAAAAGCAAATCCAGCAGGCGCTGGACCTCATTTTGCACAACACGACCAGCATTTTGATTGCGCACCGCTTGTCTACGGTTAAGGCCGTCGACCGTATTTTGGTGTTGGATCACGGGAAAATTATCGAAGAAGGCACGCATGAGCAGTTGTTGCAACGAGAAGGTGGGCATTATGCCGATTTGTATAACACTTACTTCCGGCATCAAAGCCTGGCGTACGTTGAGGAACGTGGTGCCTGGTTGCAGAGAGGGGAGACATGAGCACTTCAGCGGTTCCTGAAAAAAAATCGCATGCGGGCATAACCTTGTCTTTGCGTCCTGGACATCCGGATTTTTTGGATTTGCCCTGGGAGTATGCCCTGGCGCAATGGCCGCAGCACTCCTCGCGGATACAGGATTTGCCGCGTGGTCTGTCGCGCCATGCGGTAGTCTTTGTGCGCTATGACCGGCGTTTGTATGCCGTCAAAGAATTGCCGGTTGGGGTGGCGGAGCATGAATATGAGTTGTTGCGGCAAATGGAAGAAGCCCGCCTGCCGGTTGTTGAGCCGGTTGGACATGCCCACATCCAGCATGAATGGGGCGAGACCAGCGTGGTTATTACCCGTTATTTAGATTATTCTTTGCCTTACAGAACCTTGTTTATAGACCCTGCGATGCGTGTTTACCAGGATTCCTTGCTGGACGCCATGGCCGGCTTGTTGGTGCAGTTACATCTGGCGGGAATTTATTGGGGAGATTGTTCCCTTTCTAATACCTTGTTCCGTCGAGATGCCGGCACGTTGCAAGCCTATTTGGTGGATGCGGAAACGGCCGAAAAGCACGAACCACTGACGCCCATTATGCGCTTTCAGGATTTGAAGATTATGCAGGAAAACATCGGTGGTGATCTGGCCGATTTGGCGACTTCGCGCTTGTTGCCGGAGGGATTCCCGATTTTTGATACTCCACGCTCGATTTTGGAGCGCTACCAACGCTTGTGGGAAGAAATCACGCATGAGGAGGTGATTGCCCCGGACGAACGCTATCGCATTCAAGAGCGCATTCGTATGCTTAATAGCCTGGGGTTTTCTGTAGGTGAGTTGCAAATTCGCCCTACCGAGCAAGGAGATAAGTTGCGTATGCGCGCTTTGGTGGTTGACCGCAATTTTCACCGTGAGCAGTTGCTGCGTCTTACCGGCCTGGAAGCGGAGGAGCAGCAAGCCCGTAAAATTATGAACGAAATTCGGGAATACCAGGCAAATATGGCACAGCGCCTTAATCGCAGCGTGCCGTTGAACGTCGCGGCGTTTTCGTGGCTGGATCAGGTCTATCGGCCGGTGTTGAATCGTTTGCAGGATTTTATTGCTACGAACAATTTTTCACCGGTGGAAACCTATTGCCAGGTTTTGGAGCACAAATGGTATCTTTCGGAGCAGGCGCGGCGAGATGTGGGCCACATGGCGGCAGTGGAAGATTATGTGCGCCGTTTCTCTGGTAATGAGGAGTAGTGATCAACTGGATGCTCAACGTAGGGCGAGGGGATTGCTTTGCCTGTGTTGCGCCTGGCAGCGGGTTGCCCAATGTCCCAACGCATTGCGGGACGGGCTGGAAGCCCCACCCTGGGGGGCAGAAATTTTGGGGCGCTTTGCGCCAGCAACCCCTCGGAAGTCCGGTTTTGTTCCCCTGGGATGGTCTTAATTCAAAAGGAAGTAGAGAAATCTGTTCTTAGAAATGTTTCATCCGCTCGGTATGAAAAAAGAACCTTCTTGTTACAATGGGTGAGCATTTATCGGGTAAAATAGAACCCACTCAATCCGTTTTCTAGATTTGCTTGGACGCGTTTATGCTGGATTCCAAAGTCTTCTCCAATGTCAATAAAAAAAGCAATTTTTCCGACCTGATAGCCAGAGGTCTGGTGTTGATTTCTGTAGGCCTGGGCTTGTTCGCTTATTTGTTTGCGCCGCTTAATGCCTGGCGATGGATGCAGACGCCTTTTATCGGTGCCTTTGTTGAGCAAACCATGCATTTCAATGAGTTGGGGCCGAGCACAGACGATGTTCTCTGGGCGGCGCATACCCAAGGCGTGGGCTTAGATGACCAATTGTTGCAAATTAACGGCCAACCTGTGACCAACGCAGTCCAAATGCAACGCGTCCTTTCTCAATATCGGCCGGGGGAACAGGTTTTGTTGGGCATTCGCAGCGGCGATGGCAGTTTGCGCACCTTACCGGTAGTTTTGCAAACTTTCCCGGTGCCGGATCGAGTCGTTTATTTCTTCCTTCCTTATTTGATTGGTCTGTTGTACCTGGGGGCGGCGGTGTGGATTTTTGTCTTGCGACGGCACACGGTAGATGGGCGTGCCTTTAGCCTATTCGCGGTTTCAGTGGCTGTTTTCCTGGGTGTGTTTTTTGATACGGCCACAACGCATACGTTCACCGTGTTGTGGACGGCTGCCATTGGAGCGGCAGGCGCGGGACTCATTATCCTGGGGTTGTACTTTCCGGTAGATCTTCCCGTGACCGTACGTTTTCCCTGGTTGCACTGGGTGCCTTATGCGGTAGGGGGTGGGTTGTTTCTGTATGCTTTTCCGACACTGTTTGATTTGGCGCACCCGCTGGCCTATGTGACTGCTTGGCGAATTTTGTACGTGTTTTTCAGCCTGGGGGCGATATTTTTCCTGACGGTTATGGTTTTGCAGCGTTATCAGGCTGAATCGCCCATGGCCCGCGAACAGGCGCGCCTGGCGATTTGGGGGGCCGTGTTGTCCTTTGGGCCGCTGGTTGTTTGGGTGCTGGGAGATTTCTTTTTTGCCTGGCGGTTTTCTCCCTTTCTATTGCTCTTTACCGCGATTTTCCCGCTGGTCATGGCCTATAATCTCTTGCGCTACCGTTTTTTCAGTATTGATGTGGTGCTGAGCCGTTCGGCATTGTATGCCACGTTGACGGTGTTGGCCGTAGCCGGGTATGCGCTTGTTGTCAGTGGGTTGAGCCTGATTGCCGGGCGACAGTTGGGGGCTACGAACCCTTATGTGGTCGGCATGTTGGTCTTTTTCCTGGCTGTGCTTTTGCAGCCGATGCGTTTATGGTTGCAGGAACGTATTGACCGCTTCTTCTTTCGTGGGCAAGAAGCACTTCGTAGCCGGGCAGATGAGTTTACTCGTCAATTGACACAAATGATGGAGAGCAAGGAGATTTTGGCGTGGTTACGTACCATGCTGAATGAAACCTTTGCGCCAATGTATCTACACATTTTCTTGTATGACTCCCTGGCTGGCATGTATTTGCCCACATCCGATGAATCTGGAAGGCCGACAACCGATTTGCGCTTTTCGTCCAATAGTGGGCTGGTAGAGTACCTTACAGGCCGCCGTCAGCAGATTTTTTTCCTGCAGGGACGCGATTCCATCCCCATCAAACTGGCCAAGGAACAGGCCCGCCTGGCTTTGTTGCGGGCATCCCTTTTTGTGCCGTTGAATGGACGTGAGGGCTTGCTTGGCTGGATTGCTATGGGGGGGCGCCGGTCGGGTGAACCGTATACCAGTCAGGATGTTACCCTCCTGGAGAATATCGGTGGACAGGTTTCCCTGGCCATTGAACGCTCTCAAGTGGTGGCCGACCTGGAGCGTCGGGTGTATGAAATGGACGTTCTGGCGCGCATTTCTCAGGGGGTTAACGTTACCCTCAATCTGGACGATATTTACGAATTGGTCTATGCACAAACCACCCGCCTTGTCCCGGCGCGTGATTTTTGGATTTTGCTCAGTGACCGATTGGCGAATGTCTCCTACTATGCTTTTTACCTGGAGAACGATGACCGCATTTCCGAACGTGAGAATAAGCCCTTGCCGGAAGGCCGCGGTTTGGAACAGGTTGTCTTGCGTACCGGCCAGGGGTTGGTGACTACCGATTACGAACTGGAATGCCGTAATCAGGGCGTTTTGCCTGCGGCAGACGGAATTTTTGCCTGGATGGGCGTGCCGCTGAATGCCGGTGCCGATACCATTGGCGTGTTGAGCCTTGCCAGTCGTGACATCTCGGTTTCCTACACTGCCGAGCAAATGCGCCTGATGCAATCTATTGCCGATCAGGCGGCTGGCGCCATCATCAAATCTCGCTTACTGCTAGAATCTGAGCAGCGTGCCCGCCAACTTTCAACGTTGAACGAAGTAGCCCGCGACCTCGGCTCTACGCTGGAATTGGCACCGCTATTGGATCGTGTTTTGCAGAGTGCGGTGGATATTATCAATTGTGAGGCTGGCAGTTTGTTTCTGGTGGATGAGGAGACAGACGAACTGGTCTTTGAGGTGACCGTTGGGCCGGTAGCCAGCAACTTAGTAGGGCAGCGCTTGCCGCCGGGTACCGGGCTGGTCGGAAAGGCGGTCATCACCCGGCAGCCGGTGATTGCCAATGATGTGTTGCGCAGTAAAGATTGGTTTGATAAGGCGGACGAACAAACCGGTTTCCGCACCGAATCCCTGTTGGTGGTGCCGATGATCGTCAAAGAGGATGTTATCGGCGTGATTGAGGTCATCAACAAGCGTAACGGTATGCCCTTTACGGTGGAAGACCAGGAATTATTGATGGCCTTTGCCGGTCAGGCTGCTGTGGCTTATGAAAATGCCCGCCTGTATACCATGACCGATCAGGCTTTGGCCGCCAGAGTGGAAGAACTTTCGGTAATGCAGCGCATTGACCGTGAATTAAATGCCAGTTTGGATGTGCGCCGGGCAATGCGCATTACGCTTTCTTGGGCGATGCGTCAGGCTGGCTGCGAGGCCGGTTTGATTGGCGTGTTAGAAGAAGGACAACTGCGGATTATGGTCTCCGAGGGGTACAAGGCCGAACTTCAGCCTTATGAGCATGAATATTACCCGCTAGATAATCCTACACTGTTGGAGGCCATCGAAAGTGGTCAACCGCAGTGGCTGTTGTTGGACGAGTCAAGCGCCGGCATTTTGCTAGGCGCCAGAAGCCAGGTCGTGGCGCCTATCCGCCGGGAGACTCAGGTAGTAGGGTTAATTGTATTGGAGAGCGTGCAAGAGATGACCGCTCAGGCAGAAGCGGCTTCCTTTATCGCTCGTCTGGTAGATCACGCAGCCATTGCTATTTCCAACGCCCAACTGTATACTGCGGTGGAGCAGGCCAACCGGGCAAAGAGCGAGTTTGTCTCCATGGTTTCTCATGAATTGAAGACGCCCATGACGGCCATTCGTGGCTATACCGACCTGTTGCTGGCCGGTGCGGTTGGTCCGGTGAGCGATACCCAGACCAACTTCCTCAATACCATTCGCTTCAATATTGAGCGCATGCAAGCCCTGGTCACCGATCTGGCAGATATTGCACGCATTGAGGCTGGGCGTTTGAGCCTGTCCTTTGCCACCGTTTCCATTGGAAAATTAATTCAGGAGGTGGTGCGCTCGCTTCAGGCGCAAATTGACGCTAAGGAGCAAAAGAGTTTTATTGAAGTGCCGGATGATCTGCCGGATGTCTGGGCCGATCGCGGGCGGTTGATTCAGATATTGACCAACCTGATCAGCAACGCCAACAAATATTCTCCTAATGGTGGCAGCATGTATATTACTGCCGAGCACGTGCCCAATCGTTGGGATGAGGAAGGTGCCCCCTATGTGGTGCATGTGTCCGTACGGGATACCGGCTTTGGCATCAAGGAAGAAGATCAACATAAGATTTTTAGCAAGTTCTTCCGCGCCGAAGATGAGGAAATCCGCAATGCGCCGGGTACCGGCCTGGGGCTGAACATTACCAAGACCCTGGTTGAAATGCAGGGTGGAAAAATCTGGTTTGAAAGCAAGTTCCGCCAGGGAACTACCTTTCACTTTACCGTTCCCGTGGCAGAAACCACGCAGGAGGAAGCATGACACTTGCAGCCGCGGTGGGAAACTCTCATTTGCTCAATGCACATGCTGCTGCAGAGCAAGCCGCCCATCAGGCGTTGGAGCAATTGACGGGCGCTCCGGCGTTCTTGGGGATTGTGATTTTTTCACAGACCTATAATGCCCAGGAAATTTTGGCGGGTGCGGCCGCCATGTTGGGAAATACACCGTTATTGGGGTTCAGCACCCCGGCGATTCTCTCCCCCGATGGTCAGGTCTCACGCGCGGTGCTGGTAGCCCTGCTGGCCGGTTCAAATGTACAGGTACGTGCCAACTGGTGGCCAGGCTTTTCTGAGGATAGCCGAAGTGTTATCGAAACGCTGGTCGATGAGTTCAACTTGCATGAACAAACCGGTGGGGCACTGCTAACTTTCGCGGATGGGTTGCAAGAGGGAGGAGCACTGTTTGCCGAATTGTTACCGCGTGGGTTTCAGATGGCCGGCGGTCTGGTAGGTAGTGATTTTTACCGTGGTTATTCAATACAGATTGGAGGTGGTTTGTCGGGCGCGGGAGGGCTGGCCGCAGCACTGTTGGAAGGCCCGTTTGTCCTGGGTGTGGGCGGCGCGCACGGTTGGGAGCCCATCGGTACGCTGATGGATGTAACTCATTCGCGCGGCGCCTGGATCCGCACGATAGACAACAAACCGGCCTCCGAAAAATATGCCGAAATTCTAGGCTATGAATCCCGCGACTGGCTGTTTCCACCGCTCAATCAATTGGTGCGTTTGTATCCGCTGGGTATTGAGCAGCCGCAAAGAGAAGGTGAATTGTTGATTCGTTCCCCGATTCGAATGGAGGCGGATGGCAGTTTGCGGATGAATATGCCGGTAAAGGATGGCAGCAGCAGTTACCTGATGGTGGGCAGCGCGGAAGCCTGTCAACGTGCCGCACAGCGCGCAACCACAAAAGCACTGGCTGGGCTGGGAAAAGCCCGTCCGGTTTTTGGGCTGGTGTTGGTAGATATCGCCTGGAAAATGCTGATGGATGCCGACCCCGGCCGGGAATTTGCTGTGGTGCAGGCCGTGCTTGGACAGGATGTCCCGCTGGCCGGAGGCTACGTGCTGGGGCAGGTGGAGCGTCAGTTGAGCAACCAGGATATTGTGGTGACCAACCAAAACATACAGGTGATTTTGTTTGGGGAAGTGTAAGCGTCGTCGCTCCCCCCTGTTTTTGCTACTCCAGAGGCCCGTTTTCTCGAAGAAAACGGGCCTCTGAATTTTCCGTGTACCCTATAGGGGAATGCTCCCCTCCGAGGGCGTAGATAACACCCCTACAGGTTGACCTGTGGCAAGCGCGAGATGGTATCTTGGATGGCTTCGGCAGGGTATTCGTAGTTTTCTAACTGGCCGCTTAGATAGGCTTCGTAGGCGGACAGGTCGAAATGGCCGTGCCCCGATAGGTTGAACAGGATAACGCGCTTTTCCCCTTTCTCTTTGGCATCCAGGGCTTCATTGATAGCAGCGCGTATGGCGTGAGCGGATTCGGGCGCTGGCATGATGCCTTCATTGCGGGCAAAGAGCAGCGCACCCTCGAAGGTATCCAATTGTGGAATGGCAATCGCATCCAGATAACCAGCATCCAGCAGGGCGGAGATGCTGGGCGCCATGCCGTGATAACGCAGGCCGCCGGCATGGATGGGTGCCGGCACGAAATCATGTCCCAGAGTGTACATTTTGACCACCGGTGCCATGCGGGCGGTATCGCCGTAGTCAAAGGTGTATTTGCCGCGCGTCATGCTGGGAGAAGCCGTCGGCTCTACGGCCAACAAGCGGGTTTTCATGCCATCTTGCAGGTTGTGTCGCAAGAAGGGGTAGGCGATTCCCCCAAAGTTAGAGCCGCCTCCGGCACAGCCGATGACCACATCGGGGTATTCACCCACCAGGTCCATCTGCTTGAGGGCCTCCTCCCCGATGACCGTCTGGTGGGTGAGTACGTGGGTGAGCACGGAGCCTAGGCTGTATTTCTTAGCCCCACCGGATTTAGCGGCCACCTCAACCGCCTCGGAGATGGCAATCCCCAACGAACCGGGGCTGTCGGGATATTTGGCTAACATAGAGCGGCCGTACTCGGTGTGGTCGGTGGGGCTGGGGTAGACCTTGGCACCGTAACTTTCCATGAGGATGCGCCGGTAGGGTTTTTGGAGGTAGGACACTTTGACCATGTAGACTTCTACATCTAGGCCGAAGATGCCGCCCGCAAATGCGAGCGCCGAGCCCCATTGTCCGGCACCGGTTTCTGTGGTCAGTGCCTTGGTGCCTTCAATTTTGTTGTAGAAGGCTTGCGCAACGGCAGTATTGGGTTTATGACTTCCGCTGGGAGAAACTCCTTCATACTTGTAGTAGATGTGCGCCGGGGTGTCCAGCGCCTTTTCCAGGCGGCGGGCGCGTAGCAAGGGGGTCGGCCGCCATAACTTGTACACTTCGCGCACTTCTTCGGGGATTTCAATATAACGCTCGGTGCTTACTTCTTGCTGGATGATACTCATCGGGAACAGTACCGATAGAAATTCCGGGGTGACCGGCTCCAGCGTTTGCGGGTTGAGCACTGGCGCGGGGGGAACCGGCATATCGGCGTTGATGTTGTACCAATATTTGGGAATATCATTCTCGGAAAGTTGGACACGGATGTGGTCGCTCATAGGATGCCTCCTGGTGGGTAGGATTGGTTGTACCGCTACAAACGTTACAGCGGCACATTGAAGAATGTATTGACGGGTAGACTGTGTTTGCGGTTAACAAAAAAAGCGCCCGTCCCAAAAGTAGGGACGAACGCCTGGGCGTCCGCGGTGCCACCCCGATTAGGGGCCTTTAACCGAAAATCCCGCCGGTGATGCGACGGGGTAAAAGGTAAGGCCAGCCTCACTCAATGGCAGTCGGGCGATATGCCGAACTGCTTTGCCCTGATAACGGTGGCAACTCCGGCGCGGGCTACTGGGAAATCCTGTTCGCCCTGCAACTCCGAGGGCCATTCGTCGCCGGCGTGCAGGCCGGGCTTTCACCTTGCCCCGGCTCTCTGTGCTGTCGTTTCAGCGAGTACTCGTCCTCTTCACAGTCTTTACGGATATGATGTTGGGTAGATTATACGCGGGTGATGGATTTTGTCAAGGAAATCCCGCGGTGATTCTGGGCTTTTCAACGTTCCGATATTTAGCACGCTGGAGGTGATGAGTCGGACTGAAGTCCTGCCTCAGTTCGAGAAAGGGGTGGCGGAGGACATTGCCCTCCGCTACCCCTCCAGCCCAAAGGGTTTCCACGAACTGATTTGTTCAAGCAGCCTTCTTGTAAGCAGCATCATCAGGCCATGACACCACGCGTTCCCACACCTCGAACGTGTGTCCGCAGGTGTCTTCGGCCTGAGGGGGCACCTGCTCACGCTGTACACAACGCCACACAGGAGGCCGTAAGAAATCAGTGTGGAAAAAGGTATCTGCCTGTGGACTACGGGTGTGGATACGACTCAGATAGATGCGCTTTGCCAGCGGCAAAAGCGCGTTGTACACTTGTGCCCCCCCGATAACGAACAGTGTGCTTTCCCCGGCTTGTTGCGCTAACTCGACGCCTGCTTGTGGGGAGGCACATACGATTGCCCCGGCCGCGACGTAGTCCCTCTGACGCGTTACCACCAGGTTGACACGTCCCGGCAGCGGGCCGGGCAGGCTTTCCCAGGTGCGACGCCCCATCAGGATGTGATGTCCCATTGTCAGGTGCTTGAAACGCCGCAAATCGGCACGTACACGCCAGGGAATTTGCCCCTGCGCACCGATGGCGTCATTTTCATCTACGGCAATCACAAATTCAATTTGCATAAACAGGTACCAGCGGTCATCGCCAACCGGCAAGCCGACTAACCATCAAACTATCAAACTACCCAACTACCCAACTATCAAACTACCCAACCAGCCACTGCGCATAGCCAAAAAGGGCTTCTCTATCAACAATTGTCACCCGACCACCTGCCCGCTGACGGCTGTTTGCTGACTACCTGACCGCTGTTCGCTGCTCGCTGTCAAACGTGCGGAGGTAGAGGACGAAACGCCTTTCGCTTCTACGGGGTACGGGCGAAACGCCTTTCGCTTCTACGGGGTACAGGCGAAACATGTTTCGCCCCTACTATCCAACTACCTAACTACCAAACTACCTAACTACCCCTCACACTGCCACCGGCGCCTTGATGTGTGGATGCGCCTGGTAACCCTCCAGCCTAAAATCCTCATAGCGGAAAGAGAACAAGTCATCCACCGCCGGATTCAAGCGCATACGGGGTAGGGGATAGGGCTCACGGCGCAATTGCTCACGCGCCTGCTCAAAATGATTGTGATACAAATGTGCATCGCCCAACGTATGTACTAGATCTCCGGGCTGCAAATTGGTAACCTGGGCAGTCATCATTGTCAGCAGGGCGTAAGAAGCGATGTTGAACGGCAGACCGATGAAAATATCTGCCGAGCGCTGGTACACTTGGCAAGAAAGTTTCCCATCGGCCACAAAAAACTGAAACATCACATGGCAGGGCGGCAGCGCCATTTCAGGTAGTTTTGCCACATTCCAGGCGCTCACCAGCATCCGGCGGGAATGTGGGTTCGTGCGGATAGTCTCCACCACCTGTGCCAACTGGTCAATTGTGCTGCCGTCCGGCCCCTCCCAGGCGCGCCACTGCACCCCGTAAATCGGCCCCAACGCTCCCTGCTCATCTGCCCAAGGGTCCCAGATATGCACGTTATGCTCCTGCAGCCAGCGCACGTTATGCTCGCCGCGTAAAAACCACAGCAATTCGTAGATAATCGAACGTAGGTGTAATTTTTTCGTGGTTAGGAGGGGAAAACCCTCCTGCAAGTTAAAGCGCATTTGGTAACCAAAGACCGCTCGCGTGCCCACCCCGGTGCGGTCGTGGCGGTCACTACCGTGTTCTAGCACATGATGCATCAAATCGAGATACGCTTTCATAACGCAACCACCTCCCGAACAAGGCGAATATCCTGATGGATCTGGGCAATCAAGGCCTGCACGCTCTCAAAGCGCTGTTCCCCGCGCAAACGCTTTAGGAATTGGACCTGGACTTCCTGTCCATACAGATTCCCCTCAAAATCCAGCAAGTGTGTTTCAATAGTTTGCTGGAGACGCGCGCCGTTGAAGGTGGGACGGATACCGATGTTGGTTGCCCCCCGAAAGGTTTTCCCGCCAACCACTACCCGACAGGCATACACCCCTCGTTGGGGAGCCAGCCGTTCAGGGGGAATGGCCACGTTTGCGGTTGGAATGCCGATCGTGCGTCCGCGCGCATCTCCAGGTACCACTTGGCCTTGCAGGGTGTAGAGCCGCCCCAGGGCCTTGTTGACCTGTTCCACATCCCCATGTTCCAGCCAGGTGCGGATCAAACTGGAAGAAATCACCTGTCCCTCGATTTCCACGGCTTGTTGTACCTCCAAAAGGTAGTGATAACGAGATTGCAGTGCCCGGAGTTGGTCGATATCGGTGTCTCGTCGACGTCCCATTGCAAAATCATGCCCCACCCATAGATGCGAGAACCCCAGATGACGTTTGAGACGCGCCAGGAAAACTTCTCCCGGCTCATTGGCCAGTGCTTGGGTGAAAGGCTGCGTTACCACCACATCTACGCCTAACGCGCCCAACAGTGCAGCGCGCTCATCGGGTAAAGAAAGGTAAAAGGGATGCTCAAACCCTCGCAGTACCGCCAACGGATGCGGATGGAAGGTCAGCACCACTGCCGGCAGGCCGGCTTGATGGGCACCTGCCACAAGTTGACGCAAAATGTATTGATGGCCGCGGTGCACGCCATCGAAAACGCCGATGGTTAGCCAGGAATCAGGGAGCGAAAGAGAGTCGAGTGTAGTGATGTGTTTCATACGGAATGTCAAAAATGCGGGCAGAGCGCCCGCATTTCAATTACTGGAATTTAGCAAAAACCAGCGGATAGTCGAAAAAAACACAAATGGGCACGGATTACGCAGATGCTTAAATCATTCTCTGTCCAAAACCAATAGCGCTCAAACAAGAAACGCCGGTTTCAATAAATCGTACCGGAGTTTCTCAAGATTGGAAGAACACTTTGGCCGGTTGCCATTCCAGCGTCTCGGTTTCTTCGTTGGTGACCTGTTGTAGTAGGGCTACCAGGTCACCTTGTTCGCTGATGGCGCGCACCATTCCATTATGCGTTGCTTGTTCGGGGTCGGCTATCAGACGGCGTCCATGCCGTACCATTTCGATTTCATCTGGGTCGAGCACAACGTAAGGCCAATCTAACGCCTCCGCAGCCGGAATCAGGTACTTATACCATTCACCGGTCAAGAAGGCCTCCCGCAATTTGCGTAACGGGATAGCATCCCGCAGGGTAAAGTGGCCGTTTTTGGTACGTCGCAGCCCTACCAGGTGCGCACCGCAACCTAGCACCTTGCCCAAGTCATTAGCCAACGAACGCACATACGTTCCCGATGAACAGTATACATCTACGACGGCTTCCGGTGGTACCCATTCCAGCAATTCCAGGTTATACACATTGATTGTGCGGGGCTCCAGTTCTACTTCCTCGCCTTTACGACTGCGTTCGTAAGCCTTTTGGCCTTTGACCTTAATCGCGGAGTAGGCCGGCGGCACTTGCTCGATTTCGCCGATAAATTGCTTAAGCGCTTGCTCGAACATTTCTTCGGTGATATTGTCTGGAGAGACGCTTTCCGTAATCTCGCCTTCCGCATCGTAAGTGGTTGTTGCGGCGCCTAAACGTATCGTTGCCTGGTAGCGTTTATCGGAGGCAGAGACATATTCGCTCAACCGTACAGCCGGTCCAAGCAGGACGACGAGTACGCCTGAGGCGCGTGGATCCAGGGTACCGGTATGTCCAGCACGGCGTATCCCCGTGCCGCGTCGGACAATTTGAACAACATCATGTGAAGTTAACCCAACGGGCTTGTCAATCACCAGCACACCTGCAACAACACTGCTGGCAAGATCTCGTGAATTGGAAGAAAAATTGTTAGGCGACATGTGATTGTATTCCTCGCGAATAGAAAGGTGTGGGGAGTAGTTAGTTATACAGTGGGAGTAGCAGTGACTTGTTCTTTTCTTATCTGACGTTCCCACGCAACTTGTGTGGCTTTTCGCACCCGTTCTTCTACATCTGAAAGCGAGCCGTTAACTTCGGCTCCTGCCGCGTTTTTGTGCCCTCCGCCGCCGAAGGAAGCGGCCAGTTGAGAAACATCGATCCCTTCCTGGGAGCGCCAACTAATTTTTACCTTGTCGCGGCTTTGTTCTACCAGAATAAAGGCGATATCCGTTTCGGTAATGCTGGACAGTACGTTGATCAAATCGGCGTCGTCGCGGCCGGGATACTGCACATAGGCCTTGTCTTCCAACGTCAGGCTGGTCCATACAATGCGCCCAGCGCGTTGCAAGCGAGACAACCCTGCGCCCCATAGACGTACGGCCAGAAAATCGCGTTGTACCATGGCCTGAAAATATAACGCCGGTAGATCGGCACCATGCTCCATGAGTGTAGCAGCCAGACGGAGTACATCGGGACGCATATTAGGGGTTCGCAATCCCAGGGTATCCGTAAGCAGGCCGGTTAGCAGGGCGCTGGCACTTTCTGGAGGGATAGGCAACCCTAAATCGGGCAGGACGCGTGCTAAAATTTCGGCTGTTGCCACTGCCTCAGGAATGACCAAATTGATACCGGCAAAATAATCGTTGGTGGGATGATGATCGATGCTGATGTCCGGGCGTTTTTCTTTGGAGAAAGCATCACCGGCGCGTGATAACTCCGAACAATCCAGCAAGATGCTCAAATCGTAAGGTGCGGCGATGTTTTTTTGAATGCGCTCGCTACCCGGTAGAAAAGCCAGGGATTTGGGGACACCATCGCCCACCACCATTTGGACGCGTTTGCCGGCAGATTCTAAGGCCCAACCTAGCCCCAATAACGAGCCAATTGCATCTCCATCTGGGCGAATATGAGAAACCAGCAAGATGTTTTCCGCCTGGGCGATGGATTTTGCAATGGCAGGTAGGGATGATGTGTTATTCAACGGGTGTTTCTCCTTCAGATGTCTTTTTTGCTTCGGCTTCTGCTCGCATTTGAGCAAAAAGTTTTTCCATGTGATCGGCTTGTTCGGGGGTAGGGTCCCAGTGGAAGCGTAGGTGCGGAAAAATTCTTAAGGAGATATTGCGCGCCAGTTTGGAGCGAATAAATCCACTGGCGCGATTCAATCCATCTAAAATTTCTTCCGCTCGTGCGCGACCTTCGAGGCAAGAGACATAAATATCGGCAAAAGCCAGTTCTTTGTCCACTTCGACATCGGTAATCAACGCACCTGCAACTGCCGGGTCTTTGATTTCCATTAAAAGTAGTGTGGAAAGTTCTTCCCGAATGCGGTCGCCGATGCGTCTGGTACGCATTTTTGAGACCATCTTAGAGTGTTTCCTTTTGCTTGACGATATAGCACTCGATGATATCGCCAGGTTGATAATCGTTATGGTTTTTTAGGTTAATACCGCATTCAAAACCCTGGCGCATTTCTCGTGTGTCTTCCTGGTGATGTTTCAAGGAAGACAGTTCGCCTTCATAGACAACGTTTTTGTTACGTAGCAGGCGGGCTTTGGCATTGCGGCGGATGACACCATCCAGCACGCGACAACCGGCTACCTGACCACCCCGAATGGGGAACACTGCACGGACTTCGGCATGACCGATGACTTCTTCTTCAAATTCGGGCGCCAGCATACCTTTGATGGCTTTCTCGATATCTTCGATCATCCGGTAAATGATGTTATATGTGCGAATGGAGACGCTTTCTGCCTCGGCCATTTTTTTGGCGGTGCTATCGGCCTGGACGTTGAAGCCCAGCACGACCGCATCGGACGCGGTGGCAAGCATAACATCGTTTTCACCGATATTGCCGGTGGCGGCATGCAGCACGTTGATCTTGATCTCATCGGTTTCCAGGTCTTTCAGTGAAGATACAACCGGCTCTATGGAACCCTGCACGTCTACTTTGACGATTAGCCGTAACTCATTGGTTTCACCGCTTTGAAGGCGGTTAAACAATTGCTCCAGGCTCATCGCCTGACGCTTTTGGGCGGTTTCTGCGGATTCTTGTTCGTTCCGCGCCAGAATTTCACGTGCCTGGCGTTCGTTCGCAACGACTTCAAACAACTCGCCGGCGGCAGGCACATCTCGCAGCCCCATCATCGAAATGGGCGTGGATGGCCCGGCTTTTTGGATGGCATTGCCCCGATGATCAAACATGGCACGCAACTTGCCGTAAGTATTTCCGGCAATAATGGTTTGTCCGGCACGTAGTGTGCCGTTTTGTACGAGAAGCGTGGCCACTACGCCGCGCCCACTTTCCCGCTTGGCTTCAATCACCGTACCGATGACCTCTCCCTCTGGATTCGCCCGGATGTCGATGTTGTCGGCTACCAGCAGGATGGCTTCCATCAGGTCTTCCAAACCTTGTTTTTGTTTGGCAGATATAGGCACGACGATGGTATCGCCATCCCATTCATCGGGTGCCAGCCCGACGTCGGCCAATTGTTTCTTGACGAGTTCTGGTTTGGCGTTGGGCTTATCGATTTTGTTGAGCGCCACAATGATCGGCACATGAGCGGCTCGCGCGTGGTCAATGGCTTCTCGCGTCTGCGGCATGACGCCGTCATCGGCAGCCACCACCAGGACAACGATATCTGCGCCCTGTGCGCCGCGGGCACGCATAGCGGTAAACGCCGCGTGACCGGGAGTGTCCAGGAAGGTGATGAGCCGATCATTGTGCTTAATTTGGTAGGCGCCAATGTGTTGGGTAATACCGCCCACTTCGCCATCGGCTACGTTTGTATGTCGAATGGCATCCAACAGTGTGGTCTTGCCATGATCTACATGCCCAAGGATAGTTACCACGGGGGGACGAGGTTGGAGCAGGGCTGGATCTTCCCTGGCAATGATTTTTCGCCAACGAGGCAGACCGCTGAGATCTTCAACAGTTTCCTGGATTTGAGGGCGAACGACTTCAAAGCCCATTTCGGCGACCACAATTTCTGCCGTTTCGAAATCTATTTGTTGGTTGATGTTTGCCATAACGCCATTTGCCATCAGCACTTTGATGATGCTGATGGGGCTGGCGTCTAAATATTGGGCGAGTTCCCGCACGGTAAGGCGGTCAGGGATTTCGATTTGTTTGCTCATTAATGGCACCTCCTGGTGTGCTACATTGTGTGTGCCTCACGGGCCGAAGGCTCTTAATTACGCAGGTTTGCAGGCGTTTTGTTTGGTGGACGCAAAGATACTCATTTCACGTTGTTCTCGGTTGATAATGAGGCTGCAAATGTCTGCAAGCGTTGATAGTCTTCGGCAGTTAATTCGGTTTTTAGTGCGCGGGACAGTGTACCTTTTAGTCCGCGTTCCCAGCAAGCAGGTGTCGCGTGAAGATACGCTCCACGCCCTGCCTGTTTGCCGCTAGGATCTACAAAAACGCCTGTAGAAGTACGTACCACGCGAATTAAATTTCGCTTTGGTGCACTTTCTCGACAACCCGCGCAGGTGCGTTGGGGCACATGTTTGACCTTGCGCTTAGATTTTGCAGGTTTGGCGTTCTTAATGTCCATAGTTTACAATCTGTTTCTACATGCTTTATCGTCCGTTGTTTACCAATCAGAGGAATCATCATCCCATTCGTTGGTGCTGCGGCGATGTTTCTTGATGTAGATCACTTCATCCTCGATTGGGTCGTACTTTACTCGGACGTGTTTTTTCTTCTTTTTAGATTTTTTCTTTTTGTATTCTCTCGGCTGGAGTTTTTCGCCTTCATCTTCTTCATCCAAGAGCAATAATTCGTCTTTGTTTTCGAGGTAATCCACATCTTCCTCGGCATCCGGTGTTTGAGCAATAGGGCTTTCCTCAACCGGTGCTTGTGCTTCGGTTGAGGGTTCCACCGTTTCTGTTGTGGGTACCTCTTCTACAGGCGTTTCTTCAACCTGCGCTGCTACTGGTTCATCTTGCGTCGTTTCTTCAGCGGGGGCAACTTCTGCTGTAGCCTCTATTTCGAAGTTCTTGGGGGCTAATCCAGCAGCGGCAATGGCCTCTTTCAGGCTTTGCAAGGCTTGGACGCCAAACCTGGGTAGATTGATAATTTGGTCAGGTTTGGTCTGTAGTTGCTCAAGGACGCTGCCTACGGTGTCGTAACCGGCTTCACGTAGCAAGGTGCTGATGCGTACCGAAACTTCTATCTCCTCAATAGGCGTTTCGAAGGCTTCGGCAGGAATGCCACTCTTGGCGGCTCGTTCAAGTCGTTGCCTGGTTTGGGCCTTTTCCTCGCGCTGCTGGCTTACGGCTGTCTCTACGCGTTGCAGTAAGTCTTGCAGAGAACGGTATTCTTCGGGCGTGAGTGGACGATTTTCGCTCTTTTTGACCAGGATGGCCTCCGCCTGTTCGATAGCCGCGGCTTCTTCTTCGGCGTAGGGGATGTATTCTTTGTCGTTTTGCAGACGGAAGAGCAAATCACTGACTGCTTCTGACAGGCTCTTGATGTCAATTCGCCAGCCGGTCAGTTTCGCGGCGAGACGGGCATTCTGTCCGTCTCGCCCAATAGCCAGGCTTAACTGGTCTTCTGGGACGACGACAGTTGCGTTGCGAATTTTATTGTGGCTTTCGAGGGGGTTGATGTAAACGCCGAGTATGCGCGCCGGGCTGAGTGCTTTGGCAATGTAAATCCTCGGGTCAGGGTCCCATTCGATCACGTCGATTTTCTCATCCTGGAGTTCGCGCACTATTGTTTGAATGCGGACGCCCTTGATGCCCACGCAGGCTCCCACCGGGTCAATGCCCGGTTTAAGGGCGTATACCGCTACTTTGGAACGCTGTCCTGGTTCTCGAGCGATAGAGCGAATTTCTACTTGCCCGTGATAAATTTCAGGTACCTCGTTCTCTAACAAGCGCATTAGGAACTTGCGGTGGGTGCGGGAGAGAATGATTTGCGGCCCACGGCTATCGCGCTTGATTTCAAGCAAGAGGGCGCGTACCCGATCGTGGACGCGAAAACGGTCGCCGGGAATTTGTTCCTTGCGCGGCAACAGGCCCTCGGCTTTCTTATCTAACCCGATGGTGGCGTTCCCGTGACTGGTGGCTTGTACGATGCCGCTGACAATTTCTCCGACTTGATTTTCAAAATAGGCCAGTTGTGCCTCGCGCTCGGCTTCCCGTAGACGTTGTTGGATGACCTGTCGGGCTGTCTGTGCGGCAACACGACCGAAATTCTCCGGGGTGCTTTCCACCATGATGATGTCTCCCAATTGGGCATTGGGATGCGTTTTGCGTGCTTCCTCCAGGGTCACCTCGGTGCGTTCATCTTGGATGTCTTCGGTAACTTCTTTTTCCACCAAGATGATGGTTTCACCGGTTTCCAGGTTGATTTTTGCTTCTACCTGTTGGGCGTTCGTCACGTTGATCGCGCGTCTATAGGCCGAAACCATCGCCATTTCAATGGCTTCAATGATGACTTCTTTAGGTAATTGTTTGTCCTCCAATATCTCATTGAAGGCCAGGGCAAACTCACTTTTCATGTTCGCTTTTTTACTCCACACAGAATGTAGTAGGACTTTTGTCAGGCCGCTTCAAAATGGGGGGCTACTGCCCTAAGCGGCGATAGGGAAAACCATTTCCTCATGATGTGAGGGATTGCTTTCTCCACACGACGCTCGGGATAGGTAAGCAGGTTTCACAACGTTTGCGAAAAACCAGTTTAATGCGACTTTTTTGTCTTACAGTTAAGTACTTGTTATTTCCCGAAGAATGCACTGTTGATGGGCGGGGATTCGAAATTACCGTTTTTGTATCAGGATGTTATCGCAAGCGCAGTGAAGCAACCTATCGGCCGGTGATGAGAGTGCTCTTTGATTTTTAGGGGTATTCGGAATCCGTGTTATGGATTAGGCGTCCAAGTGCCTTACTTAATGAAAAAAGTGGGGGATACCCACTTTTCGCAATGCAGTGCATCTGGGGCCGGAAGGCTGCCTATATTGTAGCACGGATGGTTGGCTTCGGCAAGGTTGTAAAAGATCGCCGATGTTGACTTTTGCCGGTTTTTTTGTTTGTTCACCGGATGTGCTTTTCCATGCGCCAGGCCGGTTCGCTGACGTGACGTATCTTGTCGGTGTGGTCGATGTATTGCCACTCTCCGGGATCATCGCCTACGACCCGGTAGCCCAGCCTTTCGTATAGCCGTCGGGCGTTAGGGTTGTCCTGGGCTACATTGAGTGTGACATAGTGGAAGCCGCGTGCTTTCAGGTCCTTCTCGACGGTTTGCAACAAACGGGTGCCAATGCCTTGGTTGCGATAGGCCGGTTTGACGCGCACGCTGTACACGTAGGCACGTTGGTGCCCATCGGCCAAGTCGTAGCGGTTGCTGTTGTATTGTACAAAGGCCTGACCAACGATGCCAACGCCGGTTATTTCTGCCAGATACATATCTCCCTGGCGCAGCCGGCTTTGTTGATAGGCCTGTTGGAACAAACGTCTGAAATGAGTGTATTCGCCTTCCCATTCCAGGGCCGGCAGGTCTTTGGCGGTTGCCGTGCGAATGCGTATTTGTATGGATGGCTGTATGCTCATGGCTTTTGTGGTAAATGCGCTTGAATCAGGCGTTCCCGCCATTGTTGTTCATCCTGTGGGGTGCGAATCTCGTTATCCAGCCAGGCGGTACGTAGACGGGTGATGATTTCTTTGTACACCGGGCCAGGCGGCAAACCGGCGGCTTTCAGGTCGTCGCCGGTAGTTTGTGGATGCAAGTGCCGCCAGGTGGTGTGGTAGGCCAGCAGGCGGGCGCGGAGCACTTCTCCGCTGTAGATGGCGCAGGCGTAGCAAGTGAGGGCGTCTATGTGCCATTGTTCCAGGGTGAAGGTGAATTGGCTGATGGACATTTTCTCCAGTGCCTGACGCTGTGCCCAGAAACGGCTTGCGACTTGTAGCTGTTCTTGAAGGTGGCGCTGAAGCCGCAGGCGTTCGGTAATCTCTTGAAGGTGGTCTTCGGGGAGGCGGAGTAACCACAGGAGGTAGGCCAATCTTCTGGGAAACGGTATCCCTCGTGGGGTCGTAGGTTGTTCCCACTCTGGGGGCAGGGTTTCCTGGGGGATCATGCTCAATTTTTCGGCCAGGTCTTCATTCCATGGCAGATGTGGATGGATGGCGTGCAAAATGCCCAGCGCATTCAGGCGGGCTAGCATAGGGACAGCGCGCGGTTCCTCTAAAATGTGGTCGAGTTCATTCCGAATGCGCTCGCCAGAGACGCGATCTAAGAGTGGTAGGGCTTCGGTGAGTAATTCCAGTGTGTGGCTTTCGATGTGGAAACCAAAACGCTGCTCAAAGCGCACGGCGCGTAACATGCGGGTTGGGTCATCCACAAAAGAAAGGGAATGCAGGATGCGGATGATTCCTCGCCGCAGGTCATACAGGCCGCCCCAGTAATCGTGCAGTTCGCCGTAGTGACGCCCGTCCAGACGCAATGCCAGGGTGTTGATGGTAAAGTCGCGGCGGTGTAAATCGAGTTTGATGCTGCCACGTTCTACGGTTGGCAGGGCGGTGGGGTGAGTATAAAATTCGGTGCGGGCACTGATTAAATCGATAAAAGGTGGGGTTTGTTTTGCCAGTTGTGGCGCAAACCACTTGGCAGTGCCAAAACGCCGATGGGTGAGCAGGCGTCCGCCGTAGCGCGCCTGCAGTGCTTTCCCTAAGGGAAGGGCATCTCCCTCTACGACGAGGTCGAAATCCATGCTGGGATGATCCAGAATCAGGTCGCGTACGAAGCCCCCCACGATGAAGAGCGCCACTCGCTGTTGGGTAGCGACTTCTACGATGTTTTTGATGAGTTGTTGGCGTGCCGGGGGTAAGGCCTGTTCGAGACGCTCGGCCAGGTTGGGGAGTCCGCTGGCCGTATGGTGCATGGAGGGGAGGGTTTTGAGCAGGTCGGTACGCGTTACGATGCCGATGATTTCTCCGCTTTTGGAGACGACGGGGATTTGTCCCCAACCGGTGCGGGTCATCACGGTTTGTAAGTGTTCGATGGAATCCTCAGGTGAGACGGTGACTTCGCCGGCCTGCATCAAACTGCGCGCCGGCAGGTTGAGTTTGTGTGCCAGGGCGCGGTCTACTGCCCGACGGGTGAGCAGCCCGATGACTTTGCCATCCTCAACGACGGGGTAGCCTTCGTAGCCGTAACGCTGCATACGCGCGGCGGCTTCCTTGACGGGGGTCTCCGGCGGGAGCAATTGGGGGCCGCGTGACATGATTTGTGCAACGGTCAAGGGATGACGCACGAAGCGCGGCAAAATTTCCAGCAATTCGGCGTAGGTTTGTTGAATGGATTTGTCGCGGATGAGCGCCGCGGCAGCGCGTTGGTGTCCGCCACCACCGAAATGCCGTGCGATGGCACCAGCATCGACCCTATCGCTGAGCGAGCGGGCAATCAGTTGTACACCGCTACGCGTCAGGAACAGCAAGAATAGCCCATCTGGTTCCAGCGCATTGCGCAACTTGTGCGCCAGGGTGGATAGTTCTTCATCTACGTGTCGGGCGTCGACCTGAGCGGTGATGATGGTGTTGCCGCGGATGGTGTGGTATTCAACGGCTTTGTATAACTTGCGGTAGATGTCTTCTTGTGCCAGGGAAAGCGGATGGTTGACGTATTCCACAACTATGGATAAACTGGCACCTTGCTCTAACAAGTAGGCTGCGGCGCGTACATCTCGTACGGTTGTGCGGCTGTAGGTTAGTGAGCCGGTGTCTTCGTAGATGCCGAGAAGCAGCAACGTGGCTTGAATGGGCGTCGGCGAGATGGCGCGCGTTTGTAGGTGTTCTACAAACAGGGTGGTGTTGGCGCCGACATTTTCGGTCCACACTTCCCAGTGTTCTGGCAGGTCTGGGCGGCGTTCGTGATGGTCTATCACGTTGATGGTAGTTTGAGGGGTCATGCCACGCACCGTGAGCAAGGATTGGGTATCCACCAGGGTCAGGCATTCCACGGGTTCCGGGGGCAAGTCTTGGTATTCTACGAATGGCAGTTCCATCCCATAGAGTGTGAGAAAGCCTTTCACGTTGCGGTTGAGCCGGCGCGGCAGTACGGGGATGGCTGTATCGTTCAGCAAATACGCTCCCAGCAGCGAGGCCAGGGCGTCGAAATCGGTTTGTTCGTGTGTTAGAATCAGGTGCATGGTGATGGGAAGTGGGTAGAAAAATGAATGGTTGTGGTTAATTGTACTCGATTTGTGGTGGGTCAGGTGGTCAGCGAACAGCGGTCGCCTGTCCCGCACTTTCCAATTTGCAACCAGAGCGAGTATAATTGAAACATCATGGACTTATCGCAATTAACCGCCGAAATGCACCGCTTTGTGCGTGCCAAAGGATGGTATGAGCCGGATAGTCCCCGCCCGCAGACGCCGCGTAACCTGGCGATTTCGCTTGCATTGGAGGCTGCTGAAGTGTTGGAACATGTTCAGTGGCAAGAAGAACCTGCGAATCGGGACGAATTTGCGTCCGAATTGGCCGATGTGGCTCTCTATTTGTTACAATTAGCCAGCCTGTCGGGCATTGACTTGGAAGACGCCATTTTAGATAAACTGGCGTACAATTACCAACGCCGTTGGGAATAGGCCTGTACATGACCGAACCTCTCTTATTGGATCCTCCCCCCTGGCCTTTTAGCATGGCCGAATTGACCGCCGGGTTACGTCGGGCAATCGGCGATCCCACCCTGCAAATTATCGAATTGGAAGAGTTTGAACTGCCGCATCGTCTTCCGGCGGTCGGGCGCATTCGAGGGCTTTCGGTGGTGGGAAAAGGCGGCACCGGCAAGTATGAGCTTCAACTGGTGCTTAAAGAACCCCGACAGGTGGGAACAACCCTGGCAGGCAGTGTTGGGCCGGCCACACGAGAAGCCCTTTTTTATCGTTTCCTGGCGCAGCACTTGCCCATTCGTACTCCCAAAATCTATGCTGCTGCACCGGATGGGAAATGGCTGGTTATGGAAGCCTTGCCAGAGGGACGAGACCCGTCTCGCTGGCAAGCCGAAGATTATCAACGTGCTGTGGCGCAGTTGCTCGTATTGCAAGACCGTTTTTGGGGCTTGGGCAGTGATCTGGCGATGTATCCCTGGCTTGATCGCACCCTGGATGCTACCCTGGATGTTCAAGCGCAGGTTGTCCAAATGGCTGCCGAGCGCTTGCTGATGACTTTGCCCGAGACCTTGCGCGCTGAGCAATATGGTTGGGAGCATCTCCTACCGGCACTCACGAGTCGTACGCGCCAGATTGCGGCTGTGCTACGTGAAACACCGGCTGTGCTTCTGCATGGAGATTATTGGCCGGGCAATATCCACATCGATGCCCAGGGACGCCTGGCCGTTTTCGATTGGCAGTATGTTAGCATTGGCCCTGGCATTCTGGATTTGATCACCCTGGTGCAGTACACCCGTTGGTGGTATCCTGAAGCCGCTTTAAATTCGGATGACCTGGTGCAGCAGTACCGAGAAGGCCTGGCACAGATGACCGGTCAAACCTGGACAGAGGAGAACTGGCAACGTTTATGGGGTTACGGCTTATTGTGGGTTTTCTTAACCCGTTGGTTAGACGTGCTCTCTAACACTCCGGCCTCTCTGTTGGTTGCCCGTGCCGAAGAGATGAAAACCATATGGCTTACCCCCGTCCGGCAATGGATGGCGCGTTTATTCCCGGAGAATTCCTGATGCGCGTAACCGTATTTGGTGGCTCAAGCCCACGACCTGGTGAGGCAGGCTACGCTCAGGCCCTGCGCCTGGGGAAATTGCTGGGGGCAGCGGGGCACGTGGTGCTCACCGGTGGCTACATTGGCACGATGGAAGCCGTCTCGCGTGGCGCAGCGGAATCCGGTGGGCACGTGATTGGGGTGACCTGTGACGAAATCGAAGCCTGGCGTAAGGTCAGCCCAAACCCCTGGGTGCAAGAAGAAATGCGCTTTCCTACCCTACGCCAGCGTTTGTTTGCCTTGATAGATCATTGTGACGCGGCCATCGCACTGCCGGGTGGCATTGGCACATTGGCCGAAATCTCCGTCATGTGGTCGCACCTCCAGGTGCGGGCTATTGCGCCTCGCCCCTTGATTTTGGTGGGCGCGGGCTGGCGCGAGACTATGGAAACGTTTTTCTCTACCTTGGGGTCCCTTTACGTTGCCCCTGCTGACCGTGATTTGTTGTCCTTTGTTCCTGATGTCGAGAGTGCTATAGCCTACCTCTCGAACTTTTCTACACATTAACTTTTTTATTATGAGCGACGAGAAACTACCTACCCGTGCTGAAAACTATTCTGAATGGTACACGCAGGTTGTCCTGCGGGCCGAAATGGCCGATTATGCCCCTGTACGCGGCTGTATGGTCGTACGTCCCTATGGTTGGGCCTTGTGGGAGAACATCCAACAAGCCCTAAATACCCGTTTCAAGGCGACCGGCCACAGCAACGCGGCCTTTCCGCTGTTGATTCCAATGTCCTTTCTCGAAAAAGAGAAAGAACACGTGGAAGGTTTCTCCCCAGAACTGGCGGTCGTGACCGTCGGCGGTGGGAACACTCTGGAAGAGCCATTGGTGGTGCGCCCTACATCCGAAACCATCATCGGGCACATGTACGCCAAGTGGATTAAGTCGTACCGCGATTTACCGGTGCTCATCAACCAATGGGGCAATGTGGTGCGCTGGGAAATGCGTACCCGTCTTTTTCTGCGCACGCTGGAATTCTATTGGCAGGAAGGACATACCGCCCACGCCACCGCCGAAGAAGCCGAAGCCGAAACGCGTCAGATGTTAGATGTGTATTACGACTTCGCCGTCAACGAAGCCGCGGTGCCGGTTATCCGCGGGGTCAAGAGCGAGCGAGAAAAGTTCGCCGGTGCGGTGCGTTCCTACACCATCGAAGCCATGATGGGTGACAAAAAGGCCTTGCAATCCGGCACCTCCCACAACCTGGGGCAAAACTTCGCGAAAGCCTTCGATATCCAATACCTGGATGAGAACAACGAATTGCAGTATGCCTGGACGACTTCCTGGGGGCTGTCGACACGTTTTGTGGGTGCTATCATTATGACACACGGCGACGATCAGGGCCTCATCTTGCCGCCGCGCCTGGCGCCTATTCAGGTGGTCATTGTGCCCATCTGGAAGAAAGAAGACGAACGCCAACAGGTAGAAACCATGGCTCAAGATGTGGCCGCTCGCTTGCGCGCTGCCGGCCTGCGCGTGGCGTTGGATGACGCCGACAACAAAACCCCCGGTTGGAAGTTCAACTATTGGGAGATGAAAGGCGTGCCGCTGCGCATTGAAATCGGGCCGCGCGATGTTGCCAAGCAAGCCGTGGTGTTGGCGCGCCGCGATATACCCGGACGCCAGGGCAAGATTTTCGGCGTGGGGTTGGACGAGGTCGTTACCCGTGTGCAAAATATGTTGACCGAAATCCAGGCCGCGCTGTTGCAGCGCGCCACCGAATTTCGCGATGCCAATATTCACGATGTCAGTTCTTACGATGAGCTGAAACAAGTCGTTGAAACCGGTGGCTGGGCACGTGGTTGGTGGGCTGGAGACGATGAGGCAGAGGCCAAGGTCAAGGAAGAAACCGGGGCAACCATTCGTTGTATTCCGCTGGAGCAACCGGAAGGTCGCGGCACGTGCTTCTACACCGGGCGCCCGGCCGAGCGTGTTGCCTTGTTTGCCAAAGCGTACTGATGCCTGCTATCAACCGTGTGCGTCTTGAGAAACAGATTGCGGCTCTCCAGGAACATCTGGCAGAGCCGCAGCACTTTGTGCGTCAGGTGTGTGACCTGTTGGCCTTCTACGCCAACCCGGTGTACAGCGCCGGGCAGTCTGGCTCTCCTGCACCTTTGCTGGATACCTTTCACGCGCCCCCTCAGGTGGTACGTACCTTGATCATGCGCATCACTCCCTGGTTGCAGGCGCAGCCGGTTGCCGGGTTGATGCTGCTCGATGCCCTATGGGACTCGGCCTACCTGGAGTGTCGCCGCATGGCTGCTGAATTGTTGGGTAAATTGCCGTTGGACGTGCAACCTGCCCTATTAGAGCGCCTGGATGCCTGGTTGCAGGTGACCCCTGAGGTGCTCCTTCAGGCCGAAATGATTCAACACGCCTTGGGTCGTCTGCGCCGGGAAGCCCCGCTTGTGTATGCGGCATGGATTGAAGCGCGCTTGCGTACCACGGAACCCCGGACGCGCCTCAACGCCTTGCAAGCGATGCGTGCCTGGGTAGAGAGCGATGACTTCGATAATGTGCCGCTGGTTTTTCGCTGGTTACGTGCGCTGAGCGATGATTTGCCCTCCGCCATGCGCAGCGATTTTCAAGCCATTTTGATGACGCTATCCAAACGCGTGCCCCAAGAGACGGCCTACTTTTTGAACGTGTTGCAACAAAGCCATGACACTCCGCAAATCCGCGCTCTGGTGCAACGTGTGCGTACTGCCCTGCTCCCCGCCTGGCGAGATAGGTGAATGCTGACCACCCAACCACCCGGTCAGCTATTGCGCATAGCCAAAAATTGCTTTTCCAGGCCCAACTACCTAACTACAGGCGAAATGCCTTTCGCCCCTGCGTACCCAACTACCCGACTACCTGACTATGTCCTCTGATTCTCTTCCCGAAATTTTGGTTGGAAAACTCCTGCGTGACCGCGGCTGGCGGTTGGCCGTAGCCGAATCGTGCACCGGCGGGCTGATTGGTCACCGTTTGACGAACGTGCCCGGCTCCTCCACCTACTATCAGGGTAGCATCACTGCCTATGCCTACGAAGCTAAAGTACGCCTGTTAGGCGTGCGCTGGGAGACGCTGGAAATGCACGGCGCGGTTAGTGAAGAAGTAGTGCTGGAAATGGCGCGCGGTGTGCGTACCGCGTTGGCTGCCGATGTCGGCCTTTCTGTGAGCGGCATTGCCGGGCCGGGGGGCGGTACGCCCGAAAAGCCGGTTGGAACCACGTGGATTGGCCTGAGTACCCCCTTTGGCGAAGCCACCTTGCTGACCGTTGGACGGGGCGACCGCCTGGCGAACAAAGAGCATTCCGCCGAAGAAGCGCTGCAATTGCTGGTGCGCACTTTGCACAGCGCAACCGAGTTCCCGACACAAGCCGCAGCAGAGAGCGGGGCTTTGCCTGGCCAGGCGGTGGATGTGACCGCCCGCTTCGAGCCGGATGGGCACATCACACCCATCTACCTGCATCGCGGCGCACAACGCATTCCCCTCACTGCCGGCCGACGCTGGTCGAACGAACGCGGCGAGCACGCCCTGGTGCAACTGCCCAACGGAGAAACCCTGCACCTGGTCTTCTTGCGTTCCTCCGGCCGTTGGGTGCAGGTAGCACGTCCCGGCACTGCCCGTCCGGTTTGATGACGGGGGACAGGCGTCTACCGTCCACCGTCCATTGTTCGCCCAATCATTGCGCATAGCCAAAAATTGTTTTCCTGGCTCGACCACCCGACTACCTAACGGCACCGAGCTCAGCCGCGCCGCCGATAGGCGGCGTCGGCTGGAGCGAGTGGTTAGCCCGCCCTGCCTTATGTAAGAGTTCCTTGCAATTTGCCCTCCCTGAATGACCTCTCATGGATATGCCGCCAGTGTAGGTGTCGAAATAGGCGAGATAAAAGGATATGGCGGCAGTTGGGTAGGTATAGGCGTGCGTACTGGCGGCGGGGGCGGCGCCACCCAGTCCCCCACCCACACCAGGTCCGTGGTCCAGGCGGTGCGGGGCGGCAGGCAGAGCCGGTAAGCTCCGAACCCCGCCGCCCCAGTTCGCCGCGCTAGTAGTTCTTCAAGGTGAGGGGCAGGTAGAGCTTGTACTGCGCCGCGC
>DAOTZN010000274.1:0-1940 GCA_034434095.1 Anaerolineales bacterium
GTAGTATAACGAATCTTGTGTAAAAAGGAGGGAGCCGGTATCCTTGCAGGTAACCACACCAAACAAGGAGAAACGCATGGCTCCCAGAGCAAATCATAGCGCGGCCTCCAGCCGCAACCAAATTAAGCAAGGTGGCCTGTCTTGTGAGAAAATGAAGGCTAACGTAACGCCACAAGGGCGCCGATAGGGAGCTCTGAGGCTCGAATGCCAACCATTCACTCACGGACAGGCCATGATGAAAACCTTTCTAAGTATACACCAGGACGATGTTGTTGGAACGCTCTCGATGTTTGACCGGATGATCTTCAAAGGATATCTGACAGGCTTCTTTCCCAAAGGCGCATTCGGGGCGTATCTTTGGCGGAAGGGCGTGTTGCTGAAAGATTTCGGCGCCTTTGTTCAAGAGCGCACGAGAGAATTGAAGGCGCACATTGAAGGGCTGGCAGAGCAGGGGGGACGACCCGTACAATACCTGGCGTCTCCCAAAGAGAGCAAGGAAGACCTGGCGCGGGCCATCGCCGAGCGGGATGGCATCACCGAAGGGTTGGTGTGCATTTTTTCAACGCTGGAAACCTGCATGTCGTTTGAGGTGCGGGGCAACCGCCAGACGTGCAAGTTGGAGGTGGTACGCCGCCAGCGCAAATGTCTGCATCACTATTTGTATTATCAAGACGCCGAGTTTGGTCTGATGCACATTCGCCTGCAAAGTTGGTATCCATTCGACATGCAGGTTTACATCAATGGGCGGGGATGGCTGGCGCGCCAATTGGACAAACGCGGCATTGCGTATCAGCGTTACGACAACAAACTTACCGACATCGCCGATCTGGAGACAGCTCAATCTTTATGCGAACGTTTCGCCCAACGGAAGTGGTTGCGCGTTCTAAATGCGCTGGCGCGTCGCGTCAACCCGTTTTTGCGCGATCTCCGCCAGGCGGGTGTGGGCGGCTACTATTGGACGCTCGCCCAGGCCGAATACGCCACCGACGTTTTCTTTCGTGACCGCGCCACCCTGGAGGCTTTGCTTCCCGCGCTCATGGATACTTCCATGACCGCTTTCAGCGCCGAAGACGTGCTGCGTTTTCTGGGGCGCAAACTACATGGCAACTTCCAGGGTCAAGTCACCAGCGACCGCAAGAAACGTCCCGAAGGCCGCCGCGTCAAACATCGCATGCAGGGTAACTCCATCAAGTGGTACGACGCTGCCAACCTGTTACGCATCGAAACCACCATCAACCAGCCGCGTGAATTTCGCGTCTTGCGCGTCCTGGAAACCCCTCAGGGTCGCCAACGCCGCTGGCTGCCGATGGGCAAAGGTATCGCCAACCTCTGGCGCTATGCCCAAGTCGGACGAGGCGCAAACTTCCGCTACCTGAATGCCCTGGCCTACGCTCAACCCACAGGCAAAGCCATCGCCGAACTCGAAGGCTTGTGCCATTCCAAAACCACTCAAGGGAAGCGCTATGCCAGATTCCATCCGGTCACTCAAGCCGATTGTGCCCTCTTCGCCGCGGCCTTGGCTGGTGAGCATCTCCTCAATGGCTTTCGCAACAAGAATCTGCAAGCCTGCCTCTACCCTCAACCTCCCACCACCCACATCGAGCAACGAAAACGCAGCGCGCATGTCACACGCCTGATTGCCAAATTGCGCGGACATGGGTTGATCGCGAAAATTCCAGGCTCGCGTCTCTATCGCTCCACGCCGCGTGGCCTTCGCTTGATGTCAGCCGCCATCCATTGTCGCAACAAAACCTTCCCCGCTTATGCCGCGCATGGTGCAGAATCTTTGCGGTTGGCGTAGTTTTTGAAGAGTAATACTATAAGTTCTAAAAACCCCAAAAAAACAGCGTATTTGGCTTGTTTTTGGTTTCTTAGGACGCTTTGTTAGCCACCGTTTTTGTTAAAAGGCTTTTTGGCTTTTAACAGACTCGCTCGCATTA
>DAOTZN010000275.1:0-3339 GCA_034434095.1 Anaerolineales bacterium
GAGGTGTCCTACGACCGGGAGCGGGTTGGCATTACCTGGGCGCAATTCCCAACGCACCTGTACGCCAATTTCTATGTGTACCAGTATGCCACCGGTATCTCGGCAGCCAATGCGTTGGCGCGCCGCATTCTGGATGGGGCAGAAGACGCCGTGCCGCGCTACCTGGATTTCTTGCGCAGTGGTGGTTCGCGCTATCCGTTGGATGCACTGTCCCTGGCGGGTGTGGATATGACCTCACCCGAGCCGGTGGAGCGGGCTTTTGATGTGCTGGCCTCTTACGTAGATCGCCTGGAGCAGTTGTTGACGTGAGCGGTTTGCACTGGCTAACCGCACCCGGTGAACGCGGAACATACGTTTTGCGCATAGACATAGAAAAAGCGGTGCGCTTATCCCTGGGACGTTTCCAGGGGGGCGCACCGCTCGATTTTCCGGCGGGGGCTTACCTTTATGTGGGCTCGGCGCGTGGCCGCAATGGGCTGGCGCGGCGCTTGTTGCGTCATGCCACCAGGGCACAGGGCCTGCCGCACACCTTGCGTCCGCTATTGGTGCAGGCCTTTCGTTTGCCGCCGCCGCAGGGCAAGCGTTTGCATTGGCATATTGATTACTTGTTGGAATCTCCCCGGGTGAATCTGGAGGCCGTTTACCTGTGGGCGGACCCAGATGCCCCTTTAGAGCGCGACCTGTCCCGTTGGTTGTCCGCTCTCTCAGGGGTGAGCATTCCTTTTGGGGGCGTGGGAGCCAGCGACGACCCTGGGGGAACGCACCTCCTACGGGTTCACGCGCCGCCCGAGGGGTGGTCTGGTCTCCTTTTGTGCTTTCAGGGTTATCTGCATGGAGGGGGCGGGTATCCTGGAAAAGCAAAAAGGTTGTGCTCATAGAACACAACCTTTTTGTGTGCGTTTTAGGGAGATCAGTGATTACCCGTGGGTCACATCTTGCGCCTGAAGGCCTTTTTGGCCTTCTACGACGGTGAAACTTACCCGCTCACCCTCTTCAAGAGAGCGGTATCCACCGCCTTGGATGGCGCTGAAGTGGACAAACACATCGCCGCCTGCGTCGCGTTCGATAAATCCGTAACCCTTAGCGGCATTAAACCACTTAACCGTCCCGGTTTCGCGCTCTGCCATAGTCATTCTCCTTTCTTACAAAATTTTCGGCAGGCGCTGACCGTAAGTAGGCCTTGCGGAAGGTACTACATGTTTCAGGACTGCCAGCACGCTAACTTTAGCACCGCGCGCGTGTTTTGTCAAGATTTTGAGTGGACGGTCAAGCGGTGAAGAGTTCACGCCGTGAGCGAGCGTAGGACAGGCTTTCCAGCCTGTCCCCTGTGGGTGTGTGCCGCCGACTTGCCTGTGCCATGTAATGGTACGTAGTGGTATGGTCGGTACTACCAGGCAGAGCCTGGCGGTATGCTTGCTTCGAGGTGCGTTTGAGCACTGCCGGAAGGGTAAGCGTTCGCCCACAAGTAACTTCTCGATTTGTTGGTTCTTCAGCGTTGCCGCGGTTATAGTTCGGTTATGGGTACTCAGTGGACCGTGTCCTGTCACCTCAGGCTGGCTTGTAGTTTTTCCAATGCGTTTTGCGGATTGGCGCCTTGCAAAATATTGCGGATGGTCTGCGCGATGCGTTCCTCGGCGTCGTTGGGCAACGGTGGTGCAGCATAGGGGGGGCTAATCAACAAGGCTTTGTAAAGGCGCCCGTAGCGTGAGGGCAGGTTGCTTTGTGCAACGCTTTGGACGTTGAGTGGGAAATAGGCACTGCCGTTGATGAACCGCGTTTGGCTGGTGGGTTGCAGGGCGTATTTCAAGAAGAGAAAGGCGGCCAATTCGCGCGCGGGGTTGTTTCCAGGGATGGCGAATTGCAATCTACCCATAGGTACCAGGGAGCCGCCCGGCAGCGTGTCTACCTGCCAATTGAAACTGATTGTTGCTTGCCAGGATGAGTTGGGATGCAATACGCTTACCGGTGCAGAAATGAGCAGCGCTTCTCCGGCCTGAAACTCGGTCTTTGCGGTGGTCTCATCCTCTGCAAGCGTGAGGCACTTTTGCCGGTATAGGTCTTGTAAAAAGGTCATGGCTTCGATTGTGGCCGGTTGATCGAAGCGGTAGATGCCTTGATCTGGGTCGTATAGTTGGCCACCAAAGGTTTGCGTCCAGATATGTAGGGTGGTCAGAGAAGGCACCAGGGCGTAGCCGCTGGATTCTCCTGTGGCGTGGAAAGGGTGTTGTGTGGCTTTGCAAGCCAATGCAGAAAATTCGTCGGGCGTGGCAGGGGTATTGTAAACCCCCAAACGGGCGGCCCAATCGGTATTGATGGCCATTCCATAGGCATCTGTGCCCAAGGGTAAGGCAAGGATATTGGTTTCTGACAGTGGTTGTGTAGGGTCACTTTCCAGCAACGAAGTCGTCCAGGTGCGCTCTTTGGGTGGAATGCCCCAGGTTGGACTGTCTAGCAGGCTGTTGAGCGGCAGCAAGGCATCTTGATGTGTCTGTACGTCTTGGGTTGGGAGCATCACCAGCGCGGGAACGTCGGGGGTGTTGAGCAAAGGCAGTGTGCGATTGCTTATCTCTTCGCTTGTACTCAAGTTGAAGGCGTAAATTGTCATCCCATAAGTGTTTTGAGCGTTGAAATCATCTACCAGGCGATTGAAAGCCAGGTCTACCGGACTTTGTGGGGGGAGCGCATACCACAGCACAAAATCACCGGAATCTGGGACAACCTCTGCCCATGGATCTTCCACCGTGGCAAGGGAAGATGACAGCACGTCCTCGGTGACCACCGGGGCGAGACCTTCTTCGCCTGGTTCAATGTCTCCGGAGGACGGTGCAGAAGTGGTAGTGGGCGGCACAATTTCTGAGGTTGGGTTAGCATCCCCGGTAGAGCCTGCGGGTGAGACGCGTTGGAAGGTGCAGGCGGGTAAGGTCACCAGAAGGATGAGCAGTGAAAATAAGCAGATGATTTTGCTTCGCATAGTTTTGAGTCTCCTTTGCCCAGAATTATACCGTTTTCTGTGGGGAAATGGACGGTGGACGGTGGATGGGTCACTGACGCCTGTCGCCTGTCGCCGGACGCCTATGGCCTGTCACCTGACGCTATGCCAAAAAGCACACGGCCTGCCCCGAAATTTTGGGACAGGCCGTGCGGTATCTTCTAGCCCTGTATCAGAGCGGAAGAATTATTTCATTTGAGACATCTGTTCGGCCAGGTTGGCATTGGCGTCGCTGTTCAGTTTATCGAGGGTTGCCTGAACATCGGCACCATCGGCGATGGCGGCCATAGCCTCGCCCACCATGTCACGCACGAAGTCGTAACCGGGGGTGGGGGGTTCGGTGTGGCCGT
>DAOTZN010000276.1:0-34890 GCA_034434095.1 Anaerolineales bacterium
CTCAATATAATCACTGCGAGGAGCCGCTTTGCGGCGACAAAGCAGTCTCCTTGCTTACCAGGGGAAGACTGCTTCCCCTACGCTTTGCTCGGGACAGGCGCTTCGCTCGCTTTGCTCGCTTTGCTCGCTTCGCTCGCAGCAACACCAGAGACGGGCGGATTGTACCGTTTTCCGCGCTCATCTGCCTCCTAGCGAGCAACCAAAAGCAAGTTTCTGAACCATCCCAAAATCTGTGTAATCTGTACCCATCTGTGGATGAATGGGCTATTTACGTTGGTTTCGCCAGACTCTAAATATACCCTCCCCCCTGATTTTTGTTAATGGATCGGTGTGGATGGACAGGGCTTTTCAGCGTCAGAGAATCAAAAAGCCCTGTTTTTTGCCTGGCGGCTGTTTCTCGAAAAGGGGCACGGGGTATAATGTGACGCATGGAAAGTCCCCCTTATCTAGCGGCAACGTTGATTGGTGATATTACTCGCGAGCCTGGTGCACGCGTCAAATACGGTCATTTTTTCACTGCTCTGGCGGATGAAATCCCCTTGCCGCATATCTTCGATGCCAGTTTGCGCGGCGTATGGCGCTTTTGGAATGCCTTACAAGTGATTCACCCAAACTTGACAATTTGGAAAGCCCGTTTCTATCAAAATGTACCGGCTTTTCGTATGCGTAGTGCGCGAGTGGGGCGTTGGCTGGCTCGTCTTACCCCGCCTCCAGGTGGCGTTTTGCAAGTAGGGGTGTTGTTTGACGCCCTGTGGCGTTCCCCTGAAGGCATCCCCGGTTTTATCTACACCGATTACACCGCCGCACTCTCGAATCGGCGCAGGACGCCGGAACGGGCACCATTTACGGATGATAAGGAGTATCATAAATGGATTGCACTTGAGCGGCGCGCTTATGGGCGCGCAAAACATATTTTTGTGCGCAGCCAGTTGGTAAGGCATTCATTGGTAGACGATTACGCCGTGCGACCGGATAAAATTACGGTTGTGGGAGGGGGTGTCAACTTGCCGAAACTGCCAGAAGTTCCGCAACGCCAGGGGGAAGTGCGCCATATTTTGTTTATTGGCAAAGATTTTTACCGCAAGGGGGGCGATGTGCTATTGCTGGCTTTTGCGCGTTTACGGGAACAAATCCCAGATGTGCGTTTGACGATGGTCACCAACTTCCCGGATAGCGCGGCGATGTTGCCGTTGGAAGGGGTCACAATTTGTCCGCCAACCTGGGATCGGGCGGTGATTGATCAATACTTTACTCAGGCGGACATTTTTGTGCTGCCCTCACGTCTCGAAACTTGGGGTGATGTACTCCTCGAAGCGATGGCTTTTGGCTTGCCTTGCGTAAGTGTGGAAGATGAAGCCACCGGTGAAATTGTAATTGGCGATAAGACCGGTTTTGTTGTTCCGCAGCAACGGCCTGGTGCCCTGGCCGGTGCATTGTTACGGTTATGCCAGTCGCCCGACCTGGCGCGTCAAATGGGGGCAGCCGGTCGTCAGCGTGTGGCTTTGCAATTTACCTGGGCGCACGTGGCACGGCGCATTGCTGCCCAAATTGCCTGGGAATAGAACACCACTGCCCGACAACCGTCTTATCACCGGATGAGTCACTGCCTACCTGGCCTTGGAAATTCATCTACAGATATCACAGATGAGGCGGATTGGAGAAAAAGTCGGCGAAATCTGTGTCATCTGTGGATAGACGGTTAATCCACCATCACGTAAGCAATTATCACCTGGCGCACATCTGCCACCTGCCCCGCGAACTAAGCGGGGCGCGCGGGCGCTGCCAGAGAGCGCAGGTGTCTGACTTTCATGCGTTGAGGCAGCATTTTAATCCGCTGAATTAGGCTGCACCAATATGTGGGCAAACACCGATTGCTGTTTCATTGACGATTTGGTCAGTTTTATGATATTATCTACCCGCAAATTTGACACTCATTATCGAAAGGAGCCATTAACATAAGTACAGAAGATTTTCGCGTCAACAAGTATATTCGGGCTAAGGAAGTGCGTCTAATTGGTGCAGATGGTACTAATTATGGCGTTGTGCCCATTGCTGAAGCCAGGCGCATCGCTGAAGAGGCGGGATTGGACCTTGTGGAGGTTTCTCCTAATGCCGACCCGCCGGTATGTCGTGTGATGAACTTTGGCAAATTCATTTACGCTCGTAAAAAGAAAGAACGCGAAGCCCGTAAAGCGCAAAAGAAAGTAGAAGTTAAAGAGATTCGTTTGCGTCCAAAAACAAATGAACATCATCGCGGCTTCAAAGTGCGAGACGCGCGTAAATGGCTTGAATCTGGCATGAAAGTCAAGGTGACCGTCCAATTTCGCGGTCGGGAAATTTCCTACCCTGAACTCGCGTTACAGGATTTGAAATCTATCGCGGAGGAACTTTCTGATACCTCTGTAGTAGAACAACATCCTAACCTGGAAGGTCGCCGCATGATTATGATTTTGGCTCCTGCAAAAGGAAAATGAGCGTCGTATAATTTGACGCCCTGTGAGTCCATCGTTATCGGTTTATTCACCGCACTGCCCGCGAGGGTTAGTGTGGCTTTTTGATGTATAGGAGTTGGATCGTGCCTCGTAAACAGAAAAGCGGAAAATACAAGTTGAAAACCCACAAGGCTACCTCCAAGCGTTTCCGAGTTACCGGCTCTGGAAAACTGGTGCGTACCAAAATTGGGAAAGGCCACTTGCGCCGCAATACTTCCAAGCGTACTAAACGCTTGTTCACTCGTATGATTGAGGTTGAAGGCAGCGGCATGATTAAACGCGTGCATCGTTTGGCTCCCTACTTGACGAAATACAAGTCGAACCCTAACGCACGCACTGGTCAAACTGGCAAATAATATTTCATTCATCCCGGCCTTCTGTAACGGAGGCGCGGGAACATTCGTGCGACTATTGGGTGTACAAAACGAGTGGCACTTGCCACTGGCGCCCAACGGTTTGCAGGAGGTTTCTCATGGCTCGTGTAAAAACAGGTTTTACCCGCCGTCATCGGCATAAGAAAGTACTCAAATTTACCCAGGGGCAATTTGGCACCCGCCACCGTCTTTTCCGGCGTGCCAATGAAGCCATGCTCAAGAGCATGTGGTATGCTTACCGGGACCGCCGTGTTCGCAAACGAGATTTACGCCGTTTGTGGATTGCGCGCATCAATGCCGCGGCCCGGCAGAATAGCACAACCTACAGCCGCTTGATGAATATGCTCAAGCGGGCAGGTGTTACCATCAACCGCAAGATGCTGGCCGATTTGGCAGTGCGCGATCCCAAAGCGTTTACTGCTATCGTTGAGAAAGTGAAAACCGCCTGAGTTTTCTCGTACGATGGTACTCACAGGGCCGACGGAATTCCCGTCGGCCTTTGCTTTTTATGCTACAATTTTTCCCATGTTCCTGTTTCCTCCTGCACACCACCTCGAAATCATTCAAGGCGATATCACAACCCAGCCGCTGGATGCGATTGTCAATGCCGCCAATGCTCACCTAATGCATGGTGGCGGGGTAGCGGGCGCTATCGCTCGCAAGGCGGGCAAGGCCTTGCAGGATGAAAGCCGTGCCTGGGTGGCAAAACATGGTCCGCTTACCCACGATCAACCGGCGATTACCACCGGCGGCAATTTGCCTTGCCGCTATGTCATCCATGCCGTTGGGCCGGTGTGGCATGGTGGCCATCAAGGAGAAGATCAGGCCCTGGCAGCGGCCATCTCTGGCGCATTGCGCTGTGCCACCGAGCACAACCTCACTTCTCTTGCCTTACCGGCCATTTCCACCGGCATCTTTGGCTATCCCGTGGAACGCGCGGCCGGTGTTATCCTGCAAAACATCGCCGACTACTTCCAGGCGCAACCCAACGCTCCCTTGCAACTGGTGCGGATGGTGCTCTATGATCGCCGCACGCTGGAAATTTTCTTGCGCATAGCCAAAGAATTGTGGCCCGAAACCTGACCAATGGACGTTCTCACTTCTGTTCGCAACCCGCGCATTCAACATATTTGCACTTTGCAGCGCAGCAGCCGCGCTCGCCGCGAAGCCGGCCTGTTTGTGGCCGAGGGCATTCGGCTGCTTGAAGAAGCCTTACAGGCCGGATGGATGCCGGAAATTCTCTTGGCGCAGGAAGAATTGCCGCCGCGTGGCGCGGCGCTTGTAGAGGCCTGGCGTTCCAGGGGAGTTACCCCCCTTTTAGGGAAACCTCACGTCCTGGCGGCGGCAGGGGATACCAAGACCCCCCAAGGGGTGCTTGCCGTTTTCCCCAGGGTGGCGCGCCCCCTCAGGGCAGATCCCGATTTCCTCCTGCTTTTAGATGGGATTCATGATCCCGGAAACCTTGGCACCATCTTGCGCACCGCCTGGGCAGCCGGTGTGGACGGTGTGTTGCTGTCCCCGGATAATGCCGACCCCTTTGCCCCCAAAGTGGTGCGGGCAGGCATGGGGGTGCACTTCCATTTGCCCATCGTTCAGGCCGATTGGGCGCATTTGCCAGATTATTTTGCCGGTTTGCCGGTTTACCTGGCGGAAGCGCGGCGCGGTGCGCCTTTGTATGCCGTTGATTTTCGTCTCCCTTGTGTGCTACTGATTGGCGGGGAGGCGGCTGGCGCTGGAGGAGTGGCGCGCACCTTTGCAACCCATCCTGTACACATTCCCATGCCCGGCGCAGCCGAATCGTTGAATGCCGCGGTCGCGGCGGCAATCCTGATGTTTGAAGTAGTGCGCCAGCGGCATACTTGAGGACCAGGCTATGAAAATTCGCTCGATTACCGTCTTTTGTTCTCCCAACTGGCCCGTAGATGAAGAGGTATTGCGTCGTGCGGGCCAATTTGTCGAAACGGCGCAAGGGGCTTATGAGGCCGCCGGGTATGAGGTGCAAACCCTGCGAATGGCATTGCCGCCCTTCCCGTTGTGGTTGTCCGACAAAGACGACATCCCGCGCATTGCACAAGCGCTGGAAACAGCCGTGGCTGAACAGGGTTTTGCCTATCTTTCGTTGGGCCCGGCATTGCCTTCGGAACCCTGGAGTTACAAGTGGGTGCCGGATATTATTGCTGCCACACAAAATACCTTTGTTGGCGGTGCCATGACCGACCCGCGAGATGGTATTTCACTGTCGGCGGTACAGGCCTGTGCAGAAATCATCCATGCTTTGGCGCCCCAGCAAGCGCACGGCTTTGCCAACCTGTACTTTGCCGCATTGGCGAATGTGCCCGGTGGTGCGCCGTTCTTTCCGGCCGCTTACCACGCGGGCGAACAGATGTCCTTTGCCCTGGCATTAGAGGCCGCCGATCTGGCGGTTACGGCCTTTGATGAGGCCCCCAGTTTGCGCCTGGCGCGCCAACGTTTGATTGAGAGCATGGAAACCCATGCTCAGGCATTGACGGCGATTGCCGAAATTCTCACCAACCGCTTTCAAATCCAATTTGGTGGCCTGGATTACTCGTTGGCGCCCTACCCGGAAGAAGCACGTTCGCTTGGCGCAGCCTTAGAACGTCTGGGCCTTTCGGCAGTTGGGCGGCATGGTTCGCTGGCCGGTGCGGCTTTTCTGGCCGAGTGCATTGACCGTGCCAATTTCCCGCGTGTTGGGTTTAGCGGCCTGATGCTGCCGGTGCTGGAAGATGCCACCCTGGCGCGCCGCGCTGCGCAGGGCGTGCTCTCGCTCAAGGATTTGCTGCTTTTCTCGGCAGTCTGTGGCACCGGCCTGGATACCGTTCCGCTGCCTGGCGATGCAACCGTGGCCCAACTGTACGCGGTGCTGGTAGATTTGGTGACGCTATCCACCCGTTTGCGGAAACCCCTGACGGCACGCCTAATGCCCATGCCCGGGAAACGGGCTGGAGATCCGATAACTTTCGATTTTCCCTACTTCGCCGAGAGCCGGGTGATGGCGCTGGAAGCCTTGCCATTGGGCGGCGCCTGGCAAAGCGGCGAGACTTTTAATCTGAACCCTAGGCCTGGGGGGATTTGAATGAGAAATGCAAAATGCGAAATGCAAAATGCTGATAGGTGACAGGTGACATGTGACCGCTGACCACTGTCCATCGTCCATTGTTTCCCGTCTATCGTCCGCTGTTTGCTGACCACCTGCCTACCCGACTACCTGACTAATAAAACAAATGTGCTATAATTGCACTCCTGTAAAACGATTCGTACCTTCTTTCGTTATCAAAAAACTATGAAAAATGTAATTCGTGTCGTGGGCGCACGCGTCCACAATCTCAAAAATGTCACCGTGGAAATCCCGCGGGATAAATTTGTCGTCATTACCGGTCTTTCGGGATCGGGAAAATCTTCCCTGGCGTTTGATACCATCTTTGCCGAGGGGCAGCGCCGCTATGTGGAATCACTTTCCGCCTATGCTCGTCAGTTTCTAGGGCGCATGGATAAGCCCGATGTGGATAGCATTGACGGCCTGTCGCCGGCGGTTTCGATTGACCAAAAAGGCGTTTCGCGGAATCCGCGTTCCACGGTTGGCACGGTAACCGAAATTTACGATTACCTGCGTTTATTGTTTGCCCGTGCCGGTACGCCGCATTGTCCACAATGTGGTCGCGAAGTGCACCAACAGTCGGCGCAAGAAATTGTGGATGCCGTCTTGAACCTGCCAGAAGGCAGCCGCCTGTTGATTTTGGCGCCGTTAGTGCGGGAGCGTAAAGGCACGTATCAGGCGCTCTTCGAGGAAACCCGCAAATCGGGTTTTCAGCGGGTACGCGTGGATGGGGAAATCCGTGACCTGGAAGAAGAAATTCAGTTGGAGCGTTACAAAAAGCATACCATCGAGGCGGTGGTAGACCGTCTGATTTTGCAGCATGAAGAATCTCAGGAAGAAACTAACGCCTTTCGCAGTCGCCTGACCGATTCGGTAGAAACTGCCCTGGAGTTTGGCGATGGTTATCTGACGGTTGCTTTGGTGGCGGAGGATGGTCAAATGCAGGATATCACTTTCTCCGAACATTTGGCCTGCCCCGTTTGTGGCATTAGTTTGCCCGAAATTGAGCCGCGTACCTTTTCTTTCAATACGCCGCATGGTGCTTGCCCGGAGTGTCAGGGCTTAGGCGGCAAAATGGAAATTGACCCTGCTCTCTTAATTCCAGATCGTTCGCTTTCTTTCAATGAAGGTGCCATTGTCGCCAGTGAGTGGAGCGGGCCGCGGGAAGAGGGAGGTTACTATTGGCAAACCCTGGAGGGGGCAGCGAGCTATTACAACATTGACCTGGACGCGCCGGTCAGCAGCCTTTCTGAAAAACAACTCAACGTCATTTTGTACGGCACCGGAAAGAAGAAAGTGCCGGTGATCTATCGCAACCCGCAAGGGCGCGAATATACCTTTGAACGGGTCTTTGAGGGTGTAATTGGTAACCTGCAGCGCCGCTACCTGGAAACGAATTCTGAATATATGCGCGAGCGCATCGAGCAGTTTATGACCATACAGACGTGTTCCACGTGTGGTGGGGCACGTTTGCGCCCGGAAGCCCTGGCGGTGACCGTGGATGGCGTCAATATTGTAACGGTGACCGATTGGCCAGTGAAGCAGACCGCTGTTTGGGCGCGACGCTTGCAAGAAGACGACGGCCCGTTAAACGAGCGTGCCCGTCTGATAGCGGCACGCATCTTGCGGGAATTGGTCACTCGCTTGCAGTTTTTGGTGGATGTTGGCTTGGAATACCTGACCTTGAGCCGTACGGCGGCCACACTTTCGGGTGGGGAAGCGCAACGCATCCGGCTGGCAACCCAAATCGGTTCACAACTGATGGGTGTACTGTATGTGCTGGACGAACCTTCCATTGGGCTGCACCCCCGCGATAACGATCGCTTGCTACGGACGCTAAAGGGATTGCGCGATGTGGGCAATACCGTCTTGGTGGTGGAGCACGACGAAGAAACCATCCGCTCGGCCGATTGGGTGGTGGATTTAGGGCCTGGTGCCGGGGAACACGGCGGCGAGGTGGTTTGTCAGGGGCCGGTGGAAAACATCCTGGCCTGTCCAGATTCAGAAACGGGGGCTTACCTTTCGGGGCGTAAGCATATTCCCTTACCGGCTAAGCGGCGCAACGGCAACGGCCAGTGGCTGACCCTGGTCGGTGCGCGCGAACATAACCTGAAGAATATCACCGTGCGTATTCCGCTGGGGAAATTGGTGTGCATTACCGGCGTTTCTGGTTCTGGCAAATCGACGCTAACGATAGAGACACTGTATCAGGCGTTGGCGCGCGAACTCAATGGGGCGCGTACCAACCCTGGGGCTTATGACCACCTGGAAGGGTGCGAGTACCTGGATAAAATCATCCAGATAGATCAATCTCCCATTGGCCGCACGCCGCGTTCGAATCCGGCTACCTATACCGGTCTTTTTGACCATATTCGACGCTTATTTGCCGAATTGCCGGAGAGTAAAATTCGCGGCTACAAAAGCGGGCGATTCTCTTTTAACGTGCGCGGTGGCCGTTGTGAAGCCTGTCAGGGGCAGGGGCAAATCAAAATCGAGATGCAGTTCCTGCCGGATGTCTTCGTGCCTTGTGATGTTTGTCATGGAATGCGTTACAACCGTGAGACCCTGCAGGTACATTACAAGGGCAAGAATATCGCCCAGGTGTTAGACCTGACGGTGGAACGGGCGCTGGAAGAATTTGCGGCTTTTCCGGCTATGGTGCGCAAATTGCAAACCTTGCACGATGTTGGGCTGGGATACGTGCGTCTGGGGCAGCCGGCGCCCACCCTGTCGGGTGGCGAGGCACAGCGCATCAAATTGGCGCGTGAACTCTCGAAGCGTGCCACCGGCAAGACGATGTATGTTTTGGATGAGCCTTCGGTTGGGTTGCATGCCGCCGATGTGCATAAATTGATTGAAGTGCTGCACCGCCTGGTGGAGAGCGGCAACACCGTCATTGTCATCGAACACCATCTGGACATCATTAAAGTGGCCGATTGGATTATTGACCTTGGCCCAGAAGGAGGCGATGCCGGCGGGGAAATCGTTGCCCAGGGTACGCCGGAGCAGGTGGCCGAAGTGGCGCGTTCGTACACCGGTCGGTTTCTCAAACCGCTGTTGGAGCGGGAGGCGGCTTAAGGTATCTTCTCGAAATTATGGGTAGGTGACCAGTCTCGGGACGCAGAGAACGTCTACTCTCTGCGTCCCCGCGCTTTAGCAGAGACTGTCACCGTTACCTATGGAGAAGATGCCAGGTCGGCTTGTTTTTAGGGAAAGGGCGCAGCCAATGAAATTTCCCGTGTTGTTTTGGCTGACGCGTGTTAGACAGGCTGAAAACGGTACCCGTAGCCGTGCTCGTTGTGGATGTAGGTGGGATTTTTAGGGTCTGGTTCGATTTTTTGGCGCAAATGCCAGATGTAACGGCGTACGTTCCCTACTTCGCTGGTGTATTGCGGCCCCCATACCTCGCGTACCAGGTCTTCTGGGGAGAGCGTGGTGCCCTGGTGTTTCATTAAGGAGACCAATAGTTTGAATTCGGTGGGGGTGAGGGGGATGGGGGTTTTGCCGCGGTACACTTTGTGATTGAGCATGTCCACGTGTAAGTCACCGGCTTGTAGATATTCGGTTTGATGTCCTTGTGTGCGCGCCAAAACAGCGCGCACACGTGCTGCCAATTGGGCAAAAGAGAAAGGCTTGGTAATGTAATCATCGGCACCCAAAGAGAAGCCGTGCAGGATATCCACTTCCTCACTGCGCGCTGTCAGCATGATTACAGGCAGGTCGCTGATTTCCCGAATGCGCTCCAGCGTTTGCCAGCCGTTCTTTCCGGGCATAGTGACATCTAACAGCACCAGGTCGGGTTGCTCCTGAAACAGTTTGCGCAACCCCTCGCGGCCATCGCCGGCACTGGATACCAGATAGTCTTGATTTTTCAGGTATTCACTCAATAATTCCACCAGGTTGGGATCATCATCAATCAGGAGAATTCGGGGCATAGAGCACTACCTTTCGCGTGTGGTTAATCTTCAGGGGCAGAAGCGACCGGTAAAGAGATGGTGAAACAGGTGCCGGGGGCTTCGGCATCCTCCCAAACGGGGGATTCAACACGGATTTGGCCACCCTGGGCCTCGATCAATTTGTGAGCAAAGTACAACCCCAGACCCCAGCCCGAAGGAGCGTTTTCTTCCCCGTCTTTATGGCCGCGGTGAAATTGCTCGAAGATACGCTTTTGTTCTTGCTGGGGGATGCCTGGGCCATGATCTACAACGGCAATGTGAATTTGTTCATCCTCTTGCCAGGCGCGGATGATAATAGGGCTGTCGGGAGGCGCATATTTATGGGCGTTGTTTAAGAGATTGCGCAGAACTTCCCCGGTATAGATTTCATCACCCCACAGTGGCGTCAGATCAGGTTCAATTTCCCATATCAATTGACGGTGGTTTGTGGTGCCAAACAGGCTTTGTGTGACATTTTCCAGCAGTGGATATACCGCCACCGGCCCACAGGTTATCGAAATTTTACCGGCATCCAGGCGGGAAATATCCAGAATGGTTTGTACGACATTGGTGAGGTGGGTTGTTTCTTGAAGGATTGTTTCTAAGATGTGATGGGTATGCTTGGGCAGCACATTGGCATTTTGAAGTACCAGTTCAACGCCGCCGTTGATGACTGTTAGGGGGGCGCGCAATTCGTGGCTTACCAGCGCAACGAAGTCGGATTTAAGTTGATCGAGTTGTTGCAATTCGGCGTTGGCTTGTGCCAGTTCCTGATTACGGGTTTCCAGCGCTTGGGTGCGCCTGGCGACGATGTCTTCCAGTTGTTGGTTGATTTTTTCCAGTTGCAGGCGTATATTCATCTCTTTTTTGAGCAAATAGCGCACATATCCCACTGCTAATGTCGTGGCTATCGGCCCAACAATGCCGAAGATAAAAATTTCGGCATTCATGTTGAAACTAAATGGTTCACGTCGCCCGCCCCAAATTCCCATGCCATGTTCGCCGATTTCATACATGCTGGCAATCAGGAAGAGTACCAGCGGCAGGAGCCATTGCAGCAACTGCAGGCCGCGATCCGGATCGCGAAAGGGGGCAAAAAACCAGGAATTGAAGATGCGTTCGAAGAAGGTTTGGGGCATACTATGCTCTTTGAATAAGGAAAGGCTAGAGAAGTACCTGAATTATAGCAAAGGATAAACCGGGCCGCTAAAATAAGGACATTATCGCGACATTCCGCGACATCACTTTTACGTGCACTGATGGTAAAGTTTAATAGTAAATGAGAAGAGGCGCTTTCTGCGCCTGAAACCAATCCTATTTTGAGGAGGATCTGTTTATGTCTAAAAAATTTTTTATGGTTGTGGTTGTCTTTGCCATGCTGGCGTTGGTGCTAGCAGCCTGCGGTGGTCAACAGACACCAGAACCCGCGCAGCCCACAGAGGCAGCGGTGGAGCAGCCCACCAAGGCTCCGGAACCCACCAAGGCCCCGGAACCCACTGCAACAGAGGCGATGCCCGAATTAAGTGGTGATCCGTTGCGCGGTGGCCGCTTGTATGATAAGTGGTTTAAAGAACTCGGTGTGGACGCCCCCGAAGGCGATCAACCCCTGTGGGCTACGCAAGACACCAACAAACGCAGTGGCGCGGATACCTGGCGCTGCAAGGAATGCCACGGCTGGGATTACAAAGGCGTGGATGGGGTGTACGGCTCCGGTTCGCACAAGACCGGCTTCCCCGGTGTCTTCGACCTGATGGGTGGTGATCCTAACGCTGTTGTGGCAGCGTTGAGCGGCGAAACCAACCCGGACCACAACTTTGCTCAGTACATGTCTGAGCAGGATGTCATTGACCTGGCGCTGTTCATTACCCAGGGTGTATATGACACCTCCACAATCGTGAATGCCGATAAAAGCCCTGTCAATGGTGACGCGGCCGCGGGTGAGGCCACCTGGGCGGTTTGCGCGGCCTGCCACGGCCCGCAAGGTCTGGCGATTAACTTCAAAGCGGGTAGTGATGAGCAGGAATATGCTTCTACGATTGCTCAGGATAACCCGTGGGAGTTCCTGAGCAAGGCACACTTCGGCCAGCCGGGTGTTCCCGAAATGCCTGTCGGCTTATCCCTGGGTTGGGGTACGCAGGATTTCGCCAATATCGTTGCTTTCTTGCAACAACAACCGGCTTCCTCGCCCGTGACCGAAGGCGGCTTGCTCTATGATAAATGGTGGAAGGCATTAGGTATGGATGCCCCCGAAGGCGATATGCCACTTTGGGCCACCCAGGATACCAACACCCGTAGCGGTGCCGATACCTGGCGCTGCAAAGAATGCCACGGCTGGGATTACAAAGGCGTGGATGGCGCGTATGGCTCCGGCTCGCACATGACCGGCTTCCCTGGCATCTTCGCCGCCAAAGACAAGAGCGCTGACGAAATCATCGCTGCCATGACCGGCCAGGTCAACCCCGACCATGACTTCTCCCAGTACTTCAACGAAGATCAACTGAACATGGTTGTGGCCTTTGTCCAGCAATTGCCCGACATCAGCCAATATGTCAACGCCGATAAAACCGTCAATGGGGATGCGGATCACGGCAAGCGTCTCTTCAACTCCACCTGTGCCCGTTGCCACGGCGCTGATGGTACGGAGATCAACTTTGGGGATGAAAGCGAACCTGAAGTTGTAGGCACGATTGCCAGCGATAACCCCTGGGAGTTCTTCAACAAAGCCTCCTACGGGCAACCGGGTGAACCCATGCCTTCCGGCCTGAATATGGGTTGGTCATGGCAGGATATTGCCGACCTGCTGGCCTACGCCCAGACTTTGCCGACTGCACCGTAAGCAAAATCAATCTGCCGTTTTTTTGAATGATGGATGGGGAATGTGACCAGCACATTCCCCATCCTGTGTTACCTATCGTTTTGTGAAGTAGCGTTTTTTATAGCAGTTTCGGAAAATATCTTCAGTGTTGGCCATGCTCATATGCGCCACTAAGGGTTCGTCTATAAATAACTTTCCGATTTGTTGGTTCTTCAGTGTCAAATTTTCAACGCCAAGCCGCAGCGCCGCAAAGAAAACCACGTTTTAGCGCCAAAACCGGCGTGTATCCAGAAAAACCTTTGTGCCTGAGCGACTTTGCGTTAAGGTTTTGGGGCCACCCCAACGTGCCGACCTGGAGGTCGGCGCTCCCAGACCGACCCAGGTCTACGCCATCCCCTGCAATAGCGTCATGTAGGATAGGCTTTTCAGCCTGTCCGCTTGGGATGCGGGATGACTGCAACCTACAGAATACCCCATTCATGCATCAGGAGACCGCTTTGCCGCAACGACGAGTGAAAACTGAGTAGGCCTTCTCCAGAAAAACCTTTGCGCCTGAGCGACTTTGCGTTAAGGTTTTGGGGCCACCCCAACGTGCCAACCTGGAGGTCGGCGCTCCCAGACCCACCCAGGTGGGGATAGGCTAAAGGATTGCAAATCAAAAACTTCCCTCACTGTCATTGCCAACGAGGGAGAAAACTTATTCTTTGATAGAACATAAACATTTGTGCCGTGGGTGGGTTGCTACTCAGATGGAAGAAAGCAAAAAGAAAATCAGGTGCAGGCTCTCATGTCCGCGGGCTCGGGCGGGTGACCATTCATGCTTAACGTGAAAGGGTATGTGGGACATTTGTCACACTAGAAATCACCCGTTGGCCCTGTCTTTGTTTAATCCAAATTTACTGGATGCTTCTTAAAGTTGTGTATAATTACACTATTTATGGTAATTGTCTACATGATGGCAACGCGAAACTGTTAAATTTGTCTACAGGTAACACAGATTGTGCCGATTTTTCTCCAATTCTGCGTTATATGCGACACCTGTGGGTGAATTTCCAACGCCAGGTAGTCAGTTACCATTTGTGAGAATAGTATGGTGAAAAAATTTCTCATCTCGCACTGCCTAATCGGCAGCGTACTGTAGCGTTGTACAATACATCAAATTTGAGGAGGTTTTTTATGCCCAAAGAACGATCGCGCCAACCCCTGCTGGTCTTCATAGGCTTGCTTGTGGTGCTTAGCGTCGTCATTGTTGTGTTGGGTAGTAAAAGTGCGCAGGCACAAACAGCGCAACCGATTGCTTTCAATCATTCGGTTCATGTGGAAGAAATCGGCGTGCCTTGTTTGTATTGTCACTCCAATGCCCAACGTGGTCAGTCTGCCGGGTTACCAACGCTGGAGAAGTGCCAGGGCTGTCACAGTCAGATCGACCCTGGTGATTCTCAGGCTCTACAAGACCTGGCGCGTTACGCTGAAGGCAATCAACCCATCAAATGGGTGCCGGTGGCTTTACAGCCCGATTTCGTGTATTTTAGCCATCGTCCCCATGTCAACGCCGGGTTGAATTGTGAATCTTGCCATGGTGAAGTGGGACAAATGACAGTTGCCGTTCCACAAGGTGATCCGAATATGGGTTGGTGTCTTTCTTGTCACAAAGATTTGGCACCAGAACATTTCGTCAAACTTTCGGATTGTGCTACCTGCCATAAATAAGGCTTGAGGACGGCAAGGAGAATAAACGATATGAGTCAAAAAATTTCGCGACGAGATTTTCTCAAAGTTATTGGTACAGGCGCCGCAGCCACAGCAGCATTGACCGGTTGTGGGCCTGCCACGCGAGTGGTATCACGAGAGCCATATACCTCGATGCCGGAATATACCCTGCCGGGTACCAGTACCTACTACGCTACCACTTGCCGGGAATGTCCGGCCGCTTGTGGTTTGGTTGTGCGCACTGTGGAAGGGCGCGCGATTAAAGTTGAAGGCAACCCCAACCACCCGATTAGCGGTGGTCGTACCTGTGCCCGTGGGCAGGCTACCGTTCAAACCCTGTACAATCCCGATCGACTGACCACAGCCCAGAAACAACCCCAGCGAGGTAGTGGCAACTTTCAACCTGTCGCCTGGGATGAGGCCATTAAGGTGGTACAGGATGCCCTGGCAAATACTGCTCCTGGAGAAATAGCCTTTCTCTTGGGCATGGAGCCTGATCACCTGGCCGATATGGTCACAGAACTGACCGATGCCTTGGGCGCTCCCGCACCTTATCGCTACGGCGCATTGGCTATGCTGGAAGGTCGCCGCACATTGCAGCAGGCCAGCCAGACGCTTTTGGGCAAATCTAGTTTGCCGGTTTTTGATATTGCCCATGCCGAAGTGACTTTCTCGTTTGGGGCGAGTTTCACAGAAACCTGGCTTTCCCCTGTTTTCTACGCCCGCGGTTATGGAGCCATGCGCAAAGGCACACCCGACCAGCGGGGTTATCTGGTGCAGTTTGAGCCGCGCATGTCGCAGACTGGCGCCAATGCCGATGAATGGTATCCCATCACTCCCGGCACCGAAGGGTTGGTGGCCCAGGCGTTGGGTGCGCTGGTATCTGAGGAGATTGGCATTCCGCCCGCCGGCCTGTTCGCGGATGTGGATGTGGCCGCGGTTGCACAATCCGCGGGTATCGCAGAAGAAGATTTGCATCGCTTGGCGAAGATTTTTGCACAAGCCCAGCGCCGCGTGGCCATTCCTGGAGCAGGCGCCTTAGGACATACCAACGGCGTGGAAACTGCACAGGCCATCCTGGGGCTGAATGCCCTGGTAGATAATCTGGGCAAGGAGGGCGGTGTTTCTCTGTTGCCCGAATCCGCTTTGGGCGCAGTACAACCTGTAAGTGGGATGAAAGAACTCACGGCCTTGAAGACTAAGATGAACAACGGTGAGATTAAGGCCTTATTCATTCATGGGTGCAACCCAGCCTTTGATCTACCGGCCTCCCTGGGCTTCAAAGAAGCACTGCAAAACGTCCCCCTGGTGATTTCCTTTGCAAGTTTTGCCGATGAAACCACCCAACTGGCCGATTACGTTTTGCCAGACCACACCGGCCTGGAATCTTGGGGTTACCAAAAAGTGGTGGCCGCGGGAGATCGCACTGTTCTGTCGGGCTTCCAGCCGGTGGTGGTGCCGCTGCATGATACGCGTGCTACCATGGATGTACTGCTCACCGCGGTACAGGCCATCGGTGGAAAATTGGCCGAAAAACTAGCCTACGCTGACGAGGTTGCCTTCATCAAGGCAAAATTAGAAGCCCTGGTAGGTGAGGACGGTTTTTACGTCGCGCCAGACCCTAACACTTTGTGGGCGCGTTGGTTGCAGGTTGGCGGTTGGTGGGAAAAAGACACCAACGTGCTGATTCCAGATGTGCAAAATGCCATTGCTGCGGTTCAAGAACTTCCATCCAAATTAACCCCTGCAACCTTTGCCGGTGAAGAAACCGCCTACCCGCTGTACCTGGTGGCTTATCCCTCTCCTAACCTGGGGGATGGACGGGCGGCGAATAATCCCTGGTTACAAGAAACCCCCGACCCGACCACCACGGTGATGTGGAACTCGTGGATTGAGATTAGCCCCGAATTGGCGTTGGAACTTGGGGTGCGCGACGATGATATCGTGGAGGTTTCCTCTCCGGCTGGTTCAGTGGAAGCGGTGGTTTATGTTTACCCTGCCATCCGGCCGGATACCGTTGCTATCCCGGTGGGGCAAGGGCACACGGCCTTGGGGCGCTATGCTAAGAACCGTGGTTGCAACCCGCTGCAATTATTGGACTTGCAGCAAGATAAGGCCGGCAACCTGGCCTTTGCAGCCACACGTGTAAACATCAAGCCAACCGGTAAGAAACACCAATTAGCCCGCATGGAAGACCGCGTGGGCGTGTATGGTGATCGTTATGGAGAATTGTACCGATGAGCGAGAAAGCACAAGAAAAATGGGGTATGGTCATTGACCTGGACCGCTGTAACGGCTGTCAGGCATGTGTGACGGCCTGTTCGCTGGAGAATAACGTGGCTTTTGTCGGCGAAGAATCCGCAGCCTACGGACGCGGAATGCACTGGCTGCGTATTCAACGTTACTGGGAAGGTGAATATCCGAACATCACGGCGCGCTATCGCCCGGTGATGTGTCAGCAGTGCGGCCATGCGCCCTGCGAACCGGTTTGTCCGGTCTTCGCTACCTATCACAGTGAGGCAGAACAAATCAACGTCCAGGTGTACAACCGTTGCATTGGTACGCGTTACTGCGCCAACAACTGCCCGTATGTGTCCCGTACCTTTAACTGGTTTGATTGGGAGTGGCCAGAACCGCTCAACGAACAACTAAACCCCGATGTGACGGTACGACGCCGCGGCGTCATGGAAAAATGCACTTTTTGCGTTCAACGTATTCGCAAAGCGGAAGAAGATGCCAAGGCCGAGGGGCGCCCCGTGGCAGATGGTGAAGTTCAACCGGCCTGTGCGCAGGCCTGCCCGGCAGATGCCATTGTTTTCGGCGATTTGTCTGATCCGGAAAGCAAGGTCAGCCGCCTGGCGCGCAGCGCCCGGGCTGAAAAATTGCTCGAAGACCTGGGTACCGAAACGAAAGTAATTTACTTGAAGGGAGGCAGCAGCCGTGACCGCTAAACTTTCCGCTTTCCCAAAGGGAGAGGCTCACGAACACGAGGAAGACCCCCGCGAGCATTTGATGCTCGATCCGTTGCCGCGTGAGAAAATGAATCAGATGGTAATGGAATCCATGCACGATACCCCGCTCTCTTACTGGGTGACGGTCGGCGTGCTTGGTTTGTTGGTGTTGGTAACGCTCCTTGGCGCCTGGGGCTATATGATCTTCAAAGGTATGGGCGTAGCCGGCATTCGTCGTCCGGTTTTTTGGGGTGTTTTCATCGCTAACTTTGTGTTTTGGATTGGCATCAGCCATGCCGGTACCTTTGTTTCGGCTATCTTGCGCGTGTTCAAGGCGGAATTCCGTCGCCCCTTCACGCGTGCGGCTGAATTGATGACGACCTTTGGTCTGGCAGCCGCCGGCCTGTATCCGCTGATCCACCTGGGGCGCGTCTGGCGCTTCTACTGGATGATTCCCTATCCCAATCAGCGTTGGCTGTGGCCCAATTTCCACTCCCCTTTGATGTGGGACATGCTCGCCATTACCACTTACCTGCTGAGTAGTACGCTTTATTTGTACCTGCCGCTTATTCCAGATTTAGCAATGGCGCGTGATCACGCCACCGGTTGGCGGCAAAAGTTGTATCGGGCCTTGGCCTTAGGCTGGCGTGGCACCGAGGCGGAGTTCCATCATCTGCACACCGCTATCAACATCTTTGCCTTTGCAATCATTCCGGTAATGTTCTCTGTCCACACTATTGTGTCCTGGGACTTTGCCGTGTCGATGGTACCGGGGTGGCATTCTACCATCTTTGGCCCGTATTTCGTGGTTGGGGCAATCCTCTCCGGCGTTTCGGCGGTCACGATGGTGTTGGCACTCATCCGCGGCACAATGAAACACATGGATTACTTCATCCGTCCCGAGCATTTTGATGCCCTGGGTAAACTGGTATTGATATTTTCCATGTCATGGGCATACTTCTTCTTCAATGATTTCAACCTGGAGTGGTACGGCGGTGAGGCGGCAGGACATTCCGTAATGAATTACCATTTGTATGGCCCACTTTCCTGGATATGGTATGGCATGTTGTTTGCTAATGTCATTATCCCTTGGGCAACACTGTGGAATAAGAAGGTCCGCAGCAATCCCTGGATGATGTTTGTCATTGGTTTTATTATCAACCTTGGCATGTATGCGGAACGCTTTATGATTGTGACCTTCGTGCTCAGCCGCGGCCGTATGCCCTTTGATTGGGGATGGTACAAACCCTCACCGGTAGAACTTTCTATTAGTTTGGGTTCTATAGCCTTATTCCTCTTCCTGTATGCGGTTATGTCCCGTCTTATCCCGCTTGTTCCGGTGTGGGAAGTGCAGGAAGGTCAACTGGCACATACCTTGCGCCGGATTGGTAAGGCTGAAATTCTTACCATTAGCGAGTTAGAGTAATAAGGAGGACGAAAAAAATGTCCGAAAGTACCGTTCACATCGCTTTGTTCCGGAAAATTGACCACACTGCTGATGCTCTGGATGTATTGCGTGAACTGGGAATTCCAGAAGAAGATATGAGTGTGCTTTCCGGTTTTCGTATTTCTGATAAAATGCTGGGGCGCCCCATGACCTGGACGAATGTGCCCAAAATCGCTTTTGCTGGCTTTCTGGTTGCCTTTGTTTTCAGTATCGCACTGAATTGGGGCACTCCGCTGCTTTACCCCATTCATGTTGGTGGGCAGCCTCTGCTTCCCGTACCGCCTACCATCATTCTGACGTTCGAACTGAGTATGTTAGGATTGATGATTAGCACCTTTTTGGGCGTGTTGTGGGAGAGTGTTTTCCCTTCCTACGGCCCTAAGGTGTACCATAATGGTGTCTCAGGTGGCAAGATCGCCATCGTTTTCCGTTGTCCCCCAGAAGTGCACGAGCAGGCCCACGAGCGACTGGTCGAAGTGGGGGCTGAATTGGTACAACACGCGGAGGCGCAGTCGTTATGAACAAATTAAGAGAACTATTGGCCAGCAGCCTGCGCAATCGCATCATCTTTACGTTGATGTTACCCATACTTCCATTACTGTTTGGGTTGTTGGTGACTTATGAAGTCATCCAATTGGATTGGATAAGTTTTATGGAAGTGCAACCATCTTACCGCCCGATGGAAGCGCCGCGGCCTGTCCCGGCCGATTCTATTCCGGTGGATGGCCCGGTTTTCATCCAGGGGTTAGGTTCCCCTGAAAATCCGGTGGCAGCCGACGATGTTTCCTTGCAGCGCGGGCAGATTCTGTACGCCCTGAACTGCGCGGTCTGTCATGGTCCCAATGGCAAAGGTGATGGCCCTATGGCCGCTCACCTCAAAGTGAAGCCTGAAGATCTAACCGGCAGCGGCGTCCAAAACAGCAGCGACGGCACCATTTTTCTGGTCATCACCAACGGTGTACCGGGAAATATGCCCGCCTTGCGAGAGAACCTGACGCCGCGCGAGCGCTGGGATGTTGTTAACTACGTCAAGAGTGGAAACATGACGCCCCCTGAGGTGGTCTCTGCGGCCCTGAAGGGACAGCGTACCCCTATGCCTACGCTAATCCCTGCGACCCTGCCCCCGGTGGATCTGGCGGGCGCGGCCGGCCCGGCCAAGTGCAGCATTGGCGCCCTGGATTTGATCGGCATGTGGGTAGAGGTCGGCACCCCGGAAAGCGACCCCTTCCCCTTCACCGATGTCAATGGGGCGGCTTGCCAGGCCACCTTCACGCAGGATATTTTGCCGCTTTTTACAGAATCTAACCTGTGGTATCCCGGTGCCGTGGCCTGCTCTTCGTGCCACCAATCTAACCTGGTGGCTGCTTCCGCTAATATGGATTTGAGTACCTACGCCGGTATTTTAGGCGGTGCCTACCGTCCGGCGGATGGCGGTCAGGGTGAAGATATTCTGGGTGGTGGGGTATGGAAGGATTCTGTCCTGTTTGAAGTACTCTCTACCGGTCGGATGCCGCTTGGCCGTCCAGCAAATATCCCCATCGACGAGCATGGCCCGGTGATTTCTGCCGGTACGCAGGTAGAAACCGCACCGTAAAACCTTAGCGAGCATTTGTCGTTTCGATGCATAGGGGAAGGCATTGCCTTCCCCTATGCCAATTTAATGGGGTGCCACCAGAATAATGTCAGGGCTTCCAGAGAAACGGGTGCTTATTGCTCTGTAGTGGTCGTTGCGATGGGCAAATAAGCACAAATGTAAATTTCCCCTTTTCTTGCGTTGCTTACGTCTCTCTGGTATAATGCCAGCGCAATTCCGTTGACTGGTCCGCCTACGCGGCGTATGCTGTGAGGTTGGAGACCTGCTCAAAATCTATACTAAAAAGGAGTAGCAGACGTCATGGGAATGGATAAAGAAACCAAAGCCCAACTGATGGGCGAGTACGGGCGCCACGAAGGCGATACCGGCTCCCCTGAGGTGCAAATTGCGTTGCTTAGTAATCGGATCGCTTATTTGACCGATCACCTGCGTACGCATAAGCACGATGAGTCTTCACGGCGTGGTTTGCTTAAACTGGTCGGTCAACGTCGCCAGTTGCTAAACTACTTGCGCCGCAAAGACTACCGGCGCTATGTCGCCTTGACTGACCGGCTAAACATTCGTCGCAAGGCATAAGAGTCGGTTGTAGGAGTAGGCCGCCGTCCAGGCCGCCTACTCTTTTTTTCTGCACATCTCTCCATTGCAATGTGGAGACGATGAAGGGGGAAGCCACATATCCTGCTTCCCCAAAATTTCATTCGGTTGCCCCTGTGGTTAGGCATTGGTGTATGGCGAGTATTGTAAAAATATACTCGCTATATACCAGTTCCTGACCATGGGGCATTTTCTGGAGGTAAAAAACTGTGAAACCTGAAGTAAAACAATTCCGTGTCGTCATTGGCGGGCGCGAAGTGATTGTGGAAAGCGGTCACATTGCTGGCCTGGCCGGCGGTGCTGTTACTTATCGCTACGGCGATTCCATGGTAATGGCAACCGCAACAATAAGTCCCACGCCGCGTGAAGGCATTGATTTCTTTCCCCTGAGCGTGGATTACGAAGAGCGTATGTATGCCGGTGGACGTATCCCCGGCTCCTTTTTCCGCCGGGAAGGACGTCCCTCCACAGAAGCCATCCTGACGGCGCGCCTGACCGATCGCCCGCTACGGCCACTGTTCCCGAAAGATTTGCGCAATGATGTCCAGGTTATCTTATATGCTCTGTCTGCAGATGGTGAAAATCCGCTGGATATTATGGCCGTCAACGCAGCCTCCTGTGCACTCATGATCTCTGATGTGCCTTGGAATGGCCCGGTTGGGGCAGTACGTATCGGCCTGTTGGATGGTGAATTTGTTATTAACCCGACCTTTGCACAAATTGAGGCTTCAACCCTCGATCTGCGCCTGGCAGGTACAAAAGATGCTATCTTGATGGTAGAGTGTGGTGCCAACGAAGTGCCAGAAAGCGTGATGGTGTCTGCATTGGAGTTTGGCCACCAGGCTATTCAGCCCATCATTGCCATGCAAGAGCAAATGGCTGCCGAAATCGGCAAGCCCAAGCACGAGTATACACCCTTTGGGATTTCAGACGCATTGCAGGCACAGGTTTCCGAGATGGTTTCCGCCCGCCTGAATGAAATTGTGGCACAGGGTTACGGTAAGACGGAACTTTCTGCGGCGGTAGATGCGCTCAAAGAAGAGACACTGGTTGCCTTGGTAACGGATGAAGAAGGCGCCCCCTCGGCTAAGGATGTATCCCAAGCCTTTGAAAACGCCTACAAAAGTGCCGTTCGCCGTGCCATTCTCGACCTTGGCATCCGCCCTGATGGACGCAAGACAGATGAAGTACGTCCTATTTGGTGCGATGTGGACTTCAGCCCGCGGGCACATGGCTCTGGGCTCTTCACGCGTGGCGAAACCCAGGTGCTTACGCTGGCAACCCTCGGGACACCGCGTGAAGCGCAAACCCTCGATAACCTGACCCCTATCGAGGCCAAGCGTTACATGCATCACTACAACTTCCCGCCTTTCTCAACTGGCGAGGTGTGGCCGTTGCGTGGTGCAAAGCGCCGCGAAATTGGGCATGGCGCGTTGGCAGAACGGGCGCTGGAGCCAGTAATCCCATCCGAAGATGAGTTCCCCTACACCCTGCGTCTGGTTTCTGAAGTTTTGTCATCCAATGGCTCGACCTCAATGGCGTCGGTGTGTGGCTCTACGCTGGCATTGATGGATACAGGCGTGCCGATTAAGGCGCCGGTGGCTGGTATTGCCATGGGGTTGATCAAAGAAGGCGAAAAATACGCCATCTTGACCGACATTCAGGGGTTGGAAGACCACTTGGGTGATATGGACTTCAAAGTGGCCGGTACAGCAGAGGGGATCACCGCTTTGCAGATGGACATTAAAATTTCGGGTTTGTCGGCTGAAATCATGTCTCAGGCCTTGGAGCAAGCCCGCAAAGCGCGCCTGTTCATCCTTGATAAAATGCTGCAAGTTATCCCGACACCGCGTCCTGAATTGAAGCCTTTTGTGCCTCGCATCGTCACTGTCAAAGTTCCGGTGGATAAAATCGGCGCTATCATTGGTCCGGGCGGTAAGAATATCCGTGCACTACAAGAAGAAAGTGGTACCCAAATTGACATCGGTGAAGATGGTACGGTTTTCATTGCAGCAACCAGTCAAGAAGGGGAACGCATCGCGCGTGAAAAAATTGAAATGATGGTGGATGTGCCGAAGGTTGGTCGCATTTACACCGGACGGGTAGTACGTACTACCAATTTTGGCGCCTTTGTGGAAATTCTGCCTAATCAGGACGGAATGGTACATATCTCCCAGTTGGGTGTGGGGCGCGTTGACAGCGTGGAAGATGTGGTCAAGGTCGGTGATGAAATCACCGTTATGGTGACTGCTATTGACCCCCAGGGTAAGGTTCGCCTTTCCCGCCAGGCTGTTCTGGAAGGTTGGACGGTGGAGGAAGCCATCGCACAAGATCGCGGTGGTGGAAGCCGCCCCAAAAAGAGCGGTGGTAGAAACCGTGATGATCGTAGGAATCGCCACCGCTAACCAATAAGACAATATACAAAGTCCCCCTGGCATGTTCTTTGATGTGTCGGACAAAAACGTTCTTCCCTTAGGGGGAAGGGAAATTGCTATTTCCCTTCCCCTTTTCTCTTTTCCTAATAGAACAGGAGGTCACATGAAATCCGAAAAGGTTTGGATGGATGGGCAATTAGTGCCTTACGAACAGGCAACGGTGCCGATTTTGACACCTACCCTGCATTATGGCCCCGGTGTTTTTGAGGGAATTCGGGCCTACGCTACCCCTCAGGGCACCGGTGTCTTCCGGTTACGGGAACACCTGAAACGGTTCCTGGACTCCATTCATATTTTGGGGGTGCAAGATTATCCATATAGCGTAGAAGACTTACGGGAGGCTGTCCATCAGGTCGTCAAGGCCAACGGTTTTCAAAGTTGCTATATCCGCCCCTTGATGTATCTCAAAGGCCCGATGGGCTTGAATATGGATAAGTCTGTTCCTGCTACGGCGGTCATTGCGTGGGAGTGGGGGCCTTATCTGGGTGAAGAAGCCCTTGAAAAGGGCGCCAATCTGATGGTTTCTTCCTTCACTCGTCTGCATCCCAATATCGCTATGACGAAAGCCAAAATCACGGGTAATTACGTCAATTCAATGTTGGTAAAGACGCTGGCATTGCGTTCCGGTTATGATGAGGCGGTTATCCTTGACCCCCAAGGGTTTGTGGCCGAATGTACGGGGGAAAATATTTTTATGGTTCGTCGCGGAACCGTTTTCACGCCCCCGTTGACAAACGCGCTGGAAGGCATTACGCGTGATTCAATCCTTATGTTAGCAAAAGACCTGGGGTATCCTGTAGAAGAGATGCCTATTACCCGAGACTTACTGTACGTGGCCGATGAGGTTTTCATGACCGGTACGGCTGCCGAAGTTGTTCCTGTGCGCTCGATAGACACACGTGTGATTGGGGAGGGACGGCGCGGCCCGATAACCTTTGCCTTACAGCAAGCATTTTACAAAAATGTACGCGGGGAGGGCAAGTTCTCACAGCAGTGGCTGGATATCGTTGCCTGACAAGAGGCGACCTGCCGGGCAGGCGGTTGACCATCAGGCTAACCTCCTGCTTTTGTTGTACAAAGCAATGTTAACACATCTCTAACGTAACAATTGCTTCTCGAAGTGCATCTCATGGGTACAATATATACTACTAAAAGTATTCTTGACTCAAAATCTAAAATCAAGAGGAGATTTTGTATTATGAGTGACCAGATTACCAAAATTCAACCTTTAGGCAACCGTGTTTTAATTCGTCCGCTGGAAGAGGGTACCACCCGCACCAGCACAGGTATTTACATTCCGGAAACTGCTAAAGAAAAGCCGCAAACCGGTGAAGTTATCGCCATCGGTGATGATGAGGACATCAAAGTCAAAGTTGGGCAAAAGGTCTTGTTCCCCAAATATACCGGCACCGAAATCAAATTTGACGGCGTAGATTACCTCATCATGGATGCCGGAGACGTGTTAGCCATCCTGAATGAGTAGGATAATCAATGAATTTCAATTTACAATCTTCTGACTTCTCAACTTCATCCGGTGAACCGTTGCAGCATGTGCGCGTGCTCATTTTGGGCTCCGGCCCGGCAGGTTTGTCTGCAGCACTTTATGCTGCACGTGCAGACTTGAACCCCCTGGTGCTGACCGGCATGGAACTTGGCGGGCAGGTCAGTTTGACCCATGTGGTGGAAAACTACCCTGGCTTCCCTGAAGGGGTTGGTGGCACCGAACTGGTAGAGTTCTTCCAAAAGCAGGCCGAGCGCTTTGGCGCGCGTCTGGAAATGGATACCGCTACCGCGGTTGACCTTTCCCAGCGCCCCTTTCGGGTGAAAACGTATGCTGGCGAGTACCTGGCAGATACCCTAATCATCGCTACCGGCGCGACGCCGCACCATCTAGAAGTTCCTGGCGAAAGCGAACTGACCGGTCGTGGTGTCTCCTACTGTGCTACTTGCGATGGTTGGTTCTTCAAGGATAAAGATGTGGTCGTGGTTGGGGGTGGTGATAGCGCCCTGGAAGAAAGTCTGTTCCTGACGCGCTACGCATCGTCCGTTACCATCGTCCATCGTCGCGACGCCTTGCGTGCCAGTACCATCTTGCAGCGACGTGCTTTCGAAAACGAGAAAATTTCCTTTCTCTGGAACACGATTGTCACTGAAATCGTGGGTGAGGACAAAGTAGAGGCTGTGCGCCTCAAAGATGTCGTCAGTGGAGAAGAACGATTGCATCCTACCGATGGCGTCTTTATCTTCATTGGGCACACACCCAATACGGAGATATTCCAGGGACAATTGGAAATGGATGAAGGCGGATATATCTTCTCTAACCACCTCATGCAGACCAGTGTCCCAGGGGTTTTTGTGGCCGGTGAAGCCACCGACTCCCATTTCCGTCAGGTGATTACCTCCGCCGGTATGGGAGCCGCAGCGGCGATTGAAGCAACGCATTACCTGGAAGAAAACACCTAAAAATTCAAGTTTCCCCGTCCAAAGAAAAATGGACGGGGAAACTTTTTTGTAATGGTTGTGTCGGTTCAAGAAGACCTGTCTGCTTTCTCCCTACAGGGATTCTTCCCTTATGCAGTTTCCCCCACTAGATGGGATATTGGGGGAGGTAAAACCCCTGGAAAACACTTCAATTGGCACGCTCTTCCGCCCTCTTTGGAAATACCTGTTTAAAAAGTGATTTTTCTCACGTTGCGCAACGCGTTATTTTGAAGTAAACTGGAAACGATTCCATCCATCGTTGGATACATATGAAAGGAAGGAGAAATACCCTATGAAACCCAAAGTTTCAATTATCGGCGCCGGTATGACGGGATCCACCACCGCTCATTGGTTGGCCGAACGTGAAATTGCTAACATCGTGCTTGTGGATGTTGTAGAAGGAATGCCGCAAGGCAAAGGACTGGACCTGCAGGAAGCCATGCCCATTGTTGGCAAAGATGTTAGCATTTTAGGGACCAATGATTATGCAGACACCAAAGACTCCGACATCGTTATTATCACCGCCGGCCTGCCTCGTAAGCCGGGAATGTCTCGCGAGGATTTGTTGATCAAGAATGCTAATATCGTTGGCACAGTGGCGCGGGAAACCTATAAGTATTCTCCCAATGCTATTTACATTATTTTGACCAACCCGCTGGATACCATGACCTACATGACCATGAAGGTCACCGGTATTGACCCTCGTAAGGTGATAGGTCAGGCTGGCATTTTGGATTCGGCGCGCATGCGTGCCTTCGTGGCTATGGAAACCGGTGTGAGCGTGGAGAATATCCACTGTTACGTGTTGGGTGGTCACGGTGATAGCATGGTGCCCTTGACTCGGCATTCCAATATCGCCGGAGTACCTCTCAACAAGTACCTGCCCGAAGAAAAATTAGCCGCTATTGTGCAACGCACCCGCAAGGGCGGCGGCGAAATCGTCGGCCTGTTGAAGACCGGTTCGGCTTTCTATGCCCCTTCTGCAGCGTTGGTGCAGATGACAGAAGCCATTCTCAAGGACAAAAAACTCATTGTTCCTTGCGCGGCTTACATGCAAGGAGAATACGGCATCGAAGGCATCTTCTTTGGAGTGCCTACCATGCTGGGACGCAATGGTGTTGAGAAAATCATCGAGTATGAACTGAATGAAGAAGAAATGGCCGCCCTGAAGATTTCAGCGGACGCGGTTTATGAAAGCGTAGAGAACCTGAAAAATTTGGTTAGTTTTGAATAAGTTCCCTATTGTGTGATATTAAATTTTTGAGGAGCCTCTCATGATTCTACATAAAAGAATTTCTGCTCAACTGCCTGAATGGCGTAGCCGCGTGACAAAATTGGTCAAAGAGTATGGCGACGTCCAAATTGGCGATGTTACTGTAGCGCAAATCTATGGTGGCATGCGTGGCGTAAAGGCCTTGGTGACCGATATTTCCTATGTCGATCCTAATCATGGCATCCGCTTCCGTGGACATGCCATCCCGGATGTTCTTGAGCGCTTACCCAAATCCGAGGGGGCCGAAATGCCCTATGTCGGTGGTCTGTATTACCTGCTGATGACAGGTGAATTCCCCACCAAAGAAGAAGCCGAGGCCGTGGAAGCCGAATGGGCAAAACACGCCGACCTGCCGGCACATGTCTTCGACGTATTGCGCGCCATGCCCAAGGATAGTCACCCGATGGCATTGTTTGCCATTGGCGTGCTGGCTTTGCAGGGTGAATCTCGCTTTGCCAAACGCTATGCCGAAGGCATGAACAAGATGGAATACTGGGAACCGGCACTCGAAGATGCCGTTTCCTTGACCGCCAAACTGCCTGTGCTGGCAGCCTTCATCTATCGTCTGAAGTATAAAGATGGCAATGAACCAAAATATGACCCCGGCATGGATTATGGCGCCAACTTTGCCCGCATGATGGGCGTGGAGACCCCCGGCTATGCCGACCTGGCTCGCCTGTACTTCATCCTGCACTCCGACCATGAAAGTGGGAATGTTTCGGCGCATACCATGCACCTGGTTGGTTCGGCGCTCTCCGATCCCTACTATGCCTTCTCGGCGGCGATGGATGGCCTGGCCGGGCCGCTACATGGTCTTGCCAATCAGGAAGCATTGGGCTTCTTGATCAGTGTACGCGATCATTTTGGCGGTGTGCCCACTGGGGAACAACTACGTCAATTTGCCTGGGATACGCTCAACAGTGGACAGGTCATCCCCGGTTATGGACATGCCGTATTGCGCGTCCCCGACCCGCGTTACGTGGCACAATTTGAGTTTGCTAAGAAGCACTTCCCGGAGGATGAACTCTTCCAGGTAGCGCAAGTGATGTATGAGGTCATCCCTGATGTGCTCAAGGAGCAGGGCAAGGCCAAGAACCCGTGGCCTAACGTAGATGCCATCAGCGGTACCCTGCAGAATTACTACGGTGTGACGGAATTTGATTTCTACACCGTGCTATTTGGCGTCGGTCGGGCATTGGGCGTAACCGCTAACTATGTGTGGGCACGCGCCCTTGGTCAACCGATTGAACGCCCGAAATCCCTCACCACCAAGATGCTAGAAGATGCCGTTAAAGGCGTGTAAGCATCCCGTTGGTTGAGATATCCGCAAACAATAAGCCCCTTCCGAATGAGGAAGGGGCTTATTGTTTATCTGAAGAAGCGTGTTACGTGACGGTGAAGGCCAGACGTGCAATGCGCTAAGCCACCATCAAATGTTCCAACTAAGGAGCCGGCGTGTTCGCGGGGGTGTTGCTGCTCCAGATGAAGCCACGTGGGGCACTGGTCGCCCCGGCAGCCTCCCAAACCGGGTTTCCCTCGGCATCGCTGCCCGTTTGACGTACCGTGACCACATACCAGCGATACAAGTGCGCCGTCCCATCCGTTGGGCGCAGGCTGGCCGGTACAATAAATTTCGTGTCATTGACGTAGGCCACCACCTTGCGGGCGGTGCCTGCGGTTACATCCTCCACCGTGACCGCGTAGGCTTCGTTTTCACGCAGCGTGCCTACGGTCGCCCATTGGAGCGTGATACTGCTCGTCTTTGCGTCAAAGGCTGCTCCGTCGGCCGGCAACAACAAGTTAGGGGCCGGGTAGGGTGGCGGTAAAGTGGCTGTTGGGGTTGGGCCTGGTGTTGGCGGGCGTTCACATAGCGGGATGACGAGTGTCAGCCCGGAATACACCGTCTCCGATGGCAGCCCATTATAACTGCGGATAGCATCCATCGGAACGCCGTAAAAGGCGGCAATGCCACTTAGCGTATCGGCCTCCTGCACCTTGTAGGTCACCTTCTCACAGGCTGCCTCGGTAGCCTCCGCCGGGCTGAGGGTAGCCGTAGGCGGTGGCGTATTGGTGGGCGTCGGTTGTGGAATGAGCAATCTGGTGCCTTCCGAAAGCAAGTCGCAATTGATGTTATTAAGCAAGACAATGCTTTGCACCGATACCCCATAGCGTAACGCAATCCCAATACAGGTATCGCCGCCTGTCACCACGTAGGAAATTGGCGTAGGGGTAGGCAGCGGCGTAGCGGTTGGTGTGGGCGTTAGGGGGGTAGGGGTCAACGTTGGGGTACTGGTGGCCGTTGAAGTAGGGGTAACGGTTGGTTCCACCACGCGGCCGGTAGAACGCAACGCAAAAAAGACCATGACCGCACCTAAACCGACAAAGAAAGCCAGCGCCAGCATGGCAACCGGCAGGCTCAGGGTGATTTCAGGTACTCGGCTGACAGGTAATGCGTTTTCCTGTGCCGGTTTTGCTTGAATATCTGTGCCGCATACCACACAACGGGTGGCGCTGGCGGATAAACGCGCCCCACAAGTGGGGCAAACGCGGGGAGTTTGTGATGATTCAGTGCTCATAAAGGTTTTCCATATGTCTGATTAGACAACGCAGGGCATTATACCAGTTTTTCGGTGCTATACTTAAACTATGTATAGTCTGTACTTGCACATCCCCTTTTGCCGTCATCGTTGCGCCTACTGTGATTTTAATACTTACGCCGGATTAGAGACCCTGATTCCGGACTATGCAACTGCCCTTCAAAGGGAGATTCGCTTTTTGGGGGAACAGGCCGACCACCCCGTAGTGGGTACCGTTTTCTTGGGGGGCGGCACCCCCTCGTTGCTCCCGTTAAACGCGTTGGATGGGCTTTTCCAGGCCCTGAGGGAGTCCTTCGCCTTGATGCCTGAGGCCGAGATTACCCTGGAAGCCAACCCCGGCACAGTGGATTTACCCTATCTGCGTGGCCTGCGTGCCTTGGGTGTAAACCGTCTGAGTTTTGGTGTGCAATCTGCCAACCCTGGTGAATTGCGCCTTCTGGAGCGCATCCATGACTACCCTCAGGCCATCCAGGCGGTTACATGGGCGCGCCAGGCCGGTTTTGATAACCTCAACCTGGATTTGATTTTTGGCCTGCCCCATCAGCGTTTGCAAGATTGGCAGCGCAGCCTGGAACTGGCCTTAGGGCTATCCCCAGAGCATTTGGCGCTCTACGCCCTCACACTAGAACATGGGACGCCCATGCAACACTGGGTAGCGCGTGGCCTGTTGCCCGCCCCAGACCCCGATTTGGCAGCCGAGATGTACGAATGGGCGGCCGAACGTCTGGCCCAGGCCGGTTATGTGCAATACGAGATTTCCAACTGGGCTCGCGGTGAATCCTATGCTTGCCGCCACAACTTGACCTATTGGCGTGGCGCACCTTACCTGGGATTGGGCGCGGGAGCGCATGGTTACGTCTCTGGGCTGCGTACCGTGGCAGTACGTGCCCCACAGGCCTATATCCGCCGTATGACAGCCTCTGCAGATGTCTCGCTGACTTTTCCACGCACACCCGCAACGGTCGAAGCGCGCTCGCTGACGCCGCAAGAAGAAATGGGGGAATACATGATGATGGGCTTGCGCCTGACGCAGGAGGGAGTTTCAGCCGATGCCTTTCAGCAGCGCTTTGGCGTGTCGTTGGAGGCAGTTTATGGCGAGCAAATTGCCCACCTGACGGCTTTAGGCTTGCTAGAATGGACGAGTAACCAGGCACTGCGCCTTACCCCTGCCGCCTATCTGCTGGGGAACCAGGTTTTTATGGCCTTTGTGTGACATTGTAGAACGGGTTCACAACCCGCCCCATTGCTTACAGGGAAATCAAGCCTTTCTGCGTAACAAACGTTGTGCCAGGCTATATAGCGCCTCGCCAGCCTCACCCTGGGGTTGGGCCTGCTCCAAGGCAGCCAGGGCTTCATCCGTCAAGCGAGCAGCAGTTTTTTGCGCATAGTCACGTCCACCTTCGGCTTCCAACTGGGCAGCCAGGGCCGGTACTTCCTCAGGTGTCAATGCACCGGCCATCCAGCGCCGCGCGAAGGTGCCCTCCTGTTGCAGGCCGTACAACACGGGTAGAGATTTCTTGCCCTCCAGCAAGTCACTGGCCGCCGATTTGCCCGTTTGGGCTTCGTTGCCCCAAATCCCCAGTTCATCGTCCAATACCTGGAAGGCAAGGCCAAGTTTTTCGCCAAACTCGCGGTAGGCGGCTTGTGTTTTGGATGAAGCGCCGGCACATAACGCGCCCAGTTCGGTGCAGGTGGCCAATAGCGCGGCAGTTTTGCCGCCCACCATCGGCCAGTAGGCTTCCAGGGGCAGGTCGCGCTGCTCTTCATAGGAAATATCCAAAAATTGCCCTTGGGTAAGGCGCAGGCAAGTGTGCTGAAAGATGCCTGCGGCCTGCAAAGTGCGTTCCGCCGGCAGGGGAAGTTGCAGGATGGCGGTCTGAGCCAGGGCGAACATGCTATCCCCCGTATTGATGGCTTGTGGAATGCCCCATAATTTCCAAACGGTGGGACGCCCCCGGCGCAGGGGACTGTTATCTTCGATGTCGTCATGGATGAGGGAGAAGTTATGTAGCAATTCTACCGCCGCGGCCGCCGGCAGTGCGGTATGCCAGTCGCCGCCTGCTGCAGCGCAGGTCAAGAGCAACAGGATGGGGCGCACGCGCTTGCCGCTGGCTTTTGGTCCGGCGCCTTCGCCCTCCCAGCCCAGGTGGTAGGTCATCATGTGGTGGAGCAGGTGATATTGTTCGCCATCACTTAAAGCCAGAACGCGGCGCATTTCTTCTTCAATGGCGGGAAGCAGTGAATCAGGTAAAGTGGACATGGGTGTTGGTCAGGGTTTGTCTAAAATTTTCGGGGTTGGGTAGCATGCTGTTCTTTTGTTGTGTTCAATTTGGGGGCCAAAAAACCTTAACGCAAAGTTGTCAGGACGCAAAGGCTTTGCGGAAGAAGGTCCAGTCTTGGCGCGAAAACGTGATTTTCTTGCGACGCCGCGTCTTCGCGTTCCCTTTTCCACGATGCACCCCAGGTAGAGCGGGTTCAAAACCTGCGGCGTAGAGCGGGTTCACTGCCTGGCGAACGGATGAGGGAGATGAACCCTTAGCGTTCCCGTAATTTGGTGGACAAATCGGCGAGGGTGCGTGCCCCGGTGGCAAACATTGTCACCCGCAGTTGGGCTTCCAATAGGCGAATGGTGTTGAGCACAGCCTCGGTGGATTGGGCCGCGGCTTTCAGAAACATGCCTGCCATGCCGCCCAGCGTGGCCCCCAGCCCCAGACATTTCGCAATGTCCAGCCCATGGCGCAGGCCGCCGCTGGCGAAAATCGGCATTTCAGGGGCTGTGCGACGAACGTTAAGGATACTTTCTGCGGTGGGGATGCCCCACTCTACGAAAGTGGCCGCCAGTGAGCGGATGAAGGCGTTTGGGGCGCGGTGCATTTCCACCTGTGACCAACTGGTGCCTCCCGCACCGGCTACGTCTATGGCGGCTACACCGCAATTTGCCAGCAGGCGTGCGGTGCGCTCGGAAATTCCCCAGCCCACTTCCTTGACGATGACGGGCACTTCTAACAAGCGGCAGGTTTGCTCGATTTTCTTTGCCAGGTTACTGAAATCGGTATCCCCATTGTGTTGCACGGCTTCCTGCAATGGGTTGAGGTGTAGGATTAGCGCGTCGGCCTTCAACATGTCAACCGCGTGACGGCATTCATCAATGCCGTATCCGTAATTGAGTTGTACGGCGCCCAGGTTGGCAAATAACAGGGCATCAGGGGCGGCTCTGCGGGCAATGGAAAAGGTAGCGGCAAGTTCGGGATGTTCAATGGCGGCGCGTTGCGAGCCCACCCCCATGGCAATGCCGGCCTCCTGTGCGGCTTCTGCCAATCGGCGGTTTAAAACGGCTGCATCCTGGGTGCCGCCGGTCATTGACGAGATCAACAAGGGGGCGCGTAACACCTTTCCAAACAGGGACACCTGCAAGTCCGCGTCGCTGAGTGCCATTTCTGGAAGGGCTTCATGGATGAATGAATAACGCCCCAGGCCGGTGGTCAGCCCGGAGCGTACGTCTTCTTCCAGATTAATGCGGAGATGATCATCTTTGCGTCGGCTGATGGGCGTAACTTTTGACATGATTTTGTGTTCCTTTGGAGTGAGGCAATCTTACCAGTCTGTTATGGAACTGTCAATTTGTCTTGACTTTTTGTCACCAGCGGTTACAATACGCTGGTGACAGATTCACAGGCATAAGAATTGCAATATCTCTCGCAAACAATCTCAAAATTACTCTCTGTAGGAGGTCGTAACCATGTCTGATACATTTGAACAAATCAAAGAGATTATCGTGGATTTGTTGGAAATCCCTGAAGAAAAGGTGACGCCGGAAGCCCGCTTTCGCGAAGACCTGGAGGCCGATTCGCTAGACTTGGTGGAATTGATCATGGCGTTTGAAGATACATTCGGTGGCGAGATTTCCGATGAAGACGCTCAGAAAATCACCACGGTTGGTGAGGCAGTTAAGTATGTAGATTCCTTCATGAAAGCATAAGGAATACCGAATTAGAGCCAGAAAAAAGCAGAGCAAGGTATCGCTCTGCTTTTTTTGTACTTGCCCGCAGCCTGTACCCGTTGAGCGGGGTTACCCCTTTCACGAACTGCCTGCGCCGGTGCCACCCTGGACTGTCCGTCCAGGACAGGCAGGCACAGGTGATGCAGGATTTCAGTCCGACGAGCCTGGCACCCTAATCCTATTTTTATCTATTTTTTAGTTATAAGATGGTATATTTTCCGTTGACATATCTTGTTTCCCCGTTTATAGTAAATTCTACTAGATTGGCAACTTTCTCATCTATGTTAACTTTACAGGAGGCAGACATGAAGAAGATCTTGATATTGATTTTGACACTGGGATTGCTTACTTTTGCGCTGGTGGCTTGTGGGGGAGGAACACCGGCAAATACGACAGCGCCTGCGCAGAATGGGGGGGAGAGTTCGGCTGCGCCCCCGTCGAACGGTGGCGAAAACACGCCTGCTGAGTCACCCACAGAAAGCGCACCGGTAGAGGAAAATCAGGCTCCTGAAGATGTCCCGCTGATGGATGGGGCTTATGAAGTGAGTATTGAGCGTGATGGTACGCAGATTAAGTACAAGGTGGATACCGAGGTACAAACCGTCGTGGATTTTTATCATGAAGTACTGCCGTCGTTGGGCTGGGAAATTAAAGGCCCACCGGATAGCGTGGTAGGGAGCATTGCCAGTATGCTGCGTAAAAACGCGAATAATGACCAGTTAACCATCAATATGCAGTACAACCCCAATGCACAATTTACAGTGGTAACGATTGCCATTAGTCGCAAGTAGCCGTTGCAGTATCTTTTCAAAGAAAAATCAGGTGATGTGACTGTCACTTTCTCGACAGTCATCTTTTGGTATCATCCCAATAACTTGGGGCCTCTTAGCGTTGTTTACCACCAAGGCTCGAAGCCACAAAGCCTTTGGCCTTTTCTTTGGATCTTCGTGGTGAGATTTTTATTGTGTCCTATGGTCGGTCCCCATCCCTATTTTTTGAGAAGTCGCCATGAACTCTGTTCACCACCAAGCATGAAAATGTGCTATAACCTGAGCACTCGGCTAACACAGAGGTCGT
>DAOTZN010000277.1:0-4905 GCA_034434095.1 Anaerolineales bacterium
CGCGGGTGTTTGGTCGAGACCCCAAACAAATTTCCTTTCAGGTTTTGACAGGCTCAACCCAACCCTTGACACTGCAAGTAATCGGTAGCGGTCATTTCCAGGCGACGGGTCGAGGCCGTCCGCGCCGCTCCTTGCGGGCCAGGCCGCGTAAGCGCCGTTGTAGTGCTTGTAATCATCTTTGCCCCAATAACGATCATAGCCATCTGCGCTTAAATCCACCACTGACCAGCCTGTGTTTGGGAATGCGCCCTCGAAATACTCGGTCTTGATGAGTGTCCATCCGGCGATGGACTTCTTATCTGATTTTGCGTCGTCTGTGGCTTGCAAATAAGGAGCATTCAACCCCTGCGCCTGAGCCTTGTTCCAGGCAATCAGAGCAAAAAGCAGGATACCCAACAGAGCAGCAACAATTACGCTCTGCCTGGACTTGCGGAAAATGATAGAGTGTTCAGTCATAGTTCTCTCCGTAGATCGTGATTCTCATTGCTGTACTGTGCCAGCTATTGCTGGTACAGGCTATGGCAGATTGATGACCTGGTAGGTTGCCAAAACTTCCTCAACATCGTGAATACAGGCGTCTTCACCACCAGCGGGGAAATTTACAAGAAACTCTCCGTTGTAAACAATAAAAGCCACTTGACCTCCGACAGGATAAAATGAACGCTTTTCGAAATAGAATCCATTAAACATTACTATTCCCGAGTCGTAACTCCATTCATCTGCCAATCCGTGACCAGGCTCTATTGACAAAACACATCCTCTGATTGACTTATGAATAAGGGCCGGACCATCGTGCCAATGAGCCAATTGTATTCCTTCCTTGAAAATAGTACTGGACTCACTCAGTTCTATACTTGTCCACTTTTTAGTATCAAATTGTAATCCTTGCCACATTTCATACCCTGGTTTTGGGGTTATTGTGGGGACGGGCGTATGAGTGGAGGTGGAAGTTATTTGGGAAGTTAGGATTACTGTCGGCGTGAAAGTTAAACTTGACATTGGAATGACCGTAGATGTCGACAAAGTTAGCGTAGTCGGTTCAGGCATTTCTGTCAGTGTTGGCGTGCCTATCGGCGATTCGGTGTTACGCCCACCGTTGCACGATGTCAGTAACACAATCAGAAAGAGAAAAGAATAACGAAGGGTTCTCATCTTCTCTACTCCTCATGGCGTGTTCGAGCCATTTTCTCCAACCAGCAGCCAGACAGCGTTGTCAATATTCGCCCCGTGGGTTGTTTGCTGTAATTGCCGGCTCTGAACGTCGAATGTCCAGACGTCCATCGAACCGCTCGCGTTGGTGTTGAAAGCCAGCAGATTGCCGCTCCACCATACCGGGTTTTCGGTCAATGCCCCGCTGAACTGCGTAGCGTTGAAAACAGTCTGCTCGGTCACATCGGCAATGTAAATATTGCTGAGCAATCGCTCCGCCGATAGATTGACCGTTGGGTCGTTGGGGTTTTCCCGTCCCACAAAGGCGATATACCCGCCGTTCGGCGACCATACGGGTTCATAGCCGCGCCCGCCGTCAGCCTCGGCAAGCGGAATTGGGTTGTCTCCTTCACCGTTCATTACCCACAGTTCGCCCACAGGAAAGGGAATATTTGAATCGGGAATGCGAATGTAGGCGATATGCTCACCCGTAGGCGACCAGCGCGCAAAGGTGATCAAGTGAGCCGGTTCAGCCAATATCCGTCTTGCATTTTGTCCGTCCATATCGGCGATCCAGGTTTCGCTGCCGTATCCCAAACCTTTGGTGAGCGTGTAAATCATGCGCTGTTCGTCTGGTGAGAGGGCGACATTGTAGGTTTCAGGTGGAACGGACAGTTGTTGCGCTACGTTGCTGGCAATATCTATCAGATAAACGCGTGGATTGCCCAACGTGTCCACCAGCAGGATCATTTCGTTGCCGTCATGAGACCAGTCCAGGAAGATGGTGTCGGTCTCAATGTTCAAGCCCGCTCCCCAAACCTGGCCTGAGGGCACTTGCAGGATAATTGTCATTCCGCCTTCTTCACAATTGATCTGCACGGCTACCCATTGGCTGTTTGGGGCGGGATATAAGTTGTCGGGCTTACACCCAGCAGGTAAGTTAAGGGGTAAAGACATTGAGTTTGACAGGTTGGCTAGCACTGCAATCTTTTTGATCTGCAAAGGGTTCTGAATTTGGCCGGAATCCTGTTGCCTAGGGTCTGGTTGTGAGGTATTGCTGGCTGCCGCTGTTGCCAATAGCCAACCCATCAAAAGCAACAGGCCAAGAGCGGCGAATACACTGCGCGTTACAAAAGGTAAATGGGATGACCTGGGAACTTGAATGGCTTGTTTCATTCTTGCTGCGCTCCTTTGCTTATCTATGTTTCCATGTAATCTTACTCGTTGTCTTCTCCACAACTCGCTCTGATAGTCGCGGCTGGCTAACAAGGGCGTGTGCTGCCGGGCGGTGTGGGCTGAAACGCGGCTTTGCCCCGGTTGAATACCCGAAAATCGCCACGCTCACCCTCGTGCGCCAGCACGGTCAGCACCACGCGGGGTTGGGCGGTGGCTATTCGCCGCTCAATATAACCAGATATCCGACAGTCTTTGCTCTTTTCTACATAGGGCAAGTCAAGGCGCTTTTACTAGGCGCACTTCAATGCCTCTATTGGTCGAGCCTAAAACGTAAATGGAACCACTTTCATCAACTGCCACCTGACCGAGAAAATATACTTCCGAATACTGGTCATTTCGTAAAGTGACATCTTGGAGAACTGTACCTGACAGGTCAAACCAAACTGCTCGGATTTGGTCGTTATGAAAAATAGCAATGTACCCCTGGGGCGTTTTTTCGAAGTATGTGATTGCGCCGAGAGGAGACACTGAATGAACTTCAAAGGCCAAATCTGCCTCTGTATCGCCAAAACGGGCAACATAAGGGTCTAAATCATCCACAAATCTAAAGAGAAGATTCTGATTGTGCTTACGCCTCTGAGCTTCGCGCGAGTTGACTTCTCCGGTTGTTGTAAAAGGTTCGACCAGTCTATCGTCATAGGTGTCCAACACTTCAATGTACTTCGTTAACATCGCAGGAAAAGCCGCGAATACGGGTGCGACGGCATTGATGCTTCCATCTGGAAACATACGGTACAAGTGGGGAACGCTCACAGTGGGTTGCTCCACAGGTTCCCCGACTCTGTCGAAAATTACAAGCTGTCCTTCTCGATCAAACTGCAAATCTCCCTGGCCCTTGTATATGAAAGGCAAAGGAATACTGGCAAAATTCTGGCTCTTTGGATCGTAGATCAACACCCGCCCGTTCACATGGTCTAATAACGCAATTCTCCCATCCCGTGCTACATCCATTGCGGCTGGGCCTTCTTTGAACGGGTATCCTTCTCGTTGTTGGATGCCAACCTCTTCAACCCCATTACCCCAGGGTAGTGCCAAGACTAACTCACCAGACTCTACTGATTCTTGAACGTTTAATTCAATCGGTATAAAATCAAGCACGGCAAAAAGGTCAATCGTTCCTTCGACTGGATAGCGAACATCAAGCCCAACCTGCGAATCATTCACCAACAGATAATATCGTAATGGCTCTCCATCTATATTGGTTGCCGGAAGTCTGGCCGTCCAATATTCTCCTTCATCTTGTATCTCTTTTTGGAGAGAAATAAATGTAAAGTCATTTCCTTCGCTATATGAGATAAAAAGAGTCGGTTTGTGATCGCAGACTATGCCAGGTGCTTCGAACATATAGGCGCAAACAAAGTCGAATTCAAGTTTTATCATTTCATCCGACCTGGCAATTTCGGGAGGTCTATGGGATATCAGAATCGGTGGATGCAGATCCGGGTCGAACCGGTCGAGGTTGATCAAGATAGCCGGGGTTGGCGAGGATGTTAGTGTGGAGGTAGGTGTAAATCCCGGGGATGCAGTAGCTGAAGGAGAAGCCGCTTTCGTTGGAGTAAACGTAGCACTAACAGGCAGTATCGTTGCACTTATTCCAGTCGAAGTGAGTGCCGGCGTTGGTGTTAGGGGCAAAAATGGTGGCTCAATAGATGCGGTTTGGGTTGCCCGGCAAGCCGAAGCCGAAAGAACTAATCCTAACAGTATGATTAAATAAAAGTGAAGTTTCATTGTTTGCCTATCTGGATAGAAGTTATATCATTTTCCATCTTGCTCTACGGATATGGGTTGGGATACTCTGGACTTTTCTCAGGACGCTCGGGATAAGGGTAGGGATTGGGATTTGGGTTTCCTGAGACGGTTTCAGGCATAATTCCTTTTTGATTGATCGGTAGGTATATCGTCTGGCAACCATTAGGGCATGGTGAACATGAAGATGACCACGCGGTTCTTTGAATTCCTCGATATTTAGTTTGAGACCTCCAGGTCTGTGTCACTATTCGAACATCTTGATAAGTGCCAGCCTGATCTACAGCCTCCAAGATTCGATCTTGCCCATTTGTTAGTTCCGCGTAGATCAATCCTACATGGTTATCATTAGGGTTGTTCGGGTCATTTAGCGTGGCAAAGGCGTCCATATATCCAGTACTGTCATACGGGCAATTACCACCATCACACACTTCCGTACAGGCATTAGTACCGCTACAATTAGCATAGATTCCAGCAGCGCTATACTTTTCAGATAGGGTTTCCTCTGTAATCCACCAAAAGAAATCCGTAGAGCCGTGAGCATCTTTCATGGCCCAGGTTTTATGAACCAAACCTGAACAATCTATTCCTTCGCCAATCCACGTTCTTTGGTCATCGTCCACCCATTCAGCATGGGTTACACGATATGGTTCGTTTACAGCAGAGTACCCGTAACTTCTTGCACATGTCCTACTCCAACAGCTTGTCAGGCAACCCGCCTGAACCGGTTTAGCAATCACAATCACAGTGAAAGTTCCAAATAAAAATCCCAAC
>DAOTZN010000278.1:0-13708 GCA_034434095.1 Anaerolineales bacterium
AGGGAGCGCAACGACCGAAGCAATCTCCAATTCGCGGGGTGGAGTTGCTTCGCCTTCGGCTCGCAATGACAGGCAAGGGTAACTCTGCAAAGTTGCCCTACGCGCTTGCGCCTCCCCCTGCAGGAAGGTAGGCAGTTACGATGTGTGCCCAAAAACAACCAGATATGGAGGATGAACAGGTTGAACATCCTTGCACCTCCTCCAAATTTATGCTAAAATGCGTCAACGGCAAAAAAGGTGTTTACAACACACCTGGAATGCCGTGTTCTTTTTTTTTACCTGGAGGAGAACACGCTATGACGGTAAACTATTTGACGAAAGACGGCTTCCAACGTCTACAAGCAGAACTCGAATACTTACGCACTGTCCGACGTCAGGAAGTTGCTGAACGTCTGCGTGAGGCACTTGAAGGTGGTGACCGAGGCATAGACATGGATGCCGAATACGATGCCGCCAAGAACGAACAAGCCTTTGTAGAAGGACGTATTGATGAATTAGAACATATCCTAGCCAACGCGCGTGTCATTGATGCGCCTTCGCAAAGCGATACCGTTCAAATTGGTAATACCGTGATTATCCAAGAAGATGGCTTTGAGCCAGAAACTTACATCATTGTAGGCCCAGCCGAGGCTGATCCTAACAACGGGCGCATCTCGAATGAATCTCCCCTTGGCAAGGCACTCATCGGGCGCAAAGTGGGGGATAAAACCACCGTTCATGCGCCGGCAAGCACATTTACCGTGACCATCTTAGAAATCAAATAACACGGTGATTTCCTACGCTGTTTTCACGCCCTGCCGGTGTATCCGACAGGGCTTTTTTACACATACTTTCTTTTTTAGGCTATAATCTGCTTATTTGACACACATTTAACCTCTCGAGAAGGAAGCATGACTAAAGAATACTCATCCCTGGAAAAACAACGTCTTGAAAAACTGCAACGCCTGCAGGAAAGCCAATACAACCCTTATCCTCACCGCGTAAAGCGTACACATACCAGCACACAAGCGATAGCCGCTTTCGAAGCCGTTGAAGGCAAAGAAAACGCCTCACCGGTGTGTGTTGCTGTTGCCGGGCGCTTACGCGCTATACGCTTAATGGGTAAAATCGCCTTTGCCCACATTGAAGATAACGATGGCCGGCTACAAATTTTCCTACGCGTCAACGACATCGGCAAAGAGAACATGGATCTTTTCAAAGACAACTTTGACCTGGGCGATTTCATCCAGGCCGAGGGAGAAATGTTCCGCACCCGCACCGGCGAAGCAACGTTACGGGTGACCTCCTTCCAGATGATTGCCAAGGCTATCACCCCCCTGCCGGCCGCCAAGGATGAGGTTGTTGACGGGGAAGTCGTCCGCCATGCCACCATCACCGACCCGGAAACCCGTTACCGGCAACGCTACGCCGACCTGGCCGTCAACCCTGAGGTACGAGAAATTTTCCGCACCCGTGCCCGCATTGTGCGCGCCCTGCGGGATTATCTGGATAACCTGGGCTTCATCGAGGTAGAAACCCCCATTCTGCAACCCATTTACGGCGGAGCGGCGGCACGGCCTTTCATCACCCACCACAACCAACTCAAACAAGACCTGTACCTGCGCATTTCTTTTGAACTGTACCTCAAACGGCTGCTGGTGGGTGGCTTTGAGCGGGTTTACGAAATCGGTCGCGATTTCCGTAACGAGGGGGTTTCCTTCAAACACAACCCCGAATTCACCCAATTGGAATTCTACATGGCCTATGCCGACTACCAGGCCGTGATGGATTTGACCGAGGACATGCTGCGCTATACCGCCCAACAGGCGCTCGGCAAGACCACTTTCACCTATCAGGGACACGAGATTGACCTTAATCAGCCCTGGCGACGAATGAATTTGCGCCAGGCCATTCTGGAATATGGCGATCTGGATATTGCCAACTACCCAGATGCCGAATCCCTGGCAAAAGAAATGCGCGCCCGCGAAATGACGCCGCCCCCCGGCGCACCGCGCGGCAAATTGATCGACGCCCTGCTGGGTGATTTCGTAGAACCGAATTTAATTCAACCCACTTTCTTGTACGACTACCCGCGCGATATCTCTCCCCTGGCAAAAAGCAAACCCGGCGACCCTACTACCGTGGAACGTTTTGAGGGCTTTATCGGCGGGATGGAATTGTGCAACGCCTTTACCGAACTTAATGACCCCCTCGACCAGGAGGCACGCTTCCTGGAAATGGGGCGGGCCTATGACGCCGACGACGAAGAGCGGCACCCCGTAGATGAAGACTATCTAACTGCCATGCGCTATGGCATGCCTCCCAATGGCGGTTTTGGCATGGGTATTGACCGCCTGACCATGTTGCTCACCGACCAGCCTTCTATCCGCGAGGTGATTCTCTTCCCGCACCTGCGCGAACGCGAAGATTAACGCTTTCCTCCGGAGTTTTTTATGCTAGACATTAACCTTTTCCGAGAAAATCCCGACCTGGTACGTGAGGCCTTGCGCAAGCGCCTCATGGATATTGCGCCGGTAGACGAAGTCATCAAATTAGATAATCTGCGCCGGGATCTCATTCAAGAAGTAGAGACCCTGAAGGCAGAACGTAACCGCACTTCCAAAGAAATTGGCCAAATGAAAGACAAGGCCGAGCGGCAGGCCCAAATTGAAGCCATGCGCGCCGTGGGGGATCAAATTTCTCAATTAGATGAGCAACTACGCCAGATACAAGCACAACTGGACGATGTGCTGGCTGCTTTTCCAAACCTGGTGGATGAGCGCGTCCCCGTGGGGAGTGATGAAACCCAAAACGTCGTGGTGCGTACCGTTGGGGAGCCGAAAACCCTAGGGTTTCCGCCGCAACCCCACTGGGATTTGGGTCCCGCTTTAGGCATCCTCAACTTTGAGCAAGGCGTCAAAATGACAGGCTCCCGCTTTTACGTCCTTAGCGGCCCCGGTGCACGTTTGCAACGTGCACTCATCGCCTGGATGCTCGATCTGCATATCCGCCAGGGCTATACCGAAAAATACACCCCCTTCATGGTCAAAAGCGACACCATGTTTGCCGCCGGCGAGTTACCCAAATTCCAGGCCAACATGTACAAAGATCACGAAGAAGACCTGTGGATGGTGCCCACCGCCGAGGTGCCGCTAACCGGCCTGCACATGGGCGACATTCTCGCCGAGACCGATTTGCCACTGCGTTACACGGCCTACACCCCTTGTTTTCGCCGTGAAAAAATGAGCGCCGGACGAGATGTGCGCGGCATCAAACGCGGCCACCAGTTCGACAAGGTGGAAATGTACATCTATTGCCGCCCCGAAGACGCCGATGCCGAATTGGAGAAAATGCTGGCCGATGCCGAGCAAACCTGTGCCGAACTGGGATTAACCTACCGCATCCTGCAATTGTGCTCCGGCGACCTGGGCGAGAAAGCCAAAATTACGTATGATATTGAAGTCTGGTCACCTGGCGTAGGGGAATGGCTGGAAGTCTCATCAGTTTCGTGCGTGGGAGATTTTCAAGCCCGCCGCGCGGGGGTGCGTTATCGTCCAGAAGGGGCAAAGGGCACCATGTATCCTTATACGCTCAACGGTTCCGGTCTGGGTGTGCCCCGCACGATGATTGCCATCCTGGAAAACTACCAGCAGGCCGATGGCTCGGTGGTTGTTCCCGAAGTCCTGCGCCCGTGGATGGGTGGCATCGAAGTTATCCAACCGGAGAAATAAAGTTCTCCACCTGATAAACGCTATCCCTAACCCTATGCCTTCCTGGATCGAAACTTCCATCCGTATCATCTCTCTACTGGTAATGCTTGCCGGCCTGTTTGGATTGGTCATCCCGATCTTTCCAGGCATTATCATCATTTGGCTGGGTGCGCTGGCCTATGGGCTGGCGGCCGGCTTTGGCACCCTGGGCGCCTGGATGTTTGTCTTTATCACCTTGCTGGCCATTGCCGGGATGCTGGTGGATAACGTATTGATGGGCGCCGGTGCCAAACAAAGCGGTGCATCCTGGCTGGGGTTGGGTATCGCCCTGGTAGGATTTTTCGTTGGCTCATTGATTGTGCCGGTGCTTGGCGGGCTACTGCTCGGCCCGTTGGCACTGTTTGGCTATGAGTACTACCGCCACCGTAACCGCGATAAAGCGCTGGAGACCGTCAAAGGGCTGGCCACCGGCTGGGGATTATCCTTTTTAGCGCGCTTTGGGATTGGCATCGTGATGATTGTCTTGTGGGCAATTTGGGCTTTTTGAGATTATCTTGAAGGGGCTGCCCTTCCTCTGGAGGATGCCCCTCCCGGATTTTTCTTCCCCCCCAGAGAAGTACAAGCGGGATTTCAGGTGGGGTGCGGGCGCAAAGCGCCCAAAGTTTTGTCTCCCCCAAAAAAGGTTGAAGCGTTAACGCAAAGGCGCGGCGGCGCAAAGAAATTCGCGTTTTAGCACCAAAACCGGAGGAGAGTTCAGAAACCTGTAGACTCTTTTGGCTGCCCCTTGGGAGGCGGACAGGCGCGGAAAACGACGCACTATCCCTGGGTTTTCTCCAGAAAGTCCTTTGTGTCTTGGCGACTTTGCGTTAAGGTTTTAGGATTGCCCCAAAATTTGGACGAAGCGAAAGAACAGCACGATACCCCAAGTAAATTTTAGACAAACCCTAACGCGGCCCCTACTTTAAAAATTCGGCTTGTGCGCGTTGCTGGGCACGCTGCAATTGCCACAAGATGTAGCGCACCCGGCTAGACATGGCCGTGGCAACGTTCCACAGCACGCGTGCGCCTAGTTCGGGGTCATCTTCAATCAAGGCCAACAAGCGCTCGCGGGAGAGCCCAAGCACCGTAGCGCCATCTGGCCCGGCCAGCAAATCGGCAGTCCGCGTTTCCTGATCCAGCATAGCAAGTTCGCCGGTCATTTGTCCGGGGGTGAGCACAGCCATACGCTCGGCATGGGTGGTGGTACTGCCGGGACGCTTGGGGTCGCTCCATACTTCTACCGTACCCTCTTGAATCAGATACATCTCACTGCCTGCCTCATGCGCACTGACAATCGCGTTCCCACGCTCAAAATGATACCGCCGGAATTGTGCCGCTAGGCGCATACGCTGCGAGCGGGTGAGGTTTCGTCCGAGGTCAGAATGGGCGAGGAATTGAGCAATCTCACGCGTCTGGTACAGGGCTTCATCACTAACAGGAGCGTTTAATTGCGAACTGAGCAACGGTAACCCCAAAAAAGAGGCAATCAGCCGCCGAGTTTGATCCGGCATCTCAAATTGCGGCCAGTGGCCTGCCTTAGGTAGAATGCGCAAATCGGCTTCCGGCCATTCGTCGGCCAAAACACTCGCATCTCGCAGAGGCACGGTATTGTCTTCCGCTCCCCAAATAACCAGTGTGGGGATATCCAGGTTGGCAAGTTTGCCGCTCAAGTTGTTCTCGCGCATCGCATAAAAGCACTCGGCGCGTACCCGCCCTTGCCCAGGGCGACGAGCGTCACTGCGCAGACGATGATAATCCTGCTCGGTAATACCGCTGCGCTCAGAGAAAGATACCGGGCGCATCAGCCGGTCGGTGATGCCCACCATCGCCCTTTCAACCGAAGACACAATCAAACTGCCCAACCCAAAGCGCTCCAATATTGTAATCGGCGCAATCATCAGGTTGATCATCGTGGAAAGTTTGCCCGTAATCGTTGGCCCCAACAACACCATACGCTCCACTAACGCCGGGTATTTCAGCGCCAGGGTGATACTAATCATTCCCCCCATGGAATGTCCCACCAACACCACCGGATTATCGCTCAATTCTTCACAGAACCGGGCCATAAGTTCCGCATAGGCCGGAATGGCAGCCCGCTGCGATAGCGGGGGCGATTGCCCATACCCGGGTAAATCCACCGCCACGCAATAAAACCGCTGGCTCAAGGACACCATAAGGGGCGAAAGGGCATACCACGAACTTGACCAGCCATGAATGAGCAGCGCCAACTGGCGATTAGGATTCCCCAGCGCTTTGTAATGGATGGTTTGCCCATCAATGTAAATGAGTTTGGACTGTGGAATTTGCATGAGAGAAAATAGAGATTTACGGCGTTTATTGAAGCGCAGATGAAGCGCTAAAAAAAACCGGTCGGGCGCTCCTGTGTGCCTTTGTGTGAGATAAACCAGTGGCATGTATCAGACGAAGCAGATGCTCAGATTCTAACAAAATAGTTTTCACTTTGTATTGAAAAAAGCGCGCGGCTGCGTAACAACCGAAATCGGATGGGAATCCTGCCTCGATTCGTGAGTGGGTAGCGGAGGGCATTGCTCTCCGCTACCCATCGGGATAGCATCCCAATGGGGCTTCACGGGATCGTACTCGTAGGGCAGGCACCCTTTAGGGTTGGCCCCGCTCAACCGGATCGCCGTTCAACACCTCGTCTGAGGTAAAGTGTACCTCTTCCTTGCCGGTTAACTTTTCCTGAATTTTGTTGGCAATCAAATCTAAATGCCTGGGATGCGCCACATAGTCCAAACGATCTGCCGGGATGGTCAAAATCGGGCATAAGTTGAAATTGGAGATCCACTCCTCGTAGCGTTCATTCAAGCGTTGTAGGTAATCTGCCTGGATGGTGCGCTCATACTCCCGGCCGCGCAGGGAAATTCGCCGCAACAAGGTTTCCACCGAGGCCCGCAAATAGAGAATCAGGTCTGGAGGGGGTAAGAATTCGCACAACACCTCGTACAGGTCATGGTAGGTGGTGTAGTCCCGGGCAGACATAATACCCTGCGCATACAAATTGTAAGCGAAAATTTCTGCATCCTCGTACACACTGCGATCTTGCAGCACCGGCTCAGGACGCAACGTAATCTGACGATGTGCTTGTAACCGTCGGTTGAGGAAAAAAATTTGCGAATGAAATGCCCAGGTTCGCATGTCGCGATAAAAATCGGGGAGGTAAGGGTTATCGCCTTCCGGTTCGTAAAATGGCTCCCACCCTAATTTTTCGCTCAGCATATTTACCAGGGTAGATTTACCTACGCCGATATTTCCAGCAACCACAATAAACTTTTTCATAGGCATATCCTTTTGTCTTGTCATCATACTGGATGCTGACGTTGGGTTTCGCAGGAGACTGCGTCCATCTGTAGATTTGGGCTATTTGCCAATTTTTTCCAGACTCCGGTCGTCTAGAAGCGGAAATCTACAGCACACGGAAAAACGCCTGCACCCGGTTATTAATCGGGAGCAATATAGGCTATCGCAACACTCTCATTGCCCTCCATGACCAATTCCAGGTGATGTTGTGCGCGGTAATCGGAAACGCGAATTAAGTGTAAGCAGTCTGATAGCGCCTCTGCCTCTTCAGGTAAAAATTCTGACAGGCAATTGGGACTTTTATAGAAGAACCCCCTGTTAAAGCGGGCATTCTCGTCATCCAGGTAAATCGCCAGGGGATAAATACGCGCTTCCACCATATCCTGAAAGAAATGCGTCCCAAAAGACGGCTCCGGTATGCCCGTGCCAATGTGTGTGCCTGCCAGTTCTACTAATGCACGTGTATTGTAAATATCGCCATAGGTGATGGGCACACCCAAATCAGGGGTGGTAGTCCCCCAGCGTCCTGGGCCTACACAAATAAAAGTTTTCCCTGCCAGGGCAACGTTTAACTTGCTAATCGCCTGTACCAGCTGAACGCGTTCGGACTGCGATTTCAGGGAAAAGTACCCTTCTGGGGGGATAAAGAGCACATAATAAATCCGGCCAACATACCCTTCGGGAACCATGCGAGAAGTGGAGAAGACAATATCGCGTTCACGCAGGTCCTCGGGCAAGGCTACATCGGCGTCCTGAAAGTGGCTCTGAGGACGACATTGCAACAAACAGATTTCAACCTCCGGCTTAAGCGCATTCGGGTTGCGAACGGTAATCGTAAATTCGGTATCCACCGGCGAGTGATAGTTACGCTCCAACAATCCTAAAATCTCTCGCATGTGTACCGGAAAATCTGTACGCCGTAGCAATTCATCAAAAGTCACCACTAACCTGGAGGCATCGCCTTCCATCAACCGCGTACGCAGCGGCGTCAAATAGCCGCCTTGATCAATGTGAAAGATGTATCGCAGAGGGGGATAATGGGATGAGAGAACTTCCTGAACAGGCACAGACTTGAAAGCATTTTCCTGTAAATCTATCACATCGACATAGCGTTGGGAGTAACGCTGAATTTCCTTCGGCGATTTTTCCGGACGCAATAAAGGATGGCTGAGGGAAACCAGGCGAGGATAATCATGACCGGCCTGATCCACCGCGCGCGTCCCCAGGCCCCATACCAGGCGCAAGAAACCGGCCCGGCGGTCAATTTGCGGCGCCCAGCGATACAAGTTGCGGCTAAACCCTACTCCGGCTCCATGCGGCAGGTAGTAACGCCCAAAACGCTCGCCCTGGACAACCTGAATCAGCACCGCCATACGCTCGTCATAATCTTGCAAGTTCTTACTGCGGCGGTAGAGCAGCGCATCGGGATTCAGTGAACTGGCGTACACACGCCGGATGGCACGGCTGAGGGCATCCAGGTTTTCATCCAACGCGCCCTGGTTTGGGCAAAACACGCTTTCGTACTTGCCGGCAAAAGAGGTACCAAAATTGTCTTCCAACAAACTGGAAGAGCGCACAATCAAAGGCTGATTGCCGATTTTTTCCAACATGCCACGCAGTTTCTCTAACACGTCCTTTGGAAATTCACCGGCCATAAACTCGCGTTGAATTTGAGCGTATTCATTGCGAATTTGCTCCACGCTTTTGTATTTTTGGTCTGCCCATGAGAGCAAGTGATTAGCCGCCATGTACGCATACATCAGGTCGGCGCCCAAAAAGTACGATTCCGGTACTTTCAGGTGTTCCTGCACTTCATCACTGGCTACTTCGCGCAAGATGCGCGCTGCCAGCAACATCCCGGCTGCCTTGCCGCCCACCTTCCCCTGACCAATTTTGCGCTTACGAATCTCGTGCAAATCGCTTATGGTAAACCATTGCTTGGCGATTTTGATATATGCCAATTGGTCACTGACCATGGTGCGAATCAGGACAACTTTGATTTCTTGTAAACGCGCCTCGGCACGCTCACGCATTTCGGGTGGCATTTTTTCAATTGTAAAGGCCTGCTCGAAAAGCATATCTTGGGGCGCCAGTTCGGGGTTGAACGAGACCAGCATCTCATCGGGGTTAGAAACGCGTTCATGCAGCACGTCCCGCACCAGTTCTTCAAACAACTCGTAAGGCAGATTGTAGGCGAAATAGAAATCCGTCAGGTAATCGCGAATGCGCATCAGGCGCAATTCCCAAACCTCGTTGGTTTCCTGTGAGAAGGGGTCGTGCAGCCCCTCACGTGCCTGTGAACGAATAGCCTGTTCGCGCACTTCGCTCTCAAAGCGCTGCGGCGTGATAATGCCGCGTTCAAACAACTCCCGACGCATCATGGAGCGAATGCGCGTGCTCAAAATGGGATATTGAGCCAGAGTCAGGTAAATGTTGAGAACGTGGTCAGATGAGGCAGGAGGTAGCATGGCAATCGTCTCACGGAAAAATCAGGGGGACAGATATAGAAGCAATGCGGCGTTTCTCCGCATTGCCCAACGGTGAACTCACAATTTAGGCAACACAATATCTTGTTGTTGTTGGTATTTGCCTTTTTTATCGGCGTATGAGGTCTCGCAGACTTCATCCCCCTCAAAGAAGAGTACCTGTGCAATGCCCTCGTTCGCGTAGATTTTGGCCGGCAACGGCGTGGTGTTTGAAATTTCCAGGGTGACATACCCTTCCCATTCCGGCTCAAAGGGCGTTACGTTGACGATGATGCCGCAGCGGGCATAGGTGGATTTCCCAAGGCAAACGGTTAACACCCCGCGCGGAATACGGAAATACTCCACAGTGCGCGCCAGTGCAAATGAGTTGGGCGGAATAACGCATACATCCCCCTTGAAATCCACCATGCTGCGTGGATCAAAGGACTTAGGATCCACAACCGCCGAATACACATTGGTGAAAATCTTGAACTCATCCGCTACACGGATATCGTATCCATAGGAGGAAACGCCATACGAAATGACACCATTGCGCACCTGGCTATCCACAAAGGGCTCAATCATACGGTGCTCTTTAGCCATTTTACGAATCCAGTGGTCAGGTTTTAATCCCATTCCAAAATGCTCCTTTGATTATAAAAAATGAATCTGCCAATATCACGGGAAGGTTACAAAAGTGCGCTCCCCGGCTTTGATGATGACTTCCTGGCGTTGCAACGTCCCATCTACAATAAATTCCAGGCGGTAATGCCCGGCGGGAAGGTTCCAGATGGCAAAATTTTCCTCGCGCAATGGGGAGATAAAAGCATCCGGTGCAGCGTAGGTTTGCAGGTAGATTTTTGGGGGCTGCGAACCCTCCAGGGGAATCAGTACCAGCCCTAAGGAAGTCAATGGCTCCCCTCGAGAGGAGGCCAACTCTCCGGCCAGCGAACCCCTTCCAGGGTCGGGCCTCAGCCATAATTCCGGATTACTGCTATTCCAGTAAGCGTTTGCGCCTATTCGAACCTCAAAATGCAAATGCGGACCATCCGCCGAGCCGCTCATCCCCACCAGGCCCAGTGGGTCACCGGCCTGCACCTGCTGCCCAACCTGCACCTGAATTTCTGAGAGATGGGCGTACAGAGTGTATAACGGCGCGTCCATGCCCGGCAAGCGATGCTCCAGCACGACCGTGTTGCCGTAAAAATCCATCCAGGGGGACAATTCACCGCGTACATCCTGTGCAGCAAATATCACCTGTCCTTCCGCCGCCGCCAGCACCACCGTGCCCACGGGATTTTCAAATTCGACCCCATGGTGAACTTCTCGCAGCCCATCCATGGTGGTACCAAAACGATAGTTGGGCGAAATATGCCGGTTGGCGGTATCCGGCAGCGGAACCCGCAATGGAAACAGTGGCGAGGGGAGCGTCGGTAAGACCACAGGCGAAGCCGTTGGGGATGGCTGTGGTGATGGCAAAGGGGTATGCGTTGGTTCCACGGGGGTATACGGTGTTGTGACACGCGTCACACCCCACGGGCTATCCACCGTTGCAACCGGGGGAGGAGGCAAGGCAGCCGAAGCCGGCACACAGGCCGCCAGCAGCCCCCACAAAATTCCCCACAAAAGCCGGTGCGAGCGCAAGCGAGACATCTCAAAATTGCGCCAATGCCGGCCCAACGCGGTCTTGCAACGCAGTGCGTACCCGTTCGGTGAGTATAGCAGCCCGGTCTTCCAGGGCGCTTAGTTCATCCATCAGCCTGCCGGCGGTTTTCTGATCCTGTAGACTGGTCAGGTTGATGCGCACGTTTAGACTGGCGCCGCTTAAGGCCGCGCCTGCCATTGCGGCAGCCGTACCGACATCGGTCAGGGCACTCACATTGCCCAATTCGGCCACGTCTGCGGCCAATTCCAGTACAGCAAGCACCTTTTCAGCCACCATCAGAGGTACACGCGCCGCCTCTAAAGTAGCCACTTCAATCGCCTGACGGCGGGCCTCTTGCTCTTGGGGCGTACCTTTAGGCAGTTTAAAGGCCGCCATCACGCCCTCGAAGGCCGCCGCATCCGCCTGCACGGCTTCTTCCAATTCAGCGCGCAGTGCCTCACTTTGCTCAATGACTTCCCACATCCGCGCTTCCACATTGGCATATTTTTTCTTGCCAACCGTCAAGCGCGCCACCATGGTCACCAAGGCCGCGGCCATCGCACCGCCATGGGCAGAGGCCGAACCACCACCCGGTGTAGGTGCCCCCGAAGCCAACGCATCCAAAAAGGTGCGTTCTGGTGCGATCAATTTGCCATCCCCGTTGCGCAAGGCGGCATACAAACGCTCTTCCAGCACTTGGTCTTTCTCAAATTGATCCAGTTGCATGTACCACACGGCCGCATCGGTCAGGGCTTCCTGCGGTACCAGGCCAACCAATTCGGAATGATGAATCCCAACCCCATAGCGAGCCGCCTCACGGCGGATGAATTCCACCACCCGCGCGATGGGCGTCTTGCGGTAATTCGTCAGGTTCATCGAAACCTGCGCGCGTCCGTCCACAAACATGCCCAGCGCCTTGACAAAACGCAAGCCGCCCGAAGAGTGGCGCACGGCACGCGCGATTTTATCGGCAATGGACTTGTCTTCGGTGGTCAGGTAAACGTTGAAGGCGACCAGTGGCGCACGCGCCCCAATCACGGTGGCACCTGCCGGCGTGAGGCTTGCCGGCCCAAAATCGGGCTGCCGTTCCGGGTTGGTGCCGATTTCGGATTTCAGTGCTTCATACTCTCCGCGGCGGATATTCTCCAGATTGACGCGCTCTGGCCGGGTAGCCGCGTCCTCGTACAGGTACACCGGAATCCCCAGTTCATCGCCTACCCGGCGCCCCAGGCGGCGGGCAATCTCCACGCATTCGGTCATGGTAATATCACTGATGGGCACAAAGGGCACCACATCGGTCGCCCCAATGCGCGGATGCTCACCCCGATGCTCATCCAGGTTGATCAATTCTGCGGCCCTGGCAATCCCCCGAAAGGCGGCTTCTTCCACTGCTTCCGGCGCGCCAACATAGGTAATCACCGTGCGGTTATGGTCAACATCTGAATGCCGGTCAAGGATAACGATTCCCTCCACGGAGGCAATGGCTTCCACAATGGCAGCCACCACTTCGGGGCGTCGTCCTTCTGAAAAATTGGGAATACATTCCACAAGTTGGGTCATAATCTTTCTCTCTTCAAGATTTTTTATTTGGAAAATGGCGCACAACAATTTTAAAGTATACCCCAAAAAATCCATGCCACCAGCGCGCCACCCAGCGCGGCGATTAGATTTACCCCATCGTTATTCAGCCATGGCAACCCGCGCAGCAGACGGGTTGGCGTACCGCAGGTATGAGAAGGATGATGCTCGGTTTCCCCGGCACATTGGGGACAAAAATAGATGGCCTGGAGGGTAGCCCCCAACAAGGAATCCAGCAGGGAACCGGACAGCCCCCCAAGGGTGACTGCCAGCCCCAGGGTAGCGCGCTCCCCCGCGGGGGAGCCAAGCCCCGCCAGAAGCCCCAGGAACGCCGCGCCCCCCAAGGTGGCCAGCAACCCCAAAGGGGTCACCGCTCCCGACGTTCCTCGCGGCACCACCTGCCCATTGGTAAGCAAACGCGGCGACCGGCGGCTGAGCGTCCCGATTTCTGTCGCCCAGGTATCGGCGTTGACAGCCGCCAACGCACCGGCACACGTTATCCACGGCCACAACGCGGTGGGCCACAAGACATGCGCCAGCGCCGTGAGCCCGGTCAGTGCACCGTTTGCCAGCACCTGTGCGGCATCCCGGCGGCCGCCCTTGGAAAATTTCTCGCTCAGGGCACGTTTGCGGGCCGCAAAGGTACGTGACAAAAGACTAGAACTGAGAAAAAAAGCCAGCAGAAGCCCAGCCCATTCCCAACCGCCCAATCCCAGCGTGACAGCACCCAACAGCGCCGCAGCCCAGGCGCCATCACGACGCAAGGCGCCCATCCGCCAGGCTACCCCGGCAATGAACAACCCACCACCCAACCCCAGGAGGATACGCAATAAAATGTAGTTCATAAATGAGGTAGTCTCCCTTTTAAGAGCAGTTAGCATTTCAAAGGGATGGTAGAAAGCAATTCGATAACCGTCCAGGGATGATCTGTAAGTTCTGCAGCCATAGCAGGCGTTCGTGGCTTCCATTTG
>DAOTZN010000279.1:0-1587 GCA_034434095.1 Anaerolineales bacterium
TGCCAACACGGCTGGTCACTTCCACCCAGTCATCGGTGGCAAGCCCCAGGCTGGCGGCGGTCTTGGCGTTCATCCACAGGCGCGGCTCGTCCGAATATTTGTGCAGCAGTTGATTGTTCTGCGTGCCAAACTGCGTGGACTGCGCCACCTTGCCCGTCAGCAGGTAGAACTCGCCTTCTTTCGGGGCAGGCGGCTCTTCCCAGGTGGGAACGCCGGGGAAGCCGACTTTGGCGAGCGTATCGGAATACAACTCGATTTTTCCGCTGGGGGTATTCCAGGTGAAATCGCCGCTTTTGCCCGATTCGGGCAGTTTTGCGTAACCTTTGGCTTTGACTTCTTCCAGACTCACCCCAAGCGGTTTCAACTGCTGGCGCAGATAATCTTCTTCGTCTGCGTATTGGAAGTAATCGCCCAGGCCGAGCCGCTCGCCGAGTTGCTTATAAATCCACAGCGCGGATTTGGCTTCGCCCTGCGGTTCAATCACAGGCTGGCGCAGGAAAACCTTGTCGCCGACGGGCAGGAGCGGGTCGTAGCGTTCGAGATAAGACGCTTCGGGCAGGACAACATCCGAGAACCAGGCGGTGTCGTTCATGATGATGTCCACCGTCACGATGAAATCCAATTTGCCGAAGGCTTCCAGCGTTTTGGCGCGGTCAGGGATGGACATGATTGGATTCTGGCGCGAGATGAACCAGCCGTGCGCCTGATACGGGTCGCCGCTGACGATGTTGTCGCGCAGTTCCTGGAAGACGCCGATTTTGAACGGCACCACGGGATACTTCCACGGCACGCCGTCGAGACGCAGCGCGGAGATGCGTGGGAAGGGCGGCTGGGGCGGGACGCCGAGCGCGCCGCTTTCCTCTCCAGCCGAGGCGACCAGCACCTTGCCCCAGTTACCGAGCAGGGCGTTCATAATCGAGATGGCGCGCTGAGTGTGGAAGGAATTGACGAAGTTGGATGTGCGCCAGCCGTTGTGAACCAGCGCGTGCGGGGCGGCTTCGGCGAGTTCGTGGGCGATGCGCATGATGGTTTCGGCGGGAATGCCCGTCAGCGGTGCAGCCCATTCGGGCGTGTATTTGCTGACTTCTTTTTTGAGTTCGTCAAAGCCGACTGTGTTTTTCTGGACAAAGGCAGCGTTGTACAGCCGTTCTTTGATGATGACGTGGAGCAGCGCCAGATGAAACGCCAAATCGGTCCCGGGGCGGATGGGCAGCCATTCGCTGGCTTTGGCGGCGGTCTTGGTGAAGCGCGGGTCGAGATAGACCACCTTCGCGCCGCGGTCAATTGCCATGATCAAATCGTGCGTCTCGGACGTGGAAATCGCTTCCAGCAGGTTGCGCCCCGTCAACAAAATGTATTTTAGTTTGTCGTCGTAGATGCGGGCGGGTTCTTCCATGCCGTAGGTCATCGTGTTGGCGACAATCATGGCGTTGAAGCACAGCGAGCGCTGCGTGCCGTAGTTCGGCGAGCCGAAAGCGTAAAGCAGATTTTCAAACAGCGGCTGGCTGAGATTATGCGTGGACGAAAAGACCATCGCTTCCGCGCCGTATTTGGTTTTGATTTCGGTCATTTTGCTGGCGACTAAAT
>DAOTZN010000280.1:0-4030 GCA_034434095.1 Anaerolineales bacterium
CCCACCCGGCCCCGATTCTCTCCCTGGATGCCCCCGCCGGCCTGGATACCACCACCGGCAGCCCGGCCAAGCCTTGCATTCAAGCCGCGACGACACTCACCCTGGCGCTGCCGAAAACCGGTCTGCTCAGTGCGGCTGCACGTGCTGTGGTCGGCCATTTGTACCTGGCCGATATCAGCGTTCCCCCCGAACTGTATGCCCGCCTGGGGTTGAACGTTCCTCCGCTGTTTGCCGAAGACACCATTATCCCGAGTTCATTCCTTACGCCGTATGACGATTGAGATGTGGCTGGTTTTGGTGTTGCTGACTATTCCACTGGCCTTGGTCATGTGGGGCCGCTGGCGGATAGACGTAGCGGCGTTGTTTCTAATGGTCAGCCTGGGACTGGCGCAATACCTGGGCTTTTCCATTTTAGGGAATGCGCATACGCCACAAGATGCAGCCCTGGCGGTTTCGGGTTTTAGCCAGCCGGTTGTCATTACCCTGATTGGTTTATTCATCCTGACACAGGCACTCACACACAACGGGGTGATGCGTTGGATAGGCCAACGCCTGGCGACCGCCGGTGCGGCCTCCGAACGGCGCTTGATTCTCCTGTTCACCCTGGTCAGTGTCCTGCTCTCTTTGATAATGAACAACATTGCCGTAGGAGCGTTGCTATTGCCAAGCGCCATGCAAGTCGCCCAAAAGGCCAAGGTCTCTCCCAGCAAATTGCTCATGCCAATCGCCTTTGGCAGTGCGTTGGGGGGGATGGCAACCTACTTTACCACCGCCAATATCGTGCTCAGCAATTTGTTGCTCATTGCCACCCCCCCGCAACAGCCACTGGGCATTTTGACGTTCGTCCCCACCGGCAGTTTAATTGTGTTGGCCGGTCTGATTTACCTCACCATCGCAGGCAACCGCCTATTGCCGGACCGTAAAGCAGGCATAAAGCAGCATAAAATCCGCCGCGCCAGCAAGGAAGTCGAAAGTTTATATGCCCTGGAGGAACGTTTGTGGGAAGCCCGCCTCCTGCCAAAATCTACGCTGGCGGGGAAAACGCTCAAGGAAAGCTGCATCGGCACCGATTTGGGGCTGACCATCGTCGCCATTGTGCGCGATAAACAAACCATTTTCGCCCTACAAGCGGAAGAGAAAATCTTGCCTGGGGATGTGCTCCTATTGGTTGGAAGAGAAGAGCGCGTGCGAAAATTGGAAGCACTGGGACTGAACGTCGGGCCCAAGCCCCACTCCATCAGCGCCTATGGCATGACATTGATTGAACTGGCATTGGCGCCCCATTCCGCCTACGTTGGAAAGACCATCAAGGAAATCGACTTCCGGCGTAAGTACGGCTTTACGGTGGTTGCCTTGTCACGTCGGAATCGCAATTACCGCACCGACGTAGGCAATCTACCGCTAGAATTGGGCGATGCCCTGTTGATCACCGGCCCGGCAGAACGTTTATCGGAGTTGCACCACAACCCCGACATCATCGTTTTTGAGACCATGCCGGAGGTCTCGGCCATCCCGCGCACCAAAGCCATCCTCAGCCTGCTGTTGTTCGCCAGTTCTATTGCTCTCTCGGTGGTTGGGCTGCCCGTCTATCTCTCGGTATTGACTGCGGCATTGGTGGCGCTGCTCCTGCGCTTGCTGCCCTTCCAGGAGATGTACCGGTCCATCGAGTGGCAAGTGGTTTTCTTTATCGCCGGCATGTATGCCGCCAGTTTGGCAATGCTACATACCGGTCTGGCCGCCCTGGCAAGCCAACGAGCATTGACCGCCTTGGGAGATGCCGGGCCGCTCACGCTGGCAGCCTTCGTTTTTCTCCTCTCGGCCACGCTGACGCAGTTCATGGGCAGTCAGGCAACGGCCTTTGTTGTAGGGCCAATTGCCATCAGCGCCGCCTTACATTTACACACCAACCCCCAGGCCATTGCCGTTGTCTCGGCGATAGGCTGTACGGCCTCCTTTTTGACGCCCATCTCACATCCCGTCAACTTGATTGTGATGAGTCCCGGCAATTATCGGCCAAGTGACTTTTTGCGTGTCGGGGCCGGATTGATGCTGGTCACCTTTGCGGCGCTGATGCTCGGCATGGTTGTATTCTGGAAATTATAAGTTCTATTTGGCTTATGTAGTCCGTTGTAAATGTTCAGAGTGTCGTTGACCATGACAATTTTGCCGATTTTTTCTCCAATCTGTGTCATCTGCAACATCTGTGGATGAATTTCCAGAACCAGATAAAACCTTTGTGTAAACCACTTTGCGTCTCTGTGTGGAATATTTTTGCCCATCAGCCAAAAGTTAAACCGTTCCCAGGAGTAGATGCCTATGCCCCTCATTCTCATCATCGAAGACGAACCCGAATTGGTCAAAGTGCTGCGCGCTTACCTGGAAAAAGCCGGCTTTCAGGTGGAAAGCGCCTATCGCGGCGATACCGGCCTTTCGATTTGGCAACACAAACACCCCGACCTGGTCATCCTTGATCTCAACCTGCCTGGCATGGACGGGCTAGACGTGGCGCGCGAAATTCGCCGCAAAGACAACACCCCCATCCTGATGCTCACGGCCCGCATCGAAGAAAGCGATCAACTCATTGGCCTGGAACTGGGCGCCGACGACTATGTGACCAAGCCGTTCTCCCCACGCCTGGTGGTGGCGCGTGTGCGCGCCCTGCTGCGTCGCAGCACCGAACAGCCTATCGCCCCGCGCATCCTGCGTGTCGCCGACCTGGAAATCAACCTGGATGCCCACACCGTCACCCGCGCCGGAGAAGAAATCTCCCTGACGCCCACCGAATTTGACCTGCTCGCCACCCTGGCCCGGCAGCCCGGTCACGCCTTTCGGCGTCCACAATTACTCGAAATCATACAAGATGCCGCCTACATCGGCTACGAACGCACCGTAGATGCACACATCAAAAACTTGCGTGCTAAAATCGAACCTGACCCCAAACACCCGCGCTACATTGAAACCGTCTTTGGCGTGGGCTATCGCTTTGCAAAGTGAACAACTAGCCACGCAAACCACCAGCCCGTTGCCTTCACCGGCAAACCACCCCATCTCATCCTTATGCGCCTTCGTCTAATCCTTTCCGCCGTAGTCCTGGCCCTGATTTCCATCCTCAGCGTCGTGCTCATCGCCCGTCAACGCAACGCCACCGCGGTGCGCGCCTACATGTTCCGTGGTGGCGCCATGGGGCTGGAGCCATTGGTCAAAGACCTGGAGAACTACTACCAGAGCCATCACACCTGGGAGGGTGCCCAAACCCTGCTACCTAATGTCCATCAACCCGGACACGGTCTCGGCCCCCAACAGGGGCGCACCATCCTGCTCGATGCGAACGGGGACGAAGTCGGCGGAAATGCCCATTTTCCCCAAAGTGACCTGGAACAAGCCATCCAGTTAAAGGCGCGCGGCGAAACCGTCGGCTACCTTCTGCCTCCAAATCCCCCCATGCGCTTTTCCCCAGCCGATGAGACCCTCCTGCTGCAACGCCTGGACGGCGCGGCCTGGAGTGCGGCCCTGATTGCCAGCGCACTGGCCCTTCTCCTGGCCCTGGTGCTCGCCAACCGCCTGCTGCGTCCCATCCGCCACCTCACCAATGCCGCCCAGCGCATGGCTACAGGCGACCTGAGCCAGCGCGTCCCCGTGCACGGTAACGACGAGTTAGCCTTGTTAGGTGATACCTTCAACCAAATGGCCGCCGCTCTGCAGCAAGCCGAAGCACGCCGCAAGGCCCTCACCGCCGATATCGCCCACGAATTGCGCACCCCCTTGGCCGTCCAACGCGCCCACCTGGAGGCCCTGCAGGACGGCATCTATCCGCTGACCACCGAAAACTTGCGTCCGATTGCCGAAAGCAATGCCCTGCTGACCCGGCTGGTGGAAGACCTGCGCACACTGGCGCTGGCAGATGCCGGACAACTAAAATTGACGCGCATCCCTACGGACATCGCGGCCCTCTTAGAGCGACTGCTGGAACAACACGCCCCCGCGGCGGGTGCGCGGTCTATCAAGTTGGTCCTCACCCCAGGGGAAAACC
>DAOTZN010000281.1:0-14890 GCA_034434095.1 Anaerolineales bacterium
CCAGGTCACCTTTGGGGTGGGCGTATCCGTTGGGGTTAGGCTACCCCCCACGGGGGCGTTTGTTTCCACAGGGATTTCCCTGGGGGCGCAACCCACCCCCAGGGAAACGAATACTCCCCAAAGAAGGCAAATCCACAGGGATTTGTTGGGAAATTTCATCGCGCTCACACAATCTCAACGACTTGTTCCCTTTCTGGACCAACAGAAATCATACTGACCGGGGTGCGCATTTGCTCTTCGATGTGCAAGATGTAATCACAGGCAGCATCTGGCAGGTCGTCCCAGGTGCGGGCAGTGGTTACGTCTTCCTGCCAGCCCGGCAGGGTGATATAGACGGGTTCAAAGCCTTCCAATTTGCCAGGGCCAAACGGCAAATCGGTGTATGTTTGGCCATCCTTGCGATAGGCGGTGCAAATTTTGATTTCGTCCAGGCCGCTGAGGACATCCAGTTTGGTGAGTGCCAGTTCGGTAACGCCATTGACGCGCAGTGCATAGCGCAACAAGACCAGGTCGAGCCAACCGACGCGCCGCGGACGCCCGGTGGTGGTGCCAAATTCGTCCCACGGGTTTTCGCCGGTGCCGCGCAGGCGCTCTGCGGTGGCGCCTGTTAGTTCGGTGGGGAAGGGCCCGGCGCCAACGCGCGTCTGGAAGGCTTTGGTGACGGCAATCACACGCCCAACACAGCCCACCCCCAGCCCCAGGCCGATCAGTGCACCCGGTGCGGTGGGATGGGAACTGGTCACAAAGGGATAGGTGCCTTGATCCAGGTCGAGCAGGGTGCCCTGGGCGCCTTCGGCCAAGACGCCCTTACCTTTGTGCAGGGCTTCATTCAACATGGTTGCCACATCTCGAATGTAAGGCCGCAGCGTAGCCGCATAGCCGCGGAAGGCATCTACAACCGAATTTTCATCCAGCGGTTCGGCATCGTATTGCGTGGTCAACAACCGGTTGATGTAGGCGGTGTGTCGCTGAACGCTTTCGGTCAGCAGGGCATCATCCAACAAAATCTCAACGCGCAAGCCGCGGCGAGCGACTTTATCGGCGTAGGCCGGGCCAATGCCGCGCAGTGTGGTGCCAATTTTATCGGCGCCGCGAGCGGCTTCCTGGGCGGCATCCAGGGCGCGATGCGCCGGGGTGATGAGGTGGGCCGCGTAGGAAATGTGCAGGCGCTCCGGGGTTATTTCCACCCCAGCCGCTTTCAAACGCGTTATCTCATCAATCAGGGTGGCCGGGTTGATGACCATGCCGTTCCCCAGTACACCGGCGGTATGCTCGTGGATGATACCGGAGGGGATGAGATGCAGTTTAAAAGTTTGCGAGCCAATGGTCACCGTATGACCGGCATTGTCGCCGCCGTTGTAGCGCGCCACAAAATCAGCCTGGGCAGCGAGCAGGTCTACCATGCGACCTTTGCCCTCGTCGCCCCATTGTGCACCAATTACGATATCTAAAGGCATCGTTTGCCTCCTGTTAATGTTAGAATGAGCAAGGTGCACGACCTACAATGTCGTGCTTGATTACATATTTCATTCTAGCACATAAGGAGACAATCCATGCGAAAAAAAGTCATTCTCGTCACCGGCGCAGGCGGAGAGGTCGGTCAAGCCCTGGTTGAGTACCTTGCCAATCAGCACCCAGGAAGGATTTTGACGATGGACTTGAAACCGCTTCCGGAAGATTTGAATGCCAAAGTTATCCACGTTCAGGGGGATATCATGGATACTACACTGCTGGAGCGCCTGGTAAGTGAGTACGAAATTGAGACCATTTTTCATCTCGCCGCGTTGCTTTCCACACGAGCAGAATATACCCCGGCAACGGCACATCGCGTCAATGTAGAAGGCACCATGGCACTGTTGGAATTAGCCGCACAACAATCGGAATGGCGCGGGGAGGCGGTCAAATTCATTTTTCCCAGTTCGATTGCCGCCTTTGGAATGCCCGACCTGAAGACGAAAGCACAGTACGAGCGCGTGCGCGAGTGGGAGTGGAATTACCCGCGCACCATGTACGGCGCAAACAAGTTATATTGCGAATTGTTGGGGCAGTATTATAGCGAGTACTACCGTCAACTGGCCGCCGAACAACCCACTATGCTCGATTTCCGTTCGGTGCGCTTTCCAGGGCTTATCAGCGCTTTTACCGTCCCCAGCGGCGGCACCAGCGACTACGGCCCTGAGATGCTGCACGCCGCCGCGCAAGGCAAACCATACGCTTGCTTTGTGCGCGAAGACGTGCGCATTCCCTTTATGGCGATGCCGGATGCCATTAAGGCCTTGCTGGATTTGGCCGCCGCACCGCGCGCAGCATTGCAGCGCAGGGTCTATAATGTCACCAGTTTTAGTTTGTCGGCGGCTGAGTTCCGTGAGCAGGTGTTGCGCTTCTTCCCCGATGCGCAAATCACCTTTGAGCCGGATATCAAGCGGCAGAATATTGTGGATAGTTGGCCGGCCGACCTGGATGACAGCGCCGCTCGACGGGATTGGCACTGGCAACCCAATTATGATGTAGAACGCTGCTTTGCAGAATATCTGGTACCCAATATCCGCGAACGCTACGAAGCGGTTGGCACGAGGTAGTCGATAGGCCATAGACCGTTGCTGAGGCCCGTCAAACGTGCGAGAGTGCGGGGGGCTTGCCTGCCCCTGCGCCCTCGCGTCTGGTCGCCGACGGACGTATCAAGGAGATTTCATTTCGATGAAGAAACGAAAAAACTGGCAACAATTGCTACACCCCGGCAAACAACCCGACGTATGGCGCGATATCGCATTCATCAGCGTTGGTGCGCTCTTGCAGGCCATCTCGTTACAGCTCTTCCTGGTGCCGGCCAACCTGGCCAGCGGCGGAGTGAGCGGCCTGGCACAGATTATCCACCATTACACCAATTGGCCGATTGGCTTGATGGTGTTCATCGGCAATGTGCCGCTTTTTGTGCTGGGGTGGCGCTACCTGGGGGGACCACGCTTTGCCTGGCGCACGGCTTTTGCGGTGATGATTTACGCATTTCTCGTTGATACCGTTGTCCGCTTTCTACCACCTGAGGGCATCACCAACGATTTATTGCTCAACGCGTTGTACGGCGGGGTGGTGAGCGGCATTGGCTTCGGGTTGGTGTACCGAGGCAGAGGCACCAGCGGCGGCAGTGATATCCTGGTGCGTATCCTGAACCACTGGCGCGGCGTGTCGCTTTCGCAAAGTTATTTCATGACCGATTCGTTGATTATGTTTCTGGCGGGGCTTGCCTTCAGTTGGGAAAACGCGCTCTACGCGCTGGTGACGCTGTACGTCAGCGGCGTAACGGCCGAATCGGTCTCGCAAGGTGCTAACGTGGTGCGCACTGCGCTCATCATCACCCATGCCCCCGATGAGGTAGCCAGCAAAATCTTGAATCTCCTGGGGCGCGGCGTCACCCTGTTGCCGGCCCGCGGTGGTTATACCGGCCAGGAGCGCACGGTCTTATACTGCGTGTTGAGCCGGGCAGAAGTAGCCCAGGTCAAAGCCGTGGTCTCGCAAATTGACCCACAGGCCTTCATGGTCATTGGGCAGGCCTCCGAAGCATTGGGCGAGGGGTTTCTCCCCCTGGAGTAAGAACTCTTTTGAAAGCAATTTTCGTCCCCCTTCCTGGTGATTCGGCGGGACGCTACGCAGTCCCTGCCCCAGTACATGAAGGTCAGACAAATCCGACTCGTTGTGCCAGTCCAAATGCCCCTGCGGGGTAGTGGAGGGCAATGCCCTCCACTACCCTTCTCGATTTGTTAGTTCTTCAGCGTTAAATTCTCAACGCCAAGCCGCAGAGCCGCAAAGAAAATTTTTGGTGCCCCAACGTGCCGACCTGGAGGTCGGCGCTCCCAGGCCAGGCGAAGCAGTCTCCCCTGGAGGGGACAGGCTGAAAGCCTATCCTACATATTTTGAGCCCCCAGCGTCCAACCCCCAAGAGCAAATTTCCGTGCAACCTATCTCGTAACATCTACGTAGAATAACCTGCATGCAGACAATCCATTTCAAGGAGTACGTGTGTGAACCGCAACGCAGAGGCGCCTGATCTGGTACAAAATTCAAAAAACGAGGAAACCGAGGCGCTGCTTATCGCCAACGCCATGCAGGGCGACGAGACGGCTTTTACCGCCCTGGTGGAAACCTACCAAACCCCCGTCTACCACCTGTGTTACCGCCTGCTCGGCGGCAACGTCCACGATGCTGAAGACGCGGCACAAGAGACTTTTCTACGCCTCTATCGCTCATTGCAGCGTTACGACCCACAGCGCTCCTTTGCCACCTGGGTACTTTCCATCGCCGCCCATTACTGCATTGACCGTCTGCGCCGCCAACGCATGCAATTGATCTCGCTGGAAACGTTTACCGGGCAGATTTTACCCGACCCCAAACCGGCCCCAGAAACCGTCGCCTTCCAGAATGAGCACCAACAACGTGTTCAGGCCATGCTCGGCACGCTCAGCCCAACCGACCGCACAGCCGTTGTACTGCACTATTGGTACGACTACTCCTACGAAGAGATTGCGCAAGCCCTTTCTCTCACGGTAAGCGCGGTAAAAAGTCGGTTGCACCGTGCTCGAAGAAAATTAGCGCAGGTCTGGCAAGAAAATATGGCCTCCCCAGCCTCTACTTTGGAGACACAGCCCCATGAAACACCAGCCTTTTGAAACCTGGCTCCTGAATAATGAGCCACCTACGCCAGATGAACAACGTTCACTACAGCAGCACCTGGCAACCTGTGAGGATTGTCGGGCATTATCCAACGCCTGGAACGAAGTAGAGCACCTGATGCGCAGCGCGCCTGTACCACAGCCTCCCTCCGGCTTTGTTGGACGGTTCCAGACACGGCTGCACGCCTACCAGGCCCGTCAAACCCGACGGCAAGCCTGGTTACTGGTTCTGCTCAACGTGGGCGGCATGGTGGTCATTACCGGCATCTTCCTGGCCTTTGTGCTGCTGACAGTACAATCGCCGTTAGATTGGCTGGTTGCAGGCACACAACAAGTCATGCGCCTGCTGGCCTTGCTTAAAGCCGTTGGAAACGCTGCTTTAACCCTCGGGAGATTTTTACCTCCAGCATGGTGGATGACCTTGCTCGAGGTGCTTTTCGCCAGTACCCTGTTATGGATTGTCTCGCTCCGCAAATTCATTCCTTCACGGAGGGTATCTCAATGAAACGAACACTTTCTTTCTCCCTGTTGCTTCTACTCCTCCTTGCCACCCTGGCTCTTCCAGCGCCTGCCTATGCCAGCAGTCTCCCGGATGGCAAGGTGGTTATGGGCGGTTCGTACACCCTTTCTTCCGGCGAAACGCTGGACGGCGACTTAATCATCATGGGCGGCACCGTGACCATCGAAGAAAATGCCACCGTGAACGGCGACGTAGCGTTATTTGGCGGCAGTCTCGATATTGCAGGGGACATCAACGGCGACGTCGCCGCCTTTGGCGGCACGGTAACACTTCAGTCCACTGCCCGTGTTGATGGAGATTTGGTCAACGCCGGCGGTACGCTCGACCGCGATCCCCAGGCCACCATCACCGGGCAAGTGGTCACAGACGGCGGCGTCCCATCCTTCCAATTTGACTTGCCCTTTGCCTCGCCACTGGATGGCCGGATGAACCTATACCGCAACAGTTTCCCCGGCGTTCTGACGCATCTCTTCTTCGGTGTGTTATGGCTCTTCTTCCGGGTCTTCATGCTCTCGGCGCTGGCTGCGCTGGTGCTCATGTTCCTGGAAACCCCCACACAACGCATTGCCAGGGCAATCATCGCCCAACCGGCACTGAGCGGTGGCGTGGGCTGCCTAACGCTTATCGTCGCCCCACTATTGCTCGTCGTGCTCGGTCTAACCATCATCTTACTGCCGGTCACGTTGGTGGGCTTCTTACTGCTGATTTTACTGGCGCTGTATGGTTGGATTGCCCTGGGTTATGAAACCGGTCAACGGTTGGCTGTGGCCTTGAAACAAAAATGGGCTGCACCGATAGCCGCCGGCGTAGGCACCTTTCTAATCAGCCTGATTTTGGGCGGTATCGCAAAAGTTGTCCCCTGCGTTGGATGGATGATCCCGTGGGTGGGCGCAGGGTTCGGCCTGGGAGCAGTTATCCTGACCCAATTAGGGACACAGGCCTACCCCCCCACAGGGGGCAGCGCTCCTGAGGTTTTACCGGCCCCCTCAGGGGATGCCGCGGAGCCGCCCTCCCCCTCTGGGGATGCCTGATCCCCCAAAAATGCCGCGCCCCTACAGGGGTAGGAGGTCTGCCTCCTACCCCTGTTCGTTTTCGGTCAAATCGGCAATCCGCTGACGGGCAAGGGCGGCATATTCCGCAGAAATTTCGTACCCCACAAAGCCGCGTTCGCTTTGCAGAGCGGCAATCGCGGTTGTGCCGCTGCCCATGAAGGGATCCAACACTATATCCCCCTGAAAAGTGTACAATTGCAGCAAGCGATACGGTAATTCCACCGGGAAAGGTGCGGGATGCCCCACTTTACGCGCCGATTCGGGCGCCATCGTCCACACCGATTTTGTCCATTCCATGAATTGCTCACGGTCAATGGTGCTTTCCTGGCTCTCGGTTTTCCGACGCCGAAAAGCGCCTTTGGAAAAAACGAGAATGTACTCATGCGTATCGCGCAACACCGGATTGGAGGCCGACATCCAACTGCCCCAGGCCATTGAAGTACCGGCACCGGCGCCCTTATTCCAGATGATTTCGCCGCGCATCAGAAACCCCAGGTCAATCATCATACGCGAAATGTAATCCGAGAGCGGGATGTAGGGCTTGCGCCCCAGGTTGGCAACGTTGATGCAGGCACGCCCGCCGTGCACCAGCACCCGATAGGTCTCGGCAAAAACACGGCGCAGCATATCCAGATAGGCCGGCAGTGTTAAATCGTCATCATACACTTTGGAGACGTTATAAGGCGGCGAAGTGACCATCAAATGCAGGCAGTTATCGGGCAGTTCGCTCATCTTCTCGGCGCTATGCTCGATAATCTGGTTTTTCCAGGACTCAGGGAAGGGGGTATCCGGTACAGGGGGGCTTTCAGACGGCAAACCGGCGTACAAATTGGAATCGTAATAGGGCGAGGCATCATGGCTGATGCGCGCCGTTGTGCCGAAGGAGGAAGTTTTAGAGCCTTTTGGCATAGATGGTTAACCTCCGTAGTGTAAAAGGGCGCCTAACAACAGCCCAATTTGCCCCAGATGGTACAGCGCATGTACCAGGGCGCGTCCACCGGGCAGCGGACGAATAAAACGCCCCCACGCCAGAAAGGTATCGGAAAGAAAGAATAACAACGCACCGCCGCTCACCAACAGGGAAGGGCCATCTGCCCACACATCTACCGGTTGCGCCAACGTCCACAAAGCCGAAATGAGCATGACGGCAATCACGGTCGCATAAATGCCCACCGGTTGGACGTAGCGCATCTGCCCGCTGCTTCGTAATGCCTCCCGCAAGCGCCAAAAGACTTGCACACCCACCGCACCCACGCCCAACACAATCAGCAGGGCAGCCAGATTCAAGGGCGGCGGCTGCTGGTTCAAGCCGACAATGTAGGCCAGGTGCGCCAGAAGAAAGGACACCAGGCCACCAATAAAGTTTTCTTTGGGCAGCATGAGGAAGATATCACCCAACAGGGAAAAGAACAGCGCCAGGGCAAACCATCCCAGCGGGGCATGGAAATGCGTCTCTTGCCACAGATAGGCCATAAGAAAGAGCATGACCGCCGGTTTGGCAATAAATTCCAGCGGCTTCCAATGACGGGCAACGGCCAACCAATCAAGAGGCGCAAAAAGCAGGGCAAAAAAGAGGGTAAAGGGAATGGGAGGCATAGGAGGAGGGACGTGAATGCTAAATGCTAAAGGCTAAAGGCAGAAGGCAAAATGCTAAATGCAAACTACCGAACTATCCAACTACAAAACTACTTGCCAAGCAACATGCTTCATTCCTTGGTGTTAAAGCCAAACGCCTTTAGTATGTTTTCGTCATTGCGCCAATTTTTGCGTACCTTGACGCGCAATTCGAGAAAGACCTTGCGGCCGCTCATGGCTTCAATTTCCTGGCGTGCCTGTGCACCGATTTTCTTCAGCATGGCACCACCCTTGCCAATCACAATGCCTTTTTGCGATTCGCGTTCCACAAACAACGTGGCGCGGATATACGCGCCGGTTTCATTGCGCTCGGTAAACTCGTCAATGCGCACGGCAATGCCATGCGGCACTTCATGCTCCAGGTTATACAGTGCGGCCTCGCGAATCAGATCGGCAGCAATCTCGCGTTCATACAGATCGGTCAGTTGATCGGCATCGTAGTACGGTGGGTGACTGGGCAGGCGTTCGATGATGGCCGTCAACAGGCCATCCAGGTTTACATTTTGCCGTGCAGAAACGGCAATTGCTTCTACCGAGGGCAGTAAGGCCTGATACAATGACGGGTGCGTCTGCTGCTGGTCGCCTTGCAATAAATCGGATTTGTTATACACCATCAAAACCGGCTGCTCAGGTTTCTTTTCTAACACCTCCTGAATCGCAGCGGCCAACATTTCATCCTCTTCGTTCGGCGAACGGCTAATATCCACCACAAAGAGAATCACATCACTCTCTTTGAGAGCGTTTAGGGCTTCTTCGTTCATGTATTCGCCCAGTTTGTGCAGCGGTTTATGCAACCCGGGCGTATCATCGAAAATCACCTGTGCCTGGTCAAGCGTCAAAATGCCGAGTTGACGCCGTCGGGTAGTCTGCGGTTTTGGAGAAACCGCCGCGACTTTTTGCCCCAACAGGGCATTGAGCAAGGTGGATTTGCCCACATTGGGGCGGCCTAACACGGCCACAAAGCCGGCTTTATAATCAAGGGAAGTTACGGTATCATTATCTATCATACGGTTATTGTACCTTAAGGGTGGGTTCATAGGGGCGAGTTGTGAACCCGCCCTTACGGTCATCGTGCATCAGAGGTGGGTTGTGAACCCACCCCCACACCAAACCCATCTATTCCAGAGATAAAATATCATGCCTGAAGAAGTATACATCATTTCTGCCGTGCGCACGCCAATAGGCGTGGGGAAGCCGGGTAAAGGCGCACTTTCCGGCATCCCGCCGGTCAATCTGGCTGCGCACGTATTGCGTGCCGCCGTTCAGCGGGCAGGCATCGCCCCTGAGAAAGTGGAAGATGTGGTCTGGGGCTGTGTCTCTCCGGTGGGAGAACAAGGGGGCAATCTGGGGCGCTTGGCAGTGCTCACAGCGGAGTTTCCCCCGCAGGTACCGGCCGTCACCCTCAATCGCATGTGCGGCTCCGGCCAACAGGCCGTCCATTTTGCGTCCCAGGCAATTCTGGCCGGGGATATGGACATCATCGTCGCGGGCGGCACCGAAGTCATGTCTCGCGTGCCGATTGGCAGCGACTGGCCTAAGGAATGGCCAGATCTGCCCTACAAACTGGTGCACCAGGGAGTAAGCGCCGAGTTGATGGCTGAAAAGTGGCATCTCTCGCGTGAAGAACTGGACGCTTTTGCCTACCAAAGCCACCTGCGCGCCATGAATGCCATCCAGCAAGGCTTTTTCGCATCCCAAATAGCGCCGGTGCCGCTGCCGGATGGCCGGCTATTCGACACCGATGAGGGGGTGCGCATGCCGCCGAACCTGGAAAAAATGGCCGCGCTCAAGCCGGTCTTCAAAGAAGATGGGGTTGTCACCGCCGGAAACAGTAGTCAAATCAGCGATGGTGCGGCCGCATTGGTGCTGGCCTCTCCCAAAGCGGTAGGCAGGTACAACTTGATGCCGCGCGCTCGCGTGGTCGCGCGGGTGGTTGTTGGCTCCGATCCGGTGCTCATGCTGGATGGCCCTATCCCGGCAACGCGCAAAATACTCCAAAAGGCCGGGCTGACCCTGGACGAGATCGATGTCATTGAAATCAATGAGGCCTTTGCCAGCGTGGTTTTGGCCTGGGCACGCGAACTTCAACCCGATATGAGCAAGGTCAACCCCAACGGCGGTGCGATTGCCCATGGGCACCCGCTGGGCGCTACCGGAGCAGTGCTGATGACCAAATTGCTGCACGAATTGGAACGCACGGGCGGAAAATACGGCCTGCAGACCATGTGCATCGGGCACGGTATGGCAACCGCTACCATCATCGAACGCTTGTAAGGCGCTGTAAGGCTGCATGTCTCGTATCCTGCTCTCACTTGGTACCAACCTGGGTGACCGTGCTGCTCATCTCCGTGCGGCCATCCAGACCTTACCCCCCTGGGTACAGGTACTGGCGCGCGCCCCTATTTATGAAACCGCACCCTGGGGGTACAGCAATCAACCGCCCTATTTGAATACCGCTCTCGTCGGACTGACCCATCTATCCCCCTTACAACTGTTGCAACGCCTCAAGCGCATCGAAATGCGCCTGGGGCGCCAGGTGACTTTCCGCTATGGGCCACGCGTGATTGATCTGGACATCGTATTTTACGACGATTTGCATCTGGAAACCCCTTTTTTGTGCCTTCCTCACCCTCGTATGCACCAACGGGCTTTCGTACTCGTGCCCGCTTGTGACGTAGCGCCGCATTGGCAACACCCCTTACTACACAAAACGGTACAAGACCTATCTGCTGAAACACCATCTCAGGAGGTGCACATGTTCACGATGTAATCCCAACCGCTGTTTCCCCCTCTATTCTTTACGCTAAGGAGCATTCTAAATGAACAGAAAGTATAGTTTCCAAGTAGTTACCATTTTGCTGGTCAGCATCATGCTGATAGCCGGTTTCTTTCAACCCGGTGCTGCCCGCATTAGTGCAGGCGATTCGTCTACTACGCTAACCCCCATCACCCGCTACGAAGTCAAGCACGATACTTCAGCGCCATTACGAGTACTGGCCGCCAACGCACCGACGGCTGCGCAACCTTCCGACAAAGCCACAGAAATCTTGGCGCGCCGCATCCTCCCCAAGACACTTATCAACGCAGGTCAACAGGTCTTCCAACCCGACCCGGCATTGCAACGCGCACCGGTAACCGGGCAATCCCCGGCCACCGAATTCAACTTCGAGGGGGTGAACAACGTCAACGGCGTATTACCACCGGATACCAACGGTGACATCGGACCAAACCACTACCTGCAGTGGGTCAATCTCTCCCTGGCCGTGTGGACAATAGACCGCAACACAAACACCGCGACGCTGGCGCTTGGCCCGGTCAGCGGCAACAGCATCTGGAGCGGTTTCGGCGGGGCATGTGAAACCAGCAATGACGGCGACCCCATCGCGCTGTACGACCATCTGGCCAACCGTTGGATGATCAGCCAGTTTGCCCTGCCCAATTTCCCCAGTGGCCCATATTACCAGTGCATCGCGGTATCGGCCAGCGGCGACCCTACGGGGGCCTGGCACCGCTATGCTTTCGTCGCCAGCAACACCAAGATGAATGATTACCCCCATTTCGGGGTGTGGCCGGATGGCTACTACATGACCGTCAACCAGTTTACCAATGGTTCATCTTGGGGTGGCGCCGGTGTGTTTGTCTTTGAACGTGACAAAATATTGGCCGGACAAACCGCCCGCATGGTGTACTTTGACTTGTATAGCACCAACAGTGGCTTCGGTGGCATGCTCCCTTCGGATCTGGATGGAGACCCGCCTCCCACCGGTACACCCAACTACTTTGCCGAAGTGGATGATTCTTCCTGGTTGGGTGACCCCACCGACATGATGCGCATCTGGGAATTCCACGTGGATTGGGCAAACACCGGCAATTCCACCTTTGGCAATAACGGGCAGCCAAACTACCTTATTCCGGTGGACAATTTCACTCCTATTAGCTTCGACATTCCTCAGCCGGGCACCAGCCAAACACTGGACAACCTGGGTGACCGCCTGATGCACCGCTTGCAATTCCGCAATTTTGGCACCTACTTTACGTTGGTCACAAACCACACGGTCAACGCCGGTTCTGTGGCCGGGGTGCGCTGGTACGAACTGCATAAACCCACCAGCGGCACGTGGAGCATGTACCAACAAGGCACCTACGCCGGTGACAGCGCAGATAGCGTGCATCGTTGGATGGGCAGCGCCGCGTTGGATAGCGCCGGCAACCTGGCGATTGGCTACTCGGCCTCCAGTTCCAGTGTATACCCCTCCATCCGCTACACCGGACGCCTGGTCAACGACCCCCTGGGCACGTTGCCACAAGGCGAAGCAGAAATCATCGCCGGCAGCGGTTCGCAAACCCACTCCGCCGGGCGTTGGGGCGATTACAGCATGTTGGGTGTAGACCCGACCAACAATTGCACCTTCTGGTTCACCACGGAGTACATTCAAAGCACCGGCTCAGCCCCCTGGCAGACGCGGGTTGGCTCCTTTACCTTCCCCTCCTGCCTGAGCGGCCTGACCGGTAACCTGGCCGGACAAGTGACGGACAACAGCAGCGGTACACCCATTAACGGCGCCCAGGTTGACACCGAGGGATATTCGGCGTTCACCGATGCCGGCGGTCGTTACACTTTTGAGAACCTCTTGGTTGGCCCCTACACCGTCACCGTTTCGGCCTACGGCTACTACTCTCAAACCGTGCAAAACGTGGATGTGCTCTACAATCAGACCACCATCCAAAACTTTGCATTGAATCCCAGAACACCTATCAGCCTGACCGGTACGGTGACCGATGGCTCCGGCCAGGGATGGCCGCTATACGCCCGCATTGATGTCAGCGCCCCCGGTTATGCAGGCACCTTCTTTACCGATCCAAGCAGCGGCGCGTATAGCCTGACGCTACACAGTGGCGTAACTTACACCCTGGATGTCCAGGCTATCGCCCCCGGTTACACGTCCCAAAGCCTCCAGTTCTATAGCACTGCACCCACCAACTCGCATGATTTCACCCTGTTGGCGGATAGCACCTGTAGCGCCCCCGGTTACACCGGCAGCGGCGTCTGTAATCCGCAAAGCGGCGGTCTGTTGCTGGGGAATGTCTTCGCCGTGAACAACGGTGCGCCCATCAACGGTGCGACCGTAAGCAGTGCGGCACACAGCGCCACTTCACAGGCCACCCCGGACGATACGGCTCTGGATGACGGCTTTTACATCTTGTTCGTACCGGGCAGTGGTGCGCAACCCGTCAACGCGACGGCAACCAACTACCCAACCATCACCGATACCGTCACCATCACCACCGGCGGTATCGCCTGGCACGATTTCAACTTGCCAAGCGGACAACTGGCCTACACGCCCCCTAGCATTAGCGCCACGCTCATGCCTACCCCAACTATGACAAGCACACTGGTGCTCAGCAACACCGGCTCCTACACCATGACCTTCTCGCTGAACACCGTCAACGCGCCGATAGCCCCATTGCCCAATGGACCTTTCGCTCCGGCTACGCGACGTGCTTCGCCCAAACACATGACGGATTACGATGCCCATGCCGTTTATCAGTTTGAGGCCCCACAAGTCGCCGCGCTGCCCGCGGGTCAGGTGCTGGCCCAGTGGGGGACGGGAACAAACCGCCTTTGGGGGGTGGGATTTAACCCTCAAAGCGGCCTCCTGTGGATGGGTGACGCGGCAGCCCCTGGGGTGATGGCTTACACCCAGGGTGGGCAACCCACCGGAACGGCGTTTGATGCTTCCTTCTTCGACGGGGTTTTCCCGGCCGGGATGACGTATGATCCCTTCGAGCAAGTTTTCTGGCTCATCAACGTAGGCGGCAATAACTGTCTACATGCCTTCCATCCAACAGATGGCTTTACCGGCCAGGTGGTCTGTCCGCAAACGGATAACGCCCTGCACGGTGTAGCCTTTGATCCGCTTTCGGGCACTTTCTACGCCGGCTCGTGGAACGATTCCATCGTATATCAATTTGCGACCGATGGGCGTATCCTGCGCTCGGTTTCCACCGGCTTGAACATCGCCGATATGGCCTTCAACCCTGCAACCGGCCACCTGTTCATCAGCAACAATGCTGCCGCCGGCTTTGACGTGTACGTCCTCGACGTCAACGCCGATTTTGCCATCTTGGGCGGCTTTGATGTCGCCGGGTTGGGCAATTTGGCGCAGGCCGGTATTGCGCTGGATTGTACCGGTAACCTGTGGCTGGCCGACCAGAGCACCAATACCGTGCGAAAGGCGGTCTCCGGTGAATCAGGTGTGTGCGCCTGGCAAGCCATCCCCTGGTTGACGGCTTCGCCTACCGGCGGCAGTTTGCCACCAGGGGGCGCACAGTCTATCGAAGTACAATTCGATGCCACCGGTATTTCCGCCGGGACGTACCATGCACATCTCAGAGTGGATACCAACGCAGCGGGCAACAGTGCCAAAATCCCGGTTACCTTGCAAGTCACCCCCTCCTATGGCCTGACGGCTACTGTGTCCACCTCGGCACAGCAGGGCAACCCGGGAGATGTGGTGCAATATACCGTAACCGTCACCAACACCGGGAATACCCCAGATGTGTACGACATCACCGTCAGCGGTAATGCCTGGAATACCAGTGCGCTATCTTCCATCGGCTACCTGGACGGCGGGCAATCAGGCACTTTTACGGTGTATGTGAATATCCCGTCCAATGCAAGTGGCAGTGACCAAGCACAAATCAGCGTAACATCGCGTCACGATGCAACGCAGCACACCACGCTGACCATCACGACCTCGACCAGCGGGTATACAATCTACTTACCGCTGCTCATCCGCTAGGCCTGGGTTTCCAGGAACAGTTAACCAAAAGTCCGGTGTCTTTGACACCGGACTTTTTTCGATCATGCTTAAGGAATGGTTCAGAAACTTGTAGACATTTGTGGCTGCCCGTTAGGAGGCGGACACGAGCGGCGTTGAGCGGAGCGAACCCTAAAGGATGTTTACAAATACGACGTTACGAAGCCTCCCATCCAGTTCACAGAAGCCCTTGGGGGC
>DAOTZN010000282.1:0-5436 GCA_034434095.1 Anaerolineales bacterium
CGTCTCATTATGCCCAAACTTGACTGTTGTCGTGACGGTACCAAACCCGAAGATCGTTCCGCTCAGATCAAGGTCGATACTCTCAAGTGAGGGTGGATAAACTGGCCAGTTCTGATGAGTGAAGGTTCCGAATGCGAAAGGTGTTCCATCAGACAAAACTGTAAAGGGGGTAGCATCCGATACAAAATCATATCCGCTCTGGCCACTTCCAGTAGACACCCCCCATCTGGCCGTGCTGAGACGCCCATCGCCCGCTACTGCAAAGTCCTGATCGTTGCTGATGGAGACAGAAGGCACAGAATTAGCCCAATCACCATCAACATCAGTAATCGTAAAGCTCGTGTACGCATGTGCAGGAGCAAAGAGGCCAACACTGAGGAGGGCTGTACCGATAGGGATGATTAACTTTTTCATAGCAGTTGATTTAAGGGGTTGAGCCTTTCCGGTTATTTAATTCCCTACCATTTGATGATGTTTGGACTTCATCGTAGGGATAAATGCTTGATACATGTATGAATTCATCTATAATTTAAATATATGAGCAATATTCTCATAGTTAATTTCTATTCAAAAGCAGGCATCATACATGTATTACATATATTAATTTGCGTGTATTCTACTTTTATTTACACAATGACCTCTTGAAGGCCATTTCCAAAAGTGTCTCGGATATTTTTTGATCCTGGTGGGGCTCAAGAGCAGCAAGGCCATCAAGGCAGCTTTGAGCCGGATGTGGATTGGAACAGAGGGCTCCAGAAACAGCGAAGCCGGCACAGGAGGGTAGTGTGCCGGCTTCGGAAAGGCGAGTTCAAACCGGAAAGCTGACGATGTCAGGCCTGTGCGAATTTTTTCCTCGAACGGATCAGTCCGGCAAGCGTTGCGCCAACACCAATCAGAGCTGCGCTGGCAGGTTCCGGTACAGGAAGAAGTTCGATTGAGGTATCAATTCTGAAATTTGACTGAGTTGTATGGCGCTCTGCAAAATAGAGATCAAAGTCATACGTTTGACCTTGCGTCAGTCCCAAATTATCCAGATCGACGGAACCGTTTACGGAAGAATGGACACCACCGAGGTCAACGACAAGCTGGTCATTGATAAATACCCAAAGGTCATCATCTCCCGTAAAGCTGAAGGTTTCCCCTCCACCATAGGTGAAAGCGGAATGCAGCTCATAGGTGAAGTGATAGTTGTGGTTTCTTCCCTCATTACCTAACAATTGGCCATCTATCGGGAAAAAAGAACTATTCGTATAAGTATAAATACCCGGAGTAGTTTCGGTAAGCGTAACCGTATAGGAGTCAGTCTTGTTTACAGTCGAGTCATCGGTGTACCACTGCGCAAACGAAGCGGCGCTTGTGATTGAGCCATTACCACTTGATGGATTAGTGAGTGTTGGTTTTTTGGAAACCAGAGTTTGGCTAACCAGGCCGGTTTTTAATCCCGAGATGGTTCCTTCCATATCAGGATGAGAGGCATTGAAATCCCGAATTGTGCCAGTGAGCTGAATGGTGTCTGCCGAAGCGTTGCCTTGAGCCATCAAGCCGAGCAATCCTGCGGCGATAGGGGTAATGATCTTTTTCATGTCTGGTTGATTTTAGGGGTTTTTTAGGGGTTTTTGCTTTTGGATCGCCTCATCCCCGGCCACCCGGCACTGGCATTACCGAAGAATAAGGTATATGAGTTATGTGTACTGCTCTGGCATCAATCTACAAAAATCATTTAATATTCCATACAATTTCTGTGTTTATATGCAATTTTTCAATACAAATAATAGCTATCCCCAGCAATTGTCAATTCCGCCACCCCTTGATGAATCACACTTAAAGTGTTTTAAATTATATCTTTAGATCGATATGCGACTTAAGGAGTACCTTGAGCAACCGGACCTTGTGAGACCTGTGCAAAGATTTTGATTCAAGCTCTCGGTAGAAGGATTGTATGCAAGAACAAATCCTTTTCATGTTCACGTATAGCCCGCGAATTTCAAGAAATCCCCAACAGGTTTAGCGAGAACGCGCATACCCGGATTGGTAAAGGCGTGTTCACATCGGCAACAATCAGGGCGGCGTTTTGTTGAAAATCGAGTGGCTCATTTTGGGCTCAATGCTTTTGATCGGTTTCTGGTGACCCTGTATCACGAAACCGCAGGAAAGGACGCCAGGCCGGGTATTGCCAGAAAAGCAGGAGCGCCAAGCCGAGAGTTTCTCTTTTTTATTATTGTTGTATAATATAAATTATGTAAAGTAACAGGGGGTAAAACAACCACTCTGCCGATTGAAATGCTTACATTTAAAAAAAAGAGAGTCTCTCACCATGAACTACTGACATGGCTTGATGAAACAGGATGTCCGCGCTGGATGCAGGGTTTCGAGAACTTTGATCGTGCCTTCAATCTTCTGCAAAGCGGACTTGAGTCGCGTCAGCTTGATGAATTTTCAGACCTTGAGCTTGAGGGTTTGATTCAGCGCTTCGAGTATTCATTCGAGCTGGCCTGGAAAACCATGAAGGATTTCCTTGAAGGCTCAGGGATTCTGATCGTTCCGGTTACGCCTAAAGCTGTCATCAAGGAGGCCTTTGCCGCAAAGGTCATCGATGACGGTCAGGGCTGGATTGATATGATGCTTGAACGGAATCTTCTTTCGCATACATACGATGAACAACGCTTCCGTACAGCGCTTGTGAACATCAGGAAGAGGTACATGCCATTATTACAATCATTCTACCAGTGGATGCAGCATCGATACAGGAACGACTGACCGATACCGGCTTGTCTGAGCGTGAGCTGGCGCTGATCATCGATGCTCTCGGTCGGAATGGAACTGTTCGCCATGCTGTTCTTTTTGGATCACGCGCGAAAGGCGCTGCCAGGCCCAACTCCGATATCGATTTGGCAATCGAAGGACTTCAGGACGATCTCGATCTTGCGCGTCTTGCCATGACGCTGGATGAATTGCCGCTACCCTGGCGTTTTGATGTGCTGCGATTTGAGTCGATTGCCTCGACGCCATTGAAAGAGCATATCGAACGGCTTGGCGTGGTGATTTACCAGAAGTAAGCATTCTTCACCCGGATCGCATGCACTGGCACTCACTATGCGCCCTTGGAAGACCGATCATTTATCCTACCCTTTCCATGAACATGGATGAAATTGTCGTACTATTGCATTGCTTTTAGATTTTCTGTCATTCTGAACGCAGTGAAGAATCCAGTCGAAACGCCTTTGTGCTCCTCGAAGGAACTGGATTCTTCGTCGGCAAGCCTCCTCAGAATGACAAAAAAACAAGTCTCACATTATCCTGTCATCGCGATGGAGCGCTTTGTTCATCGACCGTGTGCGGTATCCATCGGGATACGGGCGGCTCGCAACCGTCCTGTGTCCCGGAATTTATCGCGCAACCCTGCCACCGAGAACCCGCCTTGCCCTGAGATTCACGATCGCTCTGCAATCGTTTCTCGATTCTGCCGGTCAGGCGATTTGTGGCATTTATCCGTTAACGGTTTCAGCGGCTGTTTTCTGTTGCGGCGTCGGGTGCGCTGGCCTTGATGACGTTCGGCACGCCTTTGAGGCCGGTATAGAATACGGCGAGGCTCGCGGTTTCTTTGCCTGTGTTGGTGCCGTTGTGCAACAGGTTCATCACTTCGATGATCGGCTCCCCTTTCACGAACGTTTTCACCACGTCGCTCTCCGTGCGAATCGTGATTTCGCCTTCGAGCATCCAGGCATAGACCGACACCGGGTGCTGGTGCCATCCCGTGGAGCTGCCGGGCGGAAGGTGCACGAGCAGCGCGGTGACCTCCGGCGTTCCGGATCGGGAATATTCGAGCGGCTGACCGGCATAGTTGGTTGACGTGACGGCCAGCGTTTCCACGGTCGCCTGGGCGTAGTCGCGGGCGAAGGCCGGAGCCTGGAAAGCGGCGCAAACCAGCAGAAGCAGCGGCAAGCGAAGACGGAGCCTGCGGTTATTTCGATGAGCGGGTTTTTTCATGAAGCAGGGGTTTGAGGACTTCAAGCGGTTTGAGGATGTCGATGAGTTCGCCGAACGGAAGCTCGATTTCGATCGGTCCGGCCGCATAGGGCGCTATGTCGTACTGGTTGTACAGAAACCGGATGCCCGAGCCGGTGACAGCGAAGTTGCCGGTATGGCTGATGCGATTGTCAAACAGTCCCCCCTTTTCGCCGTTGAGCGGCTCGCCCGGTTTCAGCCCCCGCATCTGCCGGAAGCGCCGTTCGATCATCCGGTCAAGTGTTTTTTTGAATCCGGGCTTGAAAAGATCGTGCAGGGCAAGCTGTCTGACGGATTGGGTGTCGAACACCAGGTAGCGTGTTGTGCTCATGCCGTGAGCGCCGCCGGTGAAGGTATAGGAGAAGATCGAGACGGTCACGATGCCCGGCTGGTTCAGCAGCACATCGGCACTCACTTGCGCCTCCCAGGGCCATGCGTGCTGCTTTTCATCACGCATGCTCTCCTCCCCCGCTTCGACGAAGGCCGCGGCCACTTCCCCGATTGTTGCCGGCACCGGCTGCTTTTCAGTGGAGAGCGTGTTGGCGGCAATGGTCTTCAGGATGGCCGCATTGATGCTGTCGCCCGCAGGTGAATGCTCGAAGAGCGGATAATCGCATTTCCAGTTTGTTCCGGCCTTGAGCTGCGAATGCTGTTCGTAGCTGTGCATTCCGAAACCAAGCGGACAGCGTTCATTCGCCCTGGCGCTTGAAATGGTGGCGAGCAAAATCAGCAAAAATATCGGTAATAGTAGTGGAGCTCTGTCTTTTAAAGTTTTTTGCATGACATAAAAACAAAAGGTGAAAGGAACGGGCCTAATTGGACAATGTAGAGATTTTCTGAACTCTCCATCAAATGCGTCCAGTTCACAAACGCCACGCCACCGCTACTTCCCGCCCTCGAAACCGGGCATAATGCTCGCGATTGGCTATATTCGTGAAAATCTGTTCAACCTCAATCCGATTTGCCGCCGTATGAACTCCGGTCCCGGAAAGAAACCCGACTGGCTCAAGATCAAGCTCACCTCCGGCTCGTCGTTCGCCTCGACCAAGAAACTGCTGAACAAGCACAGCCTGCACACGGTGTGCCGCTCGGCGATGTGCCCGAACCTGCACGAATGCTGGTCGAAAGGCACAGCGACCTTTCTCTTGCTCGGCAACGTCTGCACCCGCTCGTGCCGCTTCTGCGCGGTCGCGACAGAACGCCGCCCGGCGATGCCCGATCCGGAGGAGCCGGCGAAAATCGCCGAGGCGGTGAAAACGATGAAGCTTCGGCACGCCGTGCTGACCAGCGTCAATCGCGACGACCTGGCGGACGGCGGAGCGGCGCACTGGGTCGAAACGATCCGCGCGATCCGCGCTGCAAACCCTGGCGTGAGCATGGAGTGCCTCATTCCCGATTTTCAGGGCGACGAAAAAGCGCTCGATTCGGTGA
>DAOTZN010000283.1:0-5041 GCA_034434095.1 Anaerolineales bacterium
AGATTGCCCCTGGTGGCCGGATATTGTCAATCCGGCCGAACTGCTGGCAGATTTCATTCCCCCCTTGCGCGGCCGGCTGAACAAGGCAGAACCGGTGCAACGCGCCTGCTGGGAAGCCGATGCGCTGCCCTATTACAACCCCGAAAAATACCCCCAGGTACATCGTCAAATGGCACGCCTGGCCTTTTTCGAACGGCTGCCTTTTCCCCTGCAAATCCCTTTTGCCCACCACATTGGCATCTTGGGAGAAAAATCCGCCTGACAACTGCCCAACCCATCATTGCGAACCGTACTTTTTGCGGCAAAGCAATCATCGCCACGCTTATCTGCCTCCTGACAACGGGAATTCGGTGGCGCCATTTTGTGAATTCATGACCCCAGCCTATGCTCTCTGTTCTTGCCCGCATCCCTCTGTTTCAACTATATCGTCGTTTCGGATGGCCGCATCTGCTGCCACTAAACCTGACCCTCTCCCCCTCCCCGCGTTGTAATTCGCGCTGCAAAACGTGTAACATTTGGAAAAAGCGCGAAAATGAACTCAGCCTCGAAGAGTGGGAAAAGGTGTTGCGCTCTTTGGGGCGCGCACCTTATTGGGTCACTATCAGCGGCGGAGAACCCTTCCTATACGCCGGCGTGGTGGAATTGGCTTTGTTGACCTACAAATACAACCGCCCCGGCATTATCAACATCCCTACTAATAGCATTTTACCCACCATTCCGGAGAAGGTCCGCCGCATTGCGGAGGGTTGTCCGGAGAGCCAGATTATCATCAACCTATCTCTGGATGGGATCGGCGCAACGCATGACGAGATCCGCGGTGTGCCGGGCAACTTCGCGAAGTTCGAGCGCACATTGCGCGCCATGCTGGAGTTACGCGAGAACCTGCCTAACCTGACGGTAGGTATTCACTCCGTGCTTTCGGTCTTTAGCGTGGGACATCTGGATGAACTGCTGGCCTATGCGGAAAAATCGGGCGTAGACCAGTACATTACCGAAATTGCCGAACAGCGCGTCGAATTGGACACGCTCAATTTGCCCATTACGCCCCCTACGGAGACTTATCTCAAGGCCGCCGACCGCCTGATTGCCTACGTGCAAGCGCATGAGTACCACGGGGTGTCGCGCATCACCGAGGCCTTTCGGGTGGAATACTACAAACTCGTCAAACGCATTCTCACCGAGAAAGACCAGGTCATCCCATGCTATGCCGGTTGGGCCAGCGCACAAATTTACGCCGACGGTACCGTCTGGCCATGCTGCGTGCGTGCCGACGACTTAGGCAATCTGCGCGACCACGATTATGACTTCAAAAACATCTGGTTTGGCAAGGCCATTCGAGAAGTGCGCCGCAGTATCGCCGCGCGCGAATGTCATTGCCCATTGGCGAACGCTTCTTACACCAACATGCTGCACCATGTCCCCACCCTGGCGCGCGTTGGCACACAAGTGGTGTTAGGGAACCAGAAAACCTCAACGCAAAACGAAAACTCTTTATCTGGCGAGCACTAATCTCTGCCCTTATGACATCCACCTTCATTACCGGCGGTACAGGTTTCATCGGCGGGGCGTTGGCAGCGCACCTGCGCACCCTGGGGTGGCAGGTTACCCTGGGGGTACGGCCGGGGAGCGTGCACAAACTATCGAGCGGGCACCCCTATCAGGTCGTGGCTATCCCCCTCAAAGACGCCTCTGTTTCCGTCCTGCGGGATCAGGTGATCTTCCACGCCGCGGCAATTCGTAATCGCTGGGGAACGCCGGAGTCACGTTATCAGCAGGTCAACGTAGAAGGCACCCGCGCCCTGCTGGAAGCCGCCGTACAAGGCGACGCGCGGCGCTTTGTCTACCTCAGTTCGGTAGGGGTATATGGATGGCCAGGTCTGGCGATGATGGATGAGAATACACCGGTGGACGATTCTCCCCATGCCACCCCTTACCATCGCTCAAAAATCGCCGCTGAACATGTGGTTCGTTCCTTTGCCGGGCAATTGGAAATCGTCATCGTGCGTCCCACCATTACCTGCGGTCCCGGCGACCGAGACGGTATGCTCACCCGCCTGCTTGCCTTGCTCTCCGCCGGGCGTTTTGTACCCATCGGGCGCGGCAAGAACACCATTCACCTGACCGACATCGCCGACCTGTGCGCCGGATTGACCCTGGCAGGCACGCACCCCCAGGCATCGGGAGAAACCTTCATTCTCAGCGGACCGCAACCGGTGCAGATGCGCTCCCTGCTGAAAATGGCATATACACTGCTGGGGAAACGTGCGCCAGCCTTTTTCATCCCCACGCCGTTGGCGCTGTCCATCGGTTGGGCCATGGCAACCCTGTGCCGGCGGTTACACTTGCCCGGCGAGCCTCTGATTACCGTCGAAAAAGTGCGCAACCTGACGGCACACCGTGGCTTTTCACACGCCAAAGCCACCCGAGTACTCAACTATCACCCCAAAATCTCCATCCAGGAAACCCTGCACCGCACGCTGGCATGGATGAGACACCCCTGACCCATGTCATCTACCACATTTACCCCCCCTGTCTTCACAGCACAAGATGTAACGGTCATCATCCCGGCCTACAACAGTGCTGCCACCATTGGCGCCTGCTTGCGCTCCCTGCAAATGCAAAGCACCCCGCCAGGTGAAATCATCGTGGCGGACTCATCTAAAGATAAGACACCGGAAATCATCCAACGCGATTTTCCCTCCGTACATCTGACGCGCTTCAACAACCAAACTTTTCCCGGGCCGGCGCGCAACCGCGGTGCGAGAATGGCGCAGGGTGAAATTCTGGCCTTCATCGATTCGGACTGCCTGGCCGCACCGGACTGGGTAGAGCGCATTGTGGCCGCGCACAACGCCGGGCACTACATCGTCGGTGGTTCGCTGGAGGTAGGCAATGCCGAAAAACCCATCGCCTGGGCGGGGCACATGCTCGAATTCCGCGAATTCCTGCCCATTGGACCACCGCGTCCGGTTATCCACATCCCAACTTGCAATTTGTCGTACCGCAAGGAAGTGTTCCTACAATTCGGCGGTTTCCCCAATGCCTACTATCCGCAAGAAGACTTGCTCTTCAACTACCTGCTAAACCAACGCGGCTACCAGGTGTGGTTTGACCCGGCCATCCACATCTACCACTTCTACCGCGATACCTGGCGGGATTTTCTACAACATCAGCACCGTATCGGGCGGGTGACACGCTGTTCGCTCGGACGTCTGGCCTTACCCGGACAAGAAATCGCCCGTAGGCCGTTGCTGGCCTGGAGCGCAGCCCCCTTCTTGGGGCTGATAAAATTCCTGCGCTCCAGTGCTGCTTTCCTCCGCAACTACCCCAAACAGGCACTACGCATGCCGCTTGTCCTCTTCAACATCGCCGCCGGTGCACTGTGGTGGGCGCGCGGCTTCTCCTCCGGGGCACGCACCGGCCTGAGCGGCATCCGCGGCTGGGATGACCCACTGGAGGATATCCTGCTGACGCTGGGTGGCGAACAAGATGGCTAAACCACGGCTTATCTCACGGTGGGGGGGAATTCTTGCACTAACGCTTGCACTGCTGAGCCGGGTGCCCTTCTTTCCCAATTTCCCCACTTCTTTTGATGCGCTTAACTACATGCGGGCGCTGGAGTACATGGATATGCGCCTGCACCAACCGCAACCACCCGGTTACCCGCTCTACATTCTGATGGGGCGCATTTTTTTATGGGTCAGCGGTGATCCCCACCGAGCGTTGCTGTACCTGAGCGCCGTGGGAAGTGTGCTGGCGGCCTGGGCACTTTATGCCCTGGGCAACCGCCTGTATGGGAAACGTGCCGGTGCTTTAGCCGCCATCTTTTTGTTAACCGCACAGGCAGTATGGTATCAGAGCGAACTGGCAGCACCTTACACGTTAGACTTGCTATTTTCTATCGGCATAGCACTTCTGGCCTGGGAAACGCAGCACAGCCAACGGCAAACCTCCCCCTGGTTATTGGGCATTCTCCTGGGGCTAAGCGGGGCATTTCGTCCCCAAACGATGGTGTTCCTCACCCCGCTGGCTGCTTTCGCGCTGCTGAAGCGCGGTTGGCGCACCCTGCTGTCCGGTGGATTGCTGGCCGGAGTGGTTTTCGCGATTGGATTCGCCCCCATCGTGTTTGCCAGCGGCGGTTGGGATGGCTACCTGGCAGCCCTGGGGCACATCACCGAAATTCCGGCCTGGGGATTATCACGCGTAGACGGGCAAGCGCGCCTGCTCCGTAATACCGGCATCGTACTGCGTCTCACCTTGCAGGCCATGAGCGAGCCGCTGTGGCTGCTGGCCGCATTTGGGATAGTGACAGGTTTGAGACAGCGGTCAAGCAAGGACTGGCACAACGGCACATGGAAATTCTTCCTTTTATGGTTGTTCCCAGTCTGGGCAATCTACATCTTGCTGTGGCCGGGTAACCGCGGCACGATACTGGTCAGCATGGCACCCTTCTACTTACTGGCTGCCGCAGGGGCAAACCACATCATCCGGCGGCAAGCCGCTGCGGGGTGGAGCGTCACCGCACTCATCGTGGTGTGGCACATCGCCTTGTTCACCCTCCTACCACAGCAACCTTTTGGCGAACACTGGCAACGTTACAACAACGCCGCAACCATCCGCTGGAAAACCGCTTACTACCGCAACCGTTTGGAGGCGGTTTCCCGCCTGCCGGCCGAGGACACGTTAGTGTACGCAGTTGAATTTCGGCATTTGCAAACCTACCTGCCCCAGTACCACGTCTTTTCGCCTCCCATTTTCGACCCCCAGGGTAGCGGAACCGTGGTTTCCATCATCGAAATTCGCCAGGGGGAACAAATCATGCAGCGAAATCCGGCGCTAGAAGCCCTCATCCCGCCAGATACGCGCCGAATCGTGCTCTTCGACCTGCCGTCGGAGGTCATCCACGCGCCACCAGCATGGGTCACATCATTGCCGGTGCCAGATGCCGCTCCCTTAACGCTGCTCACCTTACCGGCAGGCGCCTCCGTTTACTGGACGACCGCGGGCATACAGGCCTCGCCCCCCACGGCTGAATCTCCCC
>DAOTZN010000284.1:0-1543 GCA_034434095.1 Anaerolineales bacterium
TACATCAACCTGGCTTTCGAGAAAATTCTGGGTGTGGTGGGGATTGATTGGAAATCCATTGACTGGCTCCGAGACCCCCGCGGTCTGATCCAGATCATCGCGAATGCCTTTGGCGCCAACATCCCGTCGAAGCAGTGGTACCTGCGCGGTCCCAGCCTGGCCTGGCTGGCGATCATGTTCCAGAACATCTTTACCACCGCGCCGACCTTTATGGTGATGTTCCTGGCCGCGCTCCAGGACATCAACCCGGCCCTGTACGAAGCCGCCAGCGTGGACGGGGCCACCGGCCGCCAGCAGTTCTGGAAGATCACCCTGCCCCTGCTGCGCCCCATCATCCTGCTGGTGGTGGTGTTGGGCACCATCGGGACGCTCCAGGTGTTCGACCAGGTCTATCTGGCCACGTCGGGAGGGCCGCTGGGCACAACGCAGACGCCAGTCTTTATGGTGTACCAGGAGGCGTTGGGCAAGCAGGGCACCATCCAGATGGGTTATGCCTCGGCACTGGCCTTTATCCTGGCCATCATTATTTTCTTCTTTACATTCATCCAACGGCGTGTCATCGAGCGCGGCACCGAGCTGTATTAGATTAGGAGGCTATCATGGCGACCGTAGAAAGTACAACCGAAAGCATCGTCTTGAGAAGAGATATTGGCTTCATGATGCGCCGTCACGCCACGCAGGTGTTCTTTTATGCGCTGCTCATTGCCATTGGGGTGGTCTTGTTCCTGCCCTTCATCCTGGCCGCCCTCGGCAGTTTCAAGACCGACGCCGAGATCATCGCGTACCCGCCCAAGTTCCTGCCCGCCAAATGGCTCACCGAAAACTGGACCAAAGTGTGGAACACCGACTTGGGCGCCGGCGGTACGTTCCCGCGCTGGCTGTTCAACACCGCCTTTCTCTCGGTGACCATCGCCGTGCTGGAAGTCATCGGCTGCTCGATGGCGGCCTATGCCTTTGCGCGTCTCGAGTTCCCCGGACGCGACCTGGTGTTCAATTTCATGCTGGGCACGATGATGATCCCCGGCGCGGTGACCCTCATCCCGGCCTACGTCCTGATGAGCAAACTCAAACTGATCAACACCTACTGGTCGCTGATTCTACCGGGCATCACCAGCGCGGGGTCCATCTTTATGCTGACGCAGTTCTTCAAGTCGATCCCCCGCGACCTGGAAGAGGCCGCCTACATGGACGGCGCCAGCCAGTTGCAAATCTACAAAGATGTCATCCTGCCCCTGGCCCGCCCGGCGCTGGTGACGGTTTTCATCCTGCAATTCCAGGCGATGTGGAACAATTTTCTCACCCCCCTGCTCTACCTGGACTCGCCGCGCATGTACGTGCTGAACGTGGCCTTGAGTGTCTTTCAGCAAAACTACAAAGCCCAATGGAACCTGACGCTGGTGGGGGCGATGTTCAACGCCATTCCGGTACTGGTGCTGTTCTTTTTCTTCAGCAAGTACTACATCGAAGGCGTGGCCTATGCGGGCGTGAAAGGTTAAGCGTGGCTGTCTGGAACGTCCTGCGGGCCGCCCTGCGCGACACGTGG
>DAOTZN010000285.1:0-34079 GCA_034434095.1 Anaerolineales bacterium
CCCGCCGCGCCGCGTTGGCCGAACTGCGCCCGCGCCTACCCGAAGGTCTGGTGCATGAACTGAACTTGCTGCGCAGCGCCCCCATTGTGATTAACGCCGACCTGACGGATAATAACCAACCTCTGACGCGCTTGCGCCAAACCGAACGCGGCGTGGGCGACCACCCATTGACAATTTTCCTCACTCCCACAACAGCCATCTTCGACCAATCGCACATCTTCTTCGATGGCGCATGGGGCGCGGCATTGGCCGAAATTTTGACCAACGAAGCCCTTTCCTGGGCAGTCTACCTGAGTAAACAAGAACCCCCCACCAGCGCCGCCCCACCGCAGCAACTGGCACTGGAACGCTCGCCCGCCGTCCAGGCGCTCATCGACCAGGCGCCCAAGGCGGCGCTAGAAGCCGCGGCGGAAAACGAAAGCGTCAACGTGCCGGCCATCATCAATTTGCGTCGCCTGTTCAAACGCCGCAACGACCTGCTCAGCCTGACGGTTAACGACCTCCTGGTGCTCTACCGCACCATGCACGCTTGTACCTACCAACCGGCCCCCTCCCTGGTTCAGGCACTCGAACGCCTGAAAGCCAAACGACGCACCCATTCAGCCGCCGAAGCCGCCCTACAAAGCCTGCAAAACCCAGAAGGTCGCACCCCCTCCGTCCTAATCCCCATTGACGCCAGCCAACACAACCCTTCCGAGCGCATTTACCCGTTGAGTTTTGAAGTACCGCTGGCCGAACTCGACCTATTGGCGCTCTCCCAACAAACCGTGGAAGCCCTCAACGACCTGGAAAACGGCAACACCGACCCGGCGCTGGAAGCAACCTTCGACACCTTACAACGCACTTACCTGGCGGCCCTGGCCGGATTTGGACAGGTGATGCAGCGTGCCAAGGACATTGCGGCACGTGGCGAGAGCACCAGCGTCGGCACCATCAAACTCCTGGCACACCTGCCCACTCCCTTACAGCGTCTGCTGGATAAAATTCCGGGCAAGTTCGAGGTGCTTAACGACATCATCAAAGGCCGTGAGGTATTTTCCAATATCGGCGTCGTGGTGCCCAACAGTACCCTGACGCGTTTTACCTCCGCACGCGACGATAACGAACACAAAACCCTGGTATGGGGTATCATGACCACCGCCCACGGCCGCATGAAAATCAGCCTGCGGGATTTCCGTCCCCACGTGGCTCAACTGGCAGCCAGTGGACATCTCGACCTGGCCGACCGTATCGCTCAAGATTATCTGGACGCCTACGTCAACGGCTTCAACCGCTTTATCGCAAACCTGTACCGCATCACCCTGGCCAGCCGCAAAACCCGACTACATTCCTAATCCCCCACCATGCCCCCTACCGATCCACTCACCAACCGTCAACTGGGAAACTTCCGCATTGAACGTCCCCTGGGGCGCGGCGGGATGGGCCGCGTCTACCTGGGCTGGGACCTGACTCTGGAGCGCTACGTCGCCATCAAGGTCATTGCCAGTCGCTATCAGGGCGATCCAGCCTACGCCGAGCGTTTTCTGCAAGAAGCGCGCGCCATCGCCGCCTGGCAGCACGAAAACATCGTCAAAATCTTCTCTGCCGGGCAAGAAGACGACCTGCTGTACTACGTCATGGAGTACCTGCGCGGCGAAAACCTGCGCCAACGCCTGCTGACCTGCGCCACAGATGGCGAACTGCTGCCGCATACCGAGGTGCTGCGTATTGGGCAGGCCTTAGCCGCCGCCATTGACTATGCGCACGAGCATGGCGTTATTCACCGCGACATCAAACCCGAAAACGTCATCCTGACCAAAGAAGGGCGCGTCGTGCTCACCGATTTCGGGCTGGCGCTCTCGCTGACGCGCGGCTCACAGGGCGAAGTCTTCGGCTCACCACACTACATGGCGCCCGAACAAGCCCGCCGCTCCTCCGAAGCCGTCCCCCAATCCGACCAATACGCCCTGGCAGTGATGCTCTACGAAATGCTGACCGGCAGCGTGCCCTTCGACGACCCCTCGCCGACCACCGTGGCTGTGCAGCACCTCACCTTGCCGCCGCCCTCCCCGCGCACTCTCAACCCGGCACTCAACCACCCCACCGAAAGCGTACTCCTGCGCGGCCTGCAAAAAAATCCCGCCGATCGCTACCCCACCTGCCGGGCGCTCATGCAAGCCCTGCAACAAGCGCTGCAGGCCCCCAGCCCACAGGAAGCCGCCCAACAAGTCATCCTGCCGCCGCCGCCCGCCGAGGCCCTCAACGCCGCACCGCCCCCCCCACCGGTGGAAGAACCTGACCCCCTGCTCGGTCAAATGCTGGACGAATACCGTCTGGAAGCCCTGCGCGGCACCGGCGGTATGGCGCGCGTCTACCGCGGCTACGACACCCGATTGAACCGTTCGGTAGCCATCAAGGTCATTGATTATCCCTTTCGGCAACACCCCGACTATCTGCGCCGCTTTGAGCGCGAAGCCCAGGCCATCGGACAACTCGACCACCCCAACATCGTGCGTCTGTACCGCACCGGACAGGTTGATGATACGCTGTACATCGCCATGCAATACGTGGAGGGGGTAGAACTCTCCGAATACCTGGTGCAGCACACCCCCAAAGGCAGGTTGCACCCACCGCCCGAAATCCTGCTGCCCCTGGTGGAACAAATTTGCGATGCGCTAGACGCCATGCACGCCCACGGCATCATCCACCGCGACATCAGCCCGGCCAACATTCTGGTCACCGCCGAGGGGCGCGCCATCATCACCGATTTTGGGCTGGCACTGCTGAACGATGCCGGCACGCAAGGCGAAGTCTTTGGCTCACCACACTACCTGGCGCCCGAACAAGCCATGTCTTCGGCCAACGCCGTGCCGCAATCCGACCTGTACGCGCTGGGCATCATCTTGTACCAGGTCTTCACCGGCCATATGCCCTTCGATGCCAGCGACCCAATGGAACTGGCGATGCAGCACCTCAGCCAGAACCCCTTGCCGCCGCGTAGTTTCAACCCCCACATCTCGCCCAAACTGGAAAATTTTCTCAAACGCTGTCTGGCAAAAGAACCTGAAAAACGTTTTCCCAGCGGCAAAGCCCTCTACCGCGCCCTGGCCGACATCCTGCAGCCTGCCCGCAAACGGCGCATCCCGCGCGCGATGCTATGGGGGAGTGTGCTCTTGATGACGCTGATCACCCTGGGGGCCGGATTTTTAACGGGATTTCCCGGGGATGGCCGTCCCCTCTGGGGGAACGCGGCCACCCGCGAGTCCGGTGCGTCCCCGACAATTTTCCTGGAGACACCGACGCCTTTCCAGGTGGCTGCCATCCCTGAGGATACAGCCACCTCCACAGTTTCTCCTTCTCCCCTGCCCCCTACCCCAACGGTCTCTCCTCATCCGACGGCTTCTGCCACGCCAACAACTGCGCCCAGTGCCACCAGTAGTCCAAGCCCGCAGCCTAGTTCAACGTCCGCGCCCAGTGCCACCAGCAGCCCAAGCCCGCAGCCTAGTTTGACGCCCACGCCCAGCCCCACGGCATTGTTCATCACCACCCGCGATGCAGACGGCATGCAGATGGTGCTCATCTCCGGTGGCACGTTCACGATGGGGGGATTGCCCAACGACCCACAGGCCGTCCTGAACGAGCGCCCGGCGCATGAGGTGACACTATCTTCATTTTACATTGACCGTTACGAAGTGAGCGTGGCGCAGTTTGCGGCCTTCTTACGCACGCTGGGAAGTCATGCTCCTTCGGCCTGTTTGGGGTATACTTGTGGGCGCACCAAATTGGAAACCCTGCAAAGCCACATCTACCCCGGCCCGGCCTACAACGTGGAGGCCGGCTATGAGAATTACCCGATCAACAACGTCACCTGGTACGGGGCACAAGCCTACTGCCAATGGGTAGGCGGACGGTTGCCCACCGAAGCCGAATGGGAGTTTGCCGCTCGCGGTGCGCAAAACGCCCTATACCCGTGGGGTGATACGCCGCCGGATGCTTCGCTGGCCGTCTTTGGGGCAACACGCTACGATACCCTCGCCCCCGTGGATGCGCTGCCGGAAGGCGTCAGCCCCTTTGGCTTGTTCCACATGGCCGGCAACGTGGAAGAGTGGGTGCAGGATGCCTACACCAAGAATTATCAAACCCCCACGGCAACGCCTTCGCTGGCTCGCCTGCCACGGGTGTTACGCGGCGGCTCGTGGCTGAGTCCGGCCGCCGATTTACGGGTGAGCGCTCGCCACGCCGCCGACCCGTTGCGCTTCGACGATTTCGGCCCGGCCACCGGTTTCCGTTGCGTTCTTCCTGCGCCTTAAAAAAGCGTGATCGGCGCGTAACCATGCCGCTCCCGCATACCCATCATTCGCCACAGTTCACCTAAAAAATCTACGAAAATCGCCCATGCACCTGCTCAGCACCTTCATCCCCATTGACCGCCGTCGAGTCCTGTTTCAAGAGCATGACCTGCCCATACGCGCCCAAGGCAGCGTACTGTTGGTAGATATGGCGCGCTTCACCCCCTTGTGCCACACCTTGATTAGCGTCTACGGCCCGGAAAAAGGGGCCGAGGAAATCACGCGCACACTCTCCCTTATTTTTACACGGTTGATCGCCGAAATTCACGCCCGACACGGCAGCGTGATTGGCTTTAGCGGCGACGCATTGACCGCCTGGTTTGCAAGAGACAACGGCCGTCAGGCTGTGGCCTGCGGTTTGGAGATGCAAAAGGCGCTCTCTGATATGCCGGGGATTGCATTACCAAATGGCAAAGTCCACTCCCTGGCCATCAAAGTCAGCATTGCCAACGGTGAGGTCAACCGCCTGCTACTAGGCGATCCATCGATACACTACCTGGAGTTACTGGCCGGCGAAGTCATGAGCCTGGTAGGAATGGCCGCCCGCCACACCAAACCCGGCGAGGTGATGATTACAGGACGCACCGCGGCCAACCTGGGGGATGAGGCAGATATCTGCGCCTGGCGTGAGATGCTGGAGGATGGTACGCGCATGGCGATTGTCGGTGCGTTGCACAATTGGCCACGCGCCCAGCGCTGGGAAGCCACACTCCCCTTCTTCAATGATGCGTTAGTGCGCCCGTGGGTGCTGCCCAGTGTGTACAAACGCCTGCAAACCCGAAGCCAGTTCACCCTGTCTGAGTTGCGTCCGGTGACAAGCGTGTTTGTCGGTTTAGAAGAAGTGGATGCCCCGGACAATAACTACGCCTGGCTGGATGGGTATGTGCGTTGGGTACAGAGCATAGCCCAGAAGTACGACGGCACGCTGCTCAACATTCACAACGACGATAAGGGGCTACACCTGCACCTGACCTTCGGTGCGCCGGTAGCCCACAGCGATGATGTCTTGCGGGCGCTCAACGTAGCCCATGTGCTTTGTTTTCCACCCGAAGTGTATCCCGTTCAAACGCGCATCGGACTAGCCAGCGGACGGGTGTACGCCGGGGTGTATGGCAGTATGACCCGCCAAACCTACGATGTGATTGGCAATAGCGTCAACCTGGCGGCTTATTTCATGTCCATTGCCAAAGTAGGGGAAATCCTGTGCGATGAGCAGGTACAACAGACGGCTTCCAAGAGCTGGCACTTTGAGCAGCAAGCGCCCATCCAGGTTAAGGGACAAGCCGAACCCATGGCAGTGTATCGCTCGCTACAACCGCTTCCGGGTGAGAAAAGTAATATGCACGCTATGGTGGGACGTGAACAAGAATTAGAATGGCTGCATGATGATTTGAACAATGCACTCAAAACGCAAAACGTATACCTGACTACCATCGAAGGAGAAGCCGGCATTGGCAAATCGTGTTTACTGCGTACCTGGTTAGATGAAATTCCCCCACAGCAGGCAACCGTGCTACTCGGCAGTGGTCAGAGCATTGAGCAGCAAACGCCTTACCGTGCTTGGCGCCAGGTGCTATCGATGGCATTGCACCTGCAGGAGGATATGTCCCAGGTGCAGCGTGAGGCGCAGGTCAGCGCCTTTGTGCAAGAACACCTGCCAGAACAAAAACCCCGCCTACCCTTGCTCAACGATCTGCTAGGTATGGCCCTACCGGAAAATTCCCTGACCGAATCGCTTTCTCCGGCACTGCGGCAACAAAACCTGGCGTTGCTGACCAGCGCGTTGCTGAATTACCTGACATCGGAAAAGCCCATCATTGTTGCGTTTGAAGATGTCCACTGGATGGACTTGCCCTCCTGGGAATTGTTACAACAAATCGTCAATCGTTTGCGCGGCGAGCAGCGAGCGGCTCATTTTGTGCTGTTATTGCGTCCACTAACAAGCGACAATCCATTGAAAAAAGCGGCCTTCGAGACCTTGTGTGGCATCCCAAATGTGCGGCGCATCGCTTTGCACAGTCTGCCACCGCATGTATTGCGCGCCTTGATAAGCCAGCGGTTGGGTGTACCCACTGCCGCGCTGCCTGAACCGCTGATTCGATTGGTACAACAACGCACGGAGGGCAATCCGTTTTACGCCGAGGAGTTGTTGCATACCCTACAGAGCCGGCGCATCCTGTGGGTGGAGCAAACCTTCCGCGGGCCGCGCTGTATCTTGTCAGCCGACTTTGAACGGCACAGCCAAACCATTCACCCTACACTGGAAGGTTTGCTGCTGGCACGTATCGATAGTCTGCCACCGGAGCGTCAGTTGGTGCTGAAAGTGGCCTCCGTCATTGGGCGCACCTTCAGTTTCCCTCTGTTGCGCGACACCTTGCGGCATGTCTTGCCTTCTATTATTGACAACCTGGAGCAGGAATTAGTCAGCCTATCGGAGCAAGGATTGACGCAGTTAGAAAGCCCTGTTCCTAACCTGGCCTATGTTTTCAAGCACATCATCACCCAGGAAATCGTCTACCAAACGATGCTATTTTCCCAGCGCCGCGAGGTACACCGCCTGGTGGCCGAGTGGTACGAGGAGCATTTCCCGGAAGATGGTGAGGATGCCGCCGGGCGCAATCTGGTGCTACCGTTGTTAGTGCACCACTACCATCATGCCGAGGAACCGGAAAAGGAGCGGCTTTACGCCCAACTGGCAGGTGAGCAGGCACTCAAACAACACGCCCACAACGAGGCACTGATCTATTTTCGGCGTTGTCTGGCCTTGACACCACCTACCCAAAGTGCCATGCGCTTCGAGATACTTCTAGGGCTAGAAGAAGCGTACCACTGGCTGGGCAATCGTCCGGCGCAAAAGAGCACCTTGCAAGAAATGGAAATCAGCGCAGCCATGTCGCAGCAGGTGCATTGGCAAGCACGCACGGCGCTACGCCAAGCGCGTTATGCACGCGTCACCGGCCAAATAGACGAGGTAATTCGGGCCGCAAAGTCAATTTTTGCGCTCTTTCCCCAACCAGGGCATCGCGAATACAAGGCCGAAGCCCATTTCGAATGGGGATACGCCTTGTGGCACAAGGGCCAGTACGATGAGGCCATGAATCACCTGGAGGAAGCGCTCAAGTTAAGCGAATTGCAATACAACTCGCCTATCCGTGTCCAGGCGCTCAAAGGCATGGGTGCCATTTACAATGAGCGCGGGCAAAACGAAAGCGCTCAACAATGCTACCAACAGGCCCTAAAAATCGCACATCGCATTGGCGACCAACACGGAGAGGCCGCCGCCCTGGGCAATTTAGGGAATGTAGCCAGCGATACGGGGAATCACTTTGAAGCCCGGGCCTTCTACCTGCAATCACTGGGCATCTATCGTCAACTGGGGGAATGGCGCGCCGAGTCCATGGTGCTCAACAATTTGGGCGCGCTGGCTTACTACCTGGGTAGATACCCAGAAGCGCAGGATTTTTATGAGCAATCATTGCACATCAAATGGAAGGTAGAGGACCGTAGCGGCGAGGGCATGACCTATGCCAATTTGAGCGGCTTATTCTTTGCCATGGGAGACTACGGCAACGCCCTGGCGTATAACGATAAAGCCCTGGAAATTCTACGCAAACCACAAGTGCCCTTCTGGGAAGCGTTGACGTTGCAATGGCGCGGGGATACACTGCTGGCGCAACAGGCCTGGCAAGAGGCTCGCGAGGCCTATCAACAGGCCATTGACTTGCGCAGAAACCTGGGGCATCAGGCCATGCTGTTAGAGAGTATGAGCGGGTTGGCGGCAGCACTTCTTGGCACAGGAGACACAGCCCACAGCGGGAAAATTGCTCGCCAGGTCATTCAGGCACTGCAAAATCCTGGGGCGCTGGAAGGGGCGGTTGATCCGCTGCGGGTATACTGGCGCCTGGCGACAGTGTTGTACAGTCTCCATGAACCACTGGCCAATACCTTGTTAGCGCGCGGTCTGGAGGAATTACAACGCCGCGCACAGCGCATTCCAAACCAGGCTGACCGTGAGGTGTTCTTGCATCAGGTGCCGGAACATCAGGCGCTGTTAGCATTACAGGAATTTCATCTGGACGCGCCCATTCTTCAAGAGTAGTCTTGGAAAGTCCGGCAATTCCAAGGCCCAAGGCATACCGGTGATAAAAAAATGTTCATTCGTCTCCCGGATATCTACCCGTTGGGAGACGAATGAACATGGAAAAACGCGGATTTTTTCAGGAGGGTGTAGGGTTATGCCAAAATTAATCTGCTAAAACACCGGCAAAAATAAGCGGGGCAACAATAGTTGCATCGGATTCAATAATGAATTTAGGGGTGTCGATGGAAAGTTTTTCCCAAGTGATTTTTTCGTTTGGTACTGCCCCAGAGTAAGACCCGTAACTTGTCGTTGAATCGCTAATTTGGCAGAAATAGCCCCACAGAGGGACATCTTTGCGTTGTAAATCTTGCCGCAACATAGGCACAACACAGATGGGGAAATCACCGGCGATGCCGCCGCCAATTTGGAAGAATCCAATAGGGGTCTGCGCGCTTTGGGCAGTATACCACTCAGCAAGCGCCATCATGGTCTCAATGCCGGTGCGAACCGTGTGAACGTTGCGGATTTCGCCGGTGATGCAGTGTGCGGCGTAGATATTGCCGGTGGTTGAGTCTTCCCAGCCAGGAACGAAAATGGGGATGTTTTTCTCACACGCAGCCACGAGCCATGAGTCGCGCGGGTCAATTTGGTAAAATTTTTCCAGCACGCCACTGCGCAGGATGCGATATAGAAATTCGTGTGGGAAGTAGCGTTCACCGCTTTGTTCTGCGGCTTGCCACTCGGCAAGGATGGCATCTTCAATGCGGCGAATGGCTTCTTCTTCGGGGATGCAGGTGTCGGTAACGCGGTTGAGATGACGTTCAAGCAAGGCCTGTTCATCGGCCGGGGTAAGGTCACGGTAATGGGGGACGCGTACATAGTGGTCATGCGCCACAAGGTTGTACAGGTCTTCTTCGAGGTTGGCGCCGGTGCAAGAGATGGCATGAATTTTATCCTGCCGGATCATTTCGGCCAGAGATAAGCCGAGTTCAGCGGTACTCATTGCGCCTGCCATTGCCAGGAACATCTTTCCACCCTCGTGAATGAATTTGCGGTAGCCTTCTACGGCATCTACCAGCGCGGCAGCATTGAAGTGACGGTAGTGATGGTTGATAAAAGTACGGATGGGGTTGTAAACATTAGTCATAGGTCAACTCATTAAAGAAATAGGAGATGGGTTTATCGGTCAGAAATCCAGGGAACGGCCATGCTGTGTCCATTTAGGGATTGGCTATCCACCGGTTTTGCCAACATCCGGTGTAATGGTCAAATTTAGTTTTTACCGCAGAGGGTGCGTTTTTCTTCGCATTGTAAGCATGCTCAGCGGTGAATCCCCGGTTTTCAAAGGTTTAAGCGTTGTCGAACATTAACGCATACGTAATCGCCTTGTAGAGTAATTTGGCGGTTGCGAAGTCAGCATAGTGTAAACCGGTAACGGGGGCAAGTTCTACACAATCAATGCCGATGATGGTGGAAAATTTGGCGGTGAGACGTAGAATTTCAAGAGTTTGCTGCCAAGTCAAGCCATCGGGTTCGGGTGTGCCGGTGGCAGGGATAATCGCGGGGTCAAGTCCGTCAACATCAAGGGTGATGTAGACGCGTCTGCCTTGCAATCTGCTCGCCAATTCTAACAACCAATTGCGGTTGTGCGTATCTTCAGTGTACCATACCCGCACCCGTTGCGGGTTTTCGCGAGCAAATTGTACTTCTTCAGGGCATACTGAGCGAATGCCAATTTGTAAAATTTGCTCGATTTGCGGATGCTCTAACAGACGACGGGCAACCGAAGCATGGCTGTAGGGGGTACCCTCGTAGGTATGGCGCAAATCGCTATGTGCGTCTATCTGTAAAATTGTGATGGGTTCAGTGTTGGTCTGCAATATACCGCGTACGAACGGGGCAGTAATACTATGCTCACCGCCCAGGGCAACGGGCAAACGACAGGCCGGTGCGAGTTGAGCCGCAGCCTCCTCGATAAGCGGGAAGGCTGCGGCAGGATCGTGCGGTAACTTCAAGGCAGGCAGTGTATGGATGCCAAAATTTAGCACCGGTTCGAGACCGAATTCGCGGTCGTAAAATTCTACCTGCTGTGAAGCGGTAATAATAGCACGTGGCCCTTTCGCTGTGCCTCCGCCATAAGAAACGGTTGCCTCAAAAGGAATGGGGAGGATGTGAACGGCGGCACGCTGCGGGTCACTTAACTCAGGGGGCAGGCCAAGAAAATTATCAGGAATACTCATGCTTTTAGATAAGAATTGCAGCAGAGACCACAGTTGTCCATACATCGCCGGATGCGGCGGTTACACCCAATGAGATGCTGGTGGTATCTACAATCTCGCCGCCCATGGCGTATTGCTCTTTGCGCTCGTTGTAGTCTTTTTCTGGGTCAAAGGGAATACCAAGCGTGGTTGCTAACATAGTCGCAGCAAGATCTTCGCTAAAATCAGCGGCTTCTTGCTCCGTTTGTCCAAAAGCATGGTGTTCAGAAAGATAACCGTATCTATTTGCATCCGCGGGACGAGCGATACCTACCGATGCAGCAATACGGCGCCCAGGTTCATTGGTGCTCATTTCTGCCAGAACAGCAAAGACAATTTCGCCGGGTTGCAGTAATTTTAATCCTTCTTCAGCAGAAATAATTTGACAGTGCGGCGGGAAGATCGAAGAAACTCGCACCAAATTGAAGTGAGCAATGCCGGCGTCGCGCAGCGCCATTTCAAAACTGGTGAGTTTTTGTTTATGTACACCAACACCGCGCGTAAGAAATAGTTTGTGAGGAATTAAACGCATATAGATCTCCTGGTAAGAAAAATTTACTGTTGGGCTTTTGGCAAATGGCGGACCACTCCCATTTGCAATCATTTCGTGAAATTTGGGTCCCCAAAAGTCTCTCTAGACGATTATATACCAAAAGCCCTAAAAAGGCCTTTTCTTGGGGCTACCTCAATCTTCAATAATGCTTTTCAAAAGCCCATGAATTTGTGATTTTATCATATTTGCGGGATGGTTTAGAAACTTGTAGACAACCTTCCGGCTGCCCGTTAGGGTTCGTCCATAAATATCGATTTGTTGGTTCTTCAGCATCAACGTGCCGACCACCTGACCGCTGATTGCTATCAGGCGTTAGCCAACCACCCGCCCAAAGGCGAAAGGCCTTTCGCACCCCTACAGGCTACGAGCGAAAAATGTTTCGCCTCTACCTACCTAACTACCCAACTACAAGGTACAATAGACCAAACGAAAAACCTATCCACCACAGGATAAATTCATGCCTAAACAGCCTTTGAACGTTCTCTTTCTGGCCGCCGAAGCCCAACCCTTTATCAGTGCGGGGGGATTGGGCGAAGTGGCTTCCTCGCTGCCTCAAGCCTTGCGCCGCCTGCCCAAAACGCCTCCGGATGTACGTCTGGTTATTCCGCTGTATGGGCACATTGACCGGCAGAAATACCCCTGGCAACCCCTGGCAACTTTTGATCTCCCCCATCAAACTAAGCATCTTACCGTCCGGGCTTACGAAACCCGTCTGGATGGCCTGCCCGTATACGCCATTGCCGGTGCTCCCATTCCGGCCTCACCCAATGCGCCACTTTACGAAAGCGATGCTGCACTGGATGGAGAAAAATTCACCTTTTTCTCCTTAGCCGCTCTAGAACTGGCTAGGCAATTGAAATGGCGCCCCGATATCGTCCACGCCAACGACTGGCATACCGCCCCGGCAGTTTACGCTCTCTCCTTACAACGTTCCACAGATGTGTTTTATCGCCACGCCGTCGCACTACTGGGCTTACACAACCTGCCCTATCTGGGCGTGGGTGCCGGTCCCGCAATGAATGCCTATGGGCTGCCACCGGCCGGAGAAGATTCTCCTTTGCCCTCCTGGGCACGCAATATGCCGTTGCCACTGGGATTGATGAGCGCCGATCACATCGTAGCCGTTTCTCCAGGCTATGCGCAAGAAATTTTGACGCCCGAATTCGGCGCCGGGCTGCACGAGTTCCTCAACACCCGCGCAGCCGATATTTCCGGCATCCTCAACGGGCTGGATACCAACCTGTGGGATCCGGCCACCGACGAACATCTGCCAAGACGTTACACCGTGGAGACCCTGAATCTGCGCGCCCAGAACAAATTCGCGCTGCAGGAAGCATTCGACTTGCCGCGTGATCCCCATCTTCCCATCCTGATAATGATCACCCGCCTGGACCACCAAAAGGGGGTAGACCTGGCGATTCAAGCCTTGCGCAGCATCCAACATCTGGAATGGCAGGCTATTTTACTAGGCACCGGTCAACCGGCCCTGGAAGACGCCGTTCGTCAACTGGCGGATGACCTGCCCCACAAGGTACGCGCCCTGATTACCTACGATAAAGCGCTCAGCCGGCGGCTGTTGGGCGGCGCCGACATCTTGCTTATGCCCTCCCGCTACGAGCCTTGCGGCCTGACCCAGATGATTGCCATGCGTTACGGCTGCATACCGGTCGCACGTGCTACCGGCGGGCTACGCGACACCATCCGAGATTACCTGCAGTGGCCAAACAGCACCGGCTTCTTATTCCACAGTACCGATCCGGTGGCCCTGGCAGGTACTATTCGCCGCGCGCTGGCTATCTACCATCAACCACACAACTGGCGTGGCTTACAGCAACGCGGCATGAAAACCGATTTCTCCTGGCGCCGCTCGGCCCAGGAATACCTGCAACTGTACGATCGTCTGGTCACCAACCAACGGCAACAAAAGCCTGCGTGAAAGGAGTGCGGTATGAAAACCCGTGTTGTCATCCTGGCCGGGGGAGAAGGCTCCCGTCTGGGTGCCCTAACCGCCAAGCGCACCAAACCGGCCGTGCCATTTGGCGGCAAGTATCGCATCATCGACTTCGCTCTGTCCAACTGTATCAACTCGGAACTGGTGGATGTCATGATCCTGGCGCAGTACCGCCCTCACTCGCTGATTGAACACATCGGCGCAGGCGCACCCTGGGACCTCAACCGCGACTTCACCGGCGGCGTGCGCATCTACACCCCCTACAAGGCACGCGGCGCGTCCGACTGGTACACCGGCACCGCCGGCGCCGTCCAACAAAACTTCACCTTCATCAAAAGCACCAAACCAGACCTGGTGCTCATCCTCTCTGGCGATCACATCTACAAGATGGATTACCGCAAATTAATCGCCTATCACCTGGAAAAGCAGGCCCATCTGACCATGGCAACGGTGCGCGTTCCCCTGGAAGAAGCCTCCCGTTTTGGGGTAGTGGATATCACCCCCGACTTCCAGGTGGTCAACTTCGTGGAAAAGCCCAGCCAACCCCCTTCGGATCTGGCCAATATGGGCGTCTATCTGTTCAACCTGGATATTCTCAGCCGGATTCTATGGGAGGACCGTCAGAAGCCCAACTCCGCCCACGACTTTGGGAAGGACATCCTGCCCATGATGGTTAACGAGAGGCTCAAGGTGTACGCCTACCCCTATGAGGACTATTGGATGGATGTCGGCACCGTACTCTCTTATTGGCAATCGCACATGGACTTACTCGCCACGCCCCCGCGACTTAATCTGAGCGACCGTAGATGGATTATCCACACCCGCACCGAAGAGCGACCGCCGGTGCGCATTGCCGCAGGGGCACAGATAGGCGATAGTTTACTCAGCGATGGCTGCGTCATCCATAGTAAAGCCCTGGTGGAGCGCAGCGTCCTGGGGCCAGGTGTCATCGTGGAGCCCGGTGCCATCGTGCGCGAATCCATCCTGTTGACCGATGTGGTCATCGAAGCCGGAGCGGTCGTTGAACGCGCCATCATGGATAAGCGCGTCCGCGTGGGCAACAATAGCCGTGTGGGAAATATCGAAACCCCGCCTGAAGAAGGCTTGCCCATGGTTGGCAAGAACAGTATCATCCCGGCAGGATATACCGTCGAACCGGGCGCCATTATCGCCACGGATGTCCAACCCGAAGATTACTTACAACCCATCATTTCCGGAAATGCCTACATCGAGACCCGGAGGTTACCCAATGAACTTTGAACGCAACGCAGGAATTCTATTCCATCCCACCAGTCTGCCCGGCCCTTACGGCATTGGCGACCTCGGTCCAGAAGCCTATCGCTGGGTAGATTTTCTCCATCAAAGCCAGACCGAACTATGGCAAGTGCTTCCCCTAGGGCCTACCGGCTACGGAGATTCTCCTTACCAATGCTTTTCTGCCTTTGCCGGCAATCCCTACCTGATTAGCCCTCAACTTTTACTGCAAGAGGGCTTGCTACACAGCAATGACTTGATTGTCCTGCCACCCTTCCCCGCGGACAGGGTCGACTACGGCATGGTTATCCCCTGGAAGTTGGGCGTACTCGACCGCGCCTGGCAGCGTTTTTCACAGCAAGGGAAGACCGCATTGAGGGACGAATTCACCGCTTTCTGCGAGCAGCAAAGCCCCTGGCTGGATGACTTTGCGCTTTTCATGGCCTTGAAGGAAGCACACAGCGGTGCGCCCTGGCCAACCTGGGAACCCGCTCTGCGTCAACGCGAACCCCAAGCCTTACAGGCCGCTCGCCGCGACCTGGCAACCGCCATCGAGCGGCAGGCCTTTCGGCAGTTCTTGTTTTTCCGGCAGTGGCGGGCGCTCAAGACCTACGCCAACCAACACAATGTGAAAATCATCGGCGACATTCCCATCTTCGTGGCACACGACAGCGCCGAAGTATGGGCTCGTCCCGACTTGTTCTACCTGGACGAGCACGGCAACCCAACCGTTGTGGCGGGTGTGCCGCCGGACTATTTCTCGGAGACCGGTCAATTATGGGGCAATCCACTGTACCGCTGGGATGTCCACGCGGCGGAGGGGTACGCCTGGTGGCTGGCGCGCCTGCGCACCGTGCTGGAATTGGTAGATTTCATTCGCCTGGATCACTTCCGGGGCTTCGCGGCCTACTGGGAAATCCCGGCCGAAGAGACAACCGCCATCAACGGGCGCTGGGCTCCCGGCCCAGGGGCAACGTTTTTCACCGCCGTCGAGGAAGCACTTGGCGCCCTGCCCTTGATTGCCGAAGATCTGGGCGAAATCACCCCCGATGTGGTCGCTCTGCGAGAGCAATTCAACCTGCCGGGGATGAAAATTTTGGTCTTTGCCTTCAGCGATGACGCCCGCAACCCCTTCTTGCCACACAACTACCCACAAAACTGCGTAGTGTACACCGGCACCCACGATAATGACACAACCGTGGGCTGGTATCAGCGCGTATCGGAAAAAGAGCGTGATTTTGCCCGCCATTATCTGGCTCGCGATGGACATGACATCGCCTGGGATTTGATTCGAGCGGCCTGGAGTTCGGTCGCCGTGTTCAGCATCGCCCCCATACAAGATTTGCTCAGTTTAGATAACCGCGCCCGCATGAATTACCCCAGTCGCCCCAGCGGCAACTGGCAATGGCGTATGCCCACCAACGCACTCAGTGAGGCCCTGCGTGTGCGTTTGGCACAACAAAATCGTTTGTACGGACGAACTCCCGAAACTCGGCTAGCACGCCTCGGGCACATGGAGGCATAAATCGATAGGACAGGCTTTGCAAGCCTGTCCTATCGCACCATCTCATCAGGCCCCCCTACGGCGCGGCGACGGCATACATCTGAACCTTGCCAGCCGATAGGCCAACGGCCAGCCACTTCCCCTCCGGCGAGAAAGCCAGGGCCGCGTTTTGGGAAGCACTCGTTTCGAGCGTCTGTACCAGGGCACCATCTTCCACTCGCCAGACATACAACCCACCTTCCGTGTCCCGCGAAACCAGCCAGCGCCCATCCGGTGAAAAGCGCACACCAATGACCGAAGATGGGTGCCCATAAAGCACGAAGCGCGTCGTACCGGATTCCCAATCCCACAAACGCACGGTGCCATCCCAGGAGGCAGAGGCAAGCACTTGCCCGTCGGGGGAGAAATCCACATCCGAAACGGCATCCAAATGACCAACCAACGTTTGCATCAAGTCACCGGTCAGCATAGACCACACGCGCGCCGTACCATCCACCGACCCAGACACCAGCGCACTGCCATCGGCAGCATAATCTACGGATAACACCTGCCCTTCATGTCCGCGTAACAAGTAGCGCGTACCGGCATTGTTCCGCTGGTTAACGTGTACGGTGAAATCCGAAGAAGCCGTGGCCACCAAGTCTTGGCTGGGGTCATAGGCCACGTCTAAAGAGGGGTACCCCTCCAGGACGACTTTTTGGAAAGGCGCACCGGTGCTGACTCGCCAGATACGCGTCACCCCGTCCACTGAGGTTGAGGCCAGCCAGGTGCCATCATGAGAAAAGTCCACCCCGATAACCGGCCGGTCATGATATTCCGCCTTTGTCCCCAGCGTAGTTTTTTGACGCGAGGAGATATCATAAAGCACCAGCCCGCGATCAAGCCCAATAGCCAACAGATTGCCATCAGGAGCAAACGCCAGACTGTGCACCACCCGCTGAGAACTACTGCCAACATGGATAGGCGAACCGCTGGAAGTCAACACCGTCTCAGAGGCGGTCACTTCCGGCGCCTGTCCAAAAGGCAGTGGCTCCGGGCGCTGTGCAGGTCGCAGGGCCGGATACAGGCGTTTACGCGTATCCGCCTGTTGGAAGAAGCCGGCGGGTAATGGAATTGGCGCCAGGGGTTTGCCTTCATCTAAATCTGAAAACGGCACGTAATACAATTTGATACCTTCCACAGGGTCTTCGGTTCCGAATAACATGTAGGAGGCATCCGGACTCCAGCGCATTTCCCGGTAGCAGCATCCTTTTTGTAGCGGGTCTAGCGTGCTGGCGCGACCGGTGCTCATATCATAGAGCACAAAATCGCCAAAGCCATCGTGTACCACGCCGTTGATAGCAAACAAATTGTCGCCGTTCCAGGCAAAATCGTAGAGTTTTGGCATCGTACTGATGTCACTATAGCCGCGGACCTCAAAGCGATTGGCCGGGAAAGTATCCAACAAGCGGGGCGGCTCGCCACACACGCGTAATTTATACACTAACACGGCTTGTTCCTTACGACCGGCAGCGGATGTTTCAGCCAACGCGGCAACCTGCTGACCATCCGGTGACCAGACGTACATATCTCCCAACAAATCAATCTCGCAGGCACCCACCAACGCCAGGTTGACGTAATTGGGCATGGCATCCATAATGCGCAAATTGAAAGGCACAATGCTGGTGAGTGGACGATGCAAACCATCGGGAAAGAGCACACTGGCGCTTAACAGCGCGCGGCGGCCATCGGAAGAAATGCCATAAGACAGGTAACATCCCAGGTTGAGAATGCTGTGGTCGGTCAGAGAGACGGCCTTCAGGCAAGACTCTTGTTCGTACAACACATATTGCCCATCGGGTGACCATTGCAGGTAGGCCTTGTCAATGTGGTCAGAAGTCAGGCGTTCGGCACCCTGACCGTTGAGGTTAACTACCCAAATCTCCTTATCCACCAGCAGGGCCAGTTTATCGGCCCCACCCATTTCTACCTCTTCGGCCTGGGCGCTCCCCGTAGCCGGTGTGGGTGTGGGCTGCACAGGCGGCACGTAAGGCCGAACGGCCAGTGACACATCTACCCCAGTGCCCTCAAAGAAGTAGGACGGGAAAGGTAGCGGCTGGAAGCGCGCACCGCTATCAAGCATTGCCAAGGGGACGTAATACACCTCCCCCGGATTGGTATAACGCACATCCTGAAAAACAAAGGCGACGTACTGGCCGTCGGGGCTGAAGTGTATATCCCGGTAACAGCAATGCCCTTCAAGGGGGTTAACCACCTCGGCTTTATGCGTTTGCAGGTTGTACGTCACCATGTCGCCGCCATTGTGCAGTACGTTGCCATGCAAGATGAAGGTATCACGACCATCCCAGGCATAATTATCAATCACACCCAGGTCACTGTTGCCACTATAACCGCGCATCGTGAAGCGGTCGCCGGGGAAGGCATCTATCATGTCAGGGTGGCAATCCTCGTCAAAGGTATAAATTTGCACGACATCTTCCTTGCGCCCATGCCCCGAAACCTGCACGACCGTTGCAGCGGTGCGCCCATCCAAAGAATAGCGCGTCAGACGGCCAATGCGTAGCGTACAACGCGAGGTACTTTTCGGGGCAGCCCCGGTTCGCTTCTTACCGGTGGTGATATTCACCAGATAACCCACACCGTTCTGCGTGAAATAGAGTTCTTTGCCATCTGAGGTCCAGGCTAAATCTGCCTTGGGCTTCTCATCAACGGTCAGACGCTGAAGGTCCGAACCATCCATGTTGGCAATCCAGATATCATTTTGCGCCAAAAAGGCGATTTTATCTGCGCCTCCCAACACTACCGGTGCTGGCGTGGGAGCAGACTGGGCAACGGGTTCAGAAGTAGCCGTTGCATTGGCAATCGGTATCACTGCCGACGAAGTCGCCGTCCAGGCCGGTGAAGGCGTTGCCGATAGGGATGGCATGACCGTGGGCGCCTGTGTGATTGTAGGGCTAATCTGCGCCACAACGCCAGGCGAGGGCGTCTCCCCCCCGCCGAACAGGGCAGTCAACGGTACGCCGGCTTGCCAAAATGCCGCTAACGCGCCCACCGCCAACGCCAGCAGGATGAGCACTCCCACCGCCAGGGGGTGCACTCCCTGTTTTCGACGGCTGCGCCTGGTCTCCTGTGCCGGGCGCGGTCGCAGCGCCGACAACTGTTCATACGATATGGCCGTACTTTCGGAGCGAGAGCGGATAGCCGTCACGCGCTCGCTTGGCAAAATGGCTTCGGCGCGCATCACCACTGCGTCCATGCTGGGCAAGCGCAACGCCGGATCGCGAGCCAACATGTTATCCAGCAGATCGGCCGCGGTTCCAGGGAGTTGCGGCGCACGCTCGCGCACCGGAACGACGTTCTGGCGCGCAGCCGAGAGGATTGCCTGCGGGCCTCGCAAGTTGCCAACGGGCGGCTCACCGGTCAACATGGCATAATAGAGCGTACCCAATGCGTACACATCACTACGCACGTTGAGACTATGCCGCCCGCGCACTTGCTCTGGGCTGGCATAACGCGGGTCTTCTAGTTCCAGGGAAAGCGAATCTTGCTCAGAAACCAGCACTGAGGGCACCGGTGAAATATCTGCCAGGCAGGGCTCCCCCTCCTGATTGAAGAGAATGTTGGTGGGTTTGATATTTCTGTGTAAGTACCCCAGGCTGTGCAGGCCGCTCAACCCAAATGCCAGACGGTACAGGTACTGGGTAGCCTGTCCCGGTGGTAAATGTTCCTCCTGACGCAAGACATCTTCCAGGGAACCACCAGGCATCCAAGGAGACACCATATAAAACTGCCCCTGCCACACCCCTACGTCGTAAATAGGCACAAATACCGGAGAGCCAAAAAGCGCCAACACTTCGGAAGTACGCTGTATCTGGGCTTTATTGACTTGCAAAAAGGGAGGGTACAACTTAACCACCACCATCTCCCCACCGGTGCTACGCGCCCGAAAAGCCATTGCAACGCCGGTATGCGGCAAGGCGGTTTCAATCTGATAATTCCCGATGTGCGTATATTCCACCATAACTACTGCTCCACTCCCCACAAGGTAATATCCTCCCCAACCAAGACAGCCAACATGTACTGGTCGGAAGACATGGTCACAAAACGAATGCCTGGAATGTTCACCTTACCCACTTCTTGCCCGGAAGGAATGGCCCAAAAACGCAGGAAAGCCTGATTAACCATCGTGACAATCATCTTCCCGTCCGGGGTGTAAAACAACTGGTCGATGTACTCGGCCCATTTACGGTCTCCCAGCAGTTTAGTCACGCTGTTCTCAGAACGAATATCCCACACGGCGATGGCGTTCTCGGTGGCAATCGCGACCTGGGTGCTATCGGGCGAAAATGCGAAATCCTGGATGATTTTCTTCACCCCAGGGAAAGTGTGCTTGATTACCCCTTCGTTTACCGAAAGGATGTTGAGAACTTGCTCTTTACAGTGCTCAGGCGTTCCATCCAGGCAGGCCACGTATCCCAGGGAATTGCCGTCCGGGGAAAGATGATAAGCCCAATGCAAGCCCTGGAAGGTGAACCGCGGTTCGCCGCTTTGCTTGTTGAGCACAGAAGCCTCAACTTGCGCCCCATTACCTTGAATTTCAATCGGCCAAAAGCGAGCGGTATCTCCGGCCACCGAAATGAGCGTTTTGCCGTCGGGAGTGAAAAGCAACACTTCGGCCACATACCCCGGAATGGTATCCAACAGCGTGCCATCAGCCACGCGCCATAAGTGAATGGCCTGATCCACACCGGAGGAAGCCAGAATTTGCCCCCCGAGGTCAAAAGCCAGTTCGGTAATGCGCCCCTGGTGTGCGCTGATGGTACGCACCAGACGACCATCGACAGCGTTCCAAAAACGGATATCACCGCCAGCTGGCTCAGCCACCAGGCTGCCATCCGGTGAAAACCGCAGGACAGCATCCGGCATCACGGTATTGGCATCCAACGGCATCTGGCTCAAATCTGTGCCTTGCACCAGCAGGCTTTTCATGCGCAGCGACCACAAACTAATGCCGCTGACCAGCGTATCTCTCGCCGGAGAGAAAGCAACGCGGCCGCGCGGCAACGCACATCGGTTCTCCAGGGTGGCCAATTCTGTGATTTTGGGGACATTTTCCGAATAGAGCGGCAACAAAGCAGGCGTCCATGGTGCTTTCGGCGTCGGCACCTTGAGCGCCTGACTGATGAATGGCACATGCTTACAGGTCAGGTCGTTGGCCGAGAGCAGCGTGGAAAGCGGCAAATCTAAGGAAGCCGCCACGTTCATGTAATTGTCTCCCGGTTGCAAGCGGTAAGCCTGAGGCAGTGGTTCAGGCACTTTCACATCGGGGGACATGCCCAGGACAACTACACCATCTTGCGTACCAACAGCCAACATGCGGTAGTCGCTCGAGAACGTCACGCTGTCCGTCGCATAGGTCGTGCGGGCTGTTTGGTCAATGCCGAGGGTCAGGCTTCCTACCGACAGACCGTTCGGTATGTGCCAGATTTTCTGTCCGACAACCAACGCCTGCCCATCACTGGTGAAGGCAATCCGATGGGTGCTCTCAGGCCAATGGTAAATGTGACGGCCATCTGAAACCTGCCATAAATCGCTGTTGGATGCCAGCAACACGCCATCTGGCGAAAAGGCCAGGTTGTGAGGCACACTTTCCGCAGGCATCTCACGCACAACCTGAAAATCATTCGTCTCCATCAGCGTGACTTTGTCACTGTAGCCCACCGCCAACAGGCTGCCATCCGGGCTAAAAGCCGCGCTGTAGGCCACATAGCCCCGCATTTCTTGGGCTTTGCTCCAATCTGAGACTTGCCACACCACCACCTGCTGATCCAGCGCAGTGGTCACCAGCCATTCGCCATGCGGTGAAAAGGCCACATCGGTAATCTCGCCGTTGTGCGCCCGGAAATTACGCACCTCAGTTCCATCGGCCGCGTTCCACACAAAGAGCGTACCATCGTTACCGGCGCTCACCAGCAACGAACCATCCGGTGCATAGCGCAAACGGGTCACCGGCACCCGATGTCCGCGCAACTGCCGCCAGGGACGCCACTCGGAGACCAACCACAACAGGATTGTGTTTTTCTGTGCGATGGCTAACACCTGCCCATCGGGGGAGAAGGCCACATCCCCAACCTCGCGCACGCACTCCGGAATATACAAAGGCTGCAAATCGGTGATATTGCGCGCCGTAATGGCAACCTGCGGGAATTCGTATTGCACGATGCCGGGTGGCGGCACCAACAACGTTTTGCCGGGGTACAGATGACTATCGCAAGCAAGCCCGTTGGCCCCCATGAAAAATCCCTCATTCAACCCCAGGGAGGCGGCAATACTGAACACGTTGTCACCATACTGAATTTCATAAGAGCCGCCGGGGAGTGGCGTATCAAAGACTAACGGGACCTCAGGGGGCGCGGTGCCCGTAGGCGTTGCTGTCCCCTGAGAGAGCAGACCAACTTGGGCCGTAGGTGGCGCGGCAACCGTGGGGGTGGAAGTAGCCCCCAGGGAAACGGCATCCCCCGCGGGGGTCGGTGTGTCCTGTGGGTTTTCGGTCACCCCAGGGGAGGCCGTCGGACGAACAGGTGTTGCGCGCGCGGTCATGGTCATCGTGGGTATGGGCGTATCCGATACGGCAGCCAACGCTGCGGGAGTAGCCGTCATCCGCAAAGGGGGCAGGAAATAGGCTGCGCTGCGATATATTCCCCACAAACCGGCAGAAGTTAGCAGCATCACCACAAGCAGTAAGGCAACCTGCCAATTGAGGGCGCGTTTTTTGGACGGGGCAAAGTATTGTTCCCAAAAAGCGTCGTCATGCCCCCGAATGCGTTTTTGAGGCGCAACCGGTTCGCCGCCAAAGGCCTGCGCAAACGCGATAGCGGTATCAAAACGTGCCCCCGGATTTTTGCGCATGGCCCGCCGCAAAGCCAGTGCGGCACTTTCCGGCACATCGCTGCGCAAGGTGCGCACGTCCGGCACAGGGGTGACCAGGTGCTGAAGACGCCATCCAAGGGTGTTGTTGGCCGTAAAAGGCAATTGCCCGCTCAACATCTGATAGCCCAGCACGCCCAAGGCATACACATCGCTGGCCGGTGTCAGGTCTACGGCCGGCAAATCGTGCTCCGGGCTGCGATAGCCCAACGGCCCGGTCAGCGTCCCCGGCCAGGTACGCTGTCTGGCTTGCAATATCTGGTGCTGCCCAATGCCCCCTAAGAATGCGCGTCCCTGGGGATCAAAGTAAATGTGTGCGGGTTTGAGGTCCCCATGGATAATGCCCAGTTCATGCAGTTTATCCAATGCCTGGGCTATGCGCTGCAACACAAAGACCGCTTCTTCCCACGAAAAAACACCCCTTTGCAAGCGTTGCGAAAGGGTGTTTTGCGCCCAGGCGGGGAGGGCGTAAAACGCATATTCGTCCGTCAGGCCATAAGACACAATCGGCAACAATGGTACGCCCTCAATGTCCGAGACCAGGGCGCATTCTCGTTGAATAGCGGAATAAACCCCCGGGTCAATCTCCTCGGAAACCGGCAAGCACACCAGGTTCACCGCCAGGCCACTTTCTACGGCCCGCGCGGCGTACGTCTGGGAGACACCATCGTCATGCAATTGCAATTGGATTTCATAACCGCCAATGATAGTCATCGCCTACCTGCCTGTGAAGGAGTTAGCGGAGGTATCGCGTGCAAACGGGGCATTCTCGAACGAAAATGCCGGGGGCGCAAGGTACTCTTCAGGATTAAACCTTTAGAGACCCGAATTCACCGCTACAACCCCGCGGAGAACACAGCATTTTTCCCAGCAGGCTCTGCATTCCCAACGATAAGTTTGGCCATCACCTGCCGGGTGCGACAAATTGCTCTTCACGCATCTGCTGTGTTATGGGCGATATGGGCGCAAAGCCGGTTGCGGATTTTCGCGCGAGTTGGTCAGCACACCCGCGGGCAGCGGGATAGGCTGAAAATCGGCGCCCGAGTCGATTGTGCCATAAATGAAATAGTACAGTTGCGCGCCCTCTCCAAAGCGCGAGTCCTGAAAGGCCAGCAAAAAATAGTTACCATCCGGGCTCCAGCGGAAGGAACGATAACAGCAGCGTCCCACCGGTTGCTTTACTTCGGCTTTCTTGCTCGCGGTATTGTAAATGTAAATTTCGCCGAAGTTGTTGAGCGTATTGACCGCCAGCGCAAACAGGTCGTTACCGTTCCAGGCAAAATCCAAAAATACGGGGGAGCGGTCGTAATTCTTCATTGTGAAGCGCTCGCCGGGGAAAGCGTCCACCCGCACCGGCAGTGCCCCACAGCGACTGACATCGAAAACCTGCACCATTTGCACTTGCCGCCCGGCTTGAGTCGCCATGAGCACTACGGCAAGTTGTTTGCCATCTCGCGACCAGGCGGCACCGTAGGCCGCTGCATCGGTGTAACTGATGCATTTCTCCGCCGAAGTCAAACGCTGCTTGGTGGTAATCTGACTAATGGTTGATAAGTCATACGGCAGGATGAACAAGCCATCCTTCAAGGTAATGGCGACCTGGGTTTGGTCGGGAGAAATCTCAAAATCACCCAGGTAATCGGCCCAATTGGCGCAAAAAACGGTGCTCTGGGCTTTCGTATCAATGTTCACCGATAGCAGACAGCGCCCGGTGATGTAGAAGACGGCTTTTCCATCCGGTGACCACTGCAATTGCTCCTTACTGCCGCCATCAGAAGTCAATTGTTGCGCTTCGCTCCCATCCAGGTTCATGATCCAGATGTCGTTATTGCTGACGAAAGCCAGTTTGTCGGCGCCGCCAATCACCGGCCCGGAGGAGGTAGCCGTTGGGGGCACAGGGGTATCCGTAGGATTGGTTTCTAGCCCCACCTGAGTGTTTTCTTCTGTCGGGGTGGCAGTTGGTACGGGAGTATTTGTTGGTTGCGGCAGCGGGGTGTCGGAAGGCGCCGGCGTGGGTGAAGCCGAGACATTAGAAACGGGTGGGGCCGCCGCCAACAAGGTGGCCGTTGGCGTTCCCTGTGGAATCAGGGCGCGCACCCCAAAGAAGGCCCCCAAACTCACCACCAGCACCACGGGCACAATCCACACCCAGGAGGGCAGCCCCTTGGAAGTCGCAGCAGAGGCAGGCCGTAATGATTCATAAGTAGGCTGGTCAAAGTGCTGCGCTTGTTTAGCGGCCTGCAGGGGCACAAAAGCGGGGGTCACATGACCGGACTTGAGCACGCTGCGCATCTCCTGCACCAGTTCGGCTGCGCTGGCAAAGCGCGCATCCGGTTGTTTTGCCAGGATGCGCTCAATAATCATTTGCACATCGGGCGGCAAGTCGGTCACAAATTCTGAAATATGCGGGATAGGGGCGGTCAAATGCTTCATCATCTGACCGGTAGGTGAATTGGCCTCAAAAGGCAATTTGCCGGTCAGCATTTCAAACAAGATGATGCCTAGCGAGTACAGGTCACTGCGACCATCCAGGCTGCTCTCGCCACGCACCTGTTCAGGGCTCATATAGGCCGGTGTGCCAATAATCGCATCGCCGGTCAAGGTGGCGCCGGCTTCTGCCAGTTTGGCAATGCCAAAATCGGAGAGATAGGGGCGTTTATCCTGGTCAAAGAGGATATTTGCCGGCTTGAGATCGCGATGGACAATGCCCTTCTGGTGGGCATAATCCAAAGCAGGCGCCAGTACAGCAAAAATTTCGGTCACTTCTTCCAGTGAAAAGCGCTTTTTTTGCTCCATCAATTCGCGCAGCGAACCGCCGGTCATCAAACGCATCACTAGAAAAGGTTGACCATCCTGCTCGCCAAAATCGTACACCGGTACAATAGCAGGATGCTCCAGGCTGGCAACCACCTGGGCCTCACGCTCAAAACGGGCGCGAAACGATGGATTGTGCAATAGTTCTCTAGGCAACAGTTTGATAGCAATTTCACGGTTCATACTCGGGTCGCGCGCCCGCAGTACCGTTGCCATGCCCCCATGTCCAATTTCCCCTTGTGCTTCGTAACGGCCAATTGTCTGCGTCATACATCCTCCCCACCAGAGTAGGCTGAAATCAAGTGGCGAATCCTACCTGGCATGTTGTGTTATGCCCGCTTCGAGACCTCGTGTTCAAGTTGCTCACGTGAAATGCGGTTGGCCTTACGACAACGCGGACAGCGCGTTTCGTAGTACTTGAGATTTTCGGCTACGACCTTTTCTAAAGCAGTGCGTAACACTGGCTCACCTAAAGCAAAAGGGGTACCGCAATATGTGCATCGAATTTGCATGGTTTCTCTCCTTTTTTGAGGAAAAGTCTTACGATAGATTCCCCAATTTTAACCGAAAGCATTGTGTAGTATAGCACCACCATAAGGGAATCGCAAGATCATTTTTTTACAATTATTTGCTATGAACCCAAATCCATTCGCAAAACGGCGGAATCGTAAGTATAATGGAAGCCATGAGTACTTCTTCTTTCTACACCAAAACCGGAGACGATGGCTATACCGGCCTGCTGGGTGCTGGACGGGTGCCCAAATATCACCCCCGCCCGGAAACCTGCGGCACAATCGATGAAGCCACCGCCGCGCTGGGGTTAGCGCGCGCTTTCAGCAAGGCCCCGCAAAGCGCAGAAATCCTGCTTCAGGTTCAACGCGACCTGTATGGCCTGATGGCGGAAGTGGCAGCCACGCCCGAAAACGCGGAGCGTTTCCGCAGTATCTCTGCTGAGCGGGTGGCCTGGCTCGAAGCACAGGCGGACGCCCTTCAAGAGGTGGTCGCGATGCCCAAAATCTTTATCCTGCCCGGAGATTCTCAAGCCGGGGGCTTTTTGGCGCTGGCGCGCACTATCGTGCGGCGCGCCGAACGGCTGGTCACTCGCCTGCTGCACGCAGGCGACCTGCAAAATCCCGAATTAGGCAGATATCTCAACCGACTGTCCTCGCTGTGCTTTGCCTTGGAACTGCTGGAAAACCAGGCCGCCGGAAAAGAAACCACGCTTACCAAAGGAACGCCATGACCGGTACCCTAATCAACATTACCACCGTCCTGTTGGGCAGTATCATTGGCATTCGCGTTGGGTCACGCCTCCCCGACCGAGTGCGTCAAACCGTTATCGCCGGGCTGGGGTTGTTCACCATGTCCATCGGGCTGCAAATGTTCTTCAAAACCCAAAATTCACTCATCGTCCTGGGCAGTTTGCTATTTGGAAGCCTGCTGGGGGAATGGTGGCATATTGAAGACAACTTGCAGCGCCTGGGAGCCTGGCTAGAACAGCGTTTTATCGGCAATGCCAACGCAGATGCCAGCGAAAGCCGTTTTGTGCGCGGCTTCCTGACGGCCTCTATCTTGTTTTGCGTTGGCCCCATGACCATCCTGGGTTCCATTCAGGACGGGTTAACCGGCGATTACAGTCTGCTGGCAATCAAAGCGGTACTGGATGGCTTCGCTTCGCTGGCCTTCGCTTCCTCCCTGGGGATTGGGGTTGCCTTTTCCTCCCTGGTCATTCTGGTATACCAGGGCGGTCTGAGCCTGTTGGCTGCTCAGGCCCAGGCGCTGGTGAGCGAACCCATGATGCTCGAAATGACCGCCGCAGGGGGTGTCTTGTTGGTAGGGATTGCTTTTAGCAGTTTGCTGGAAATCAAAAAAATCCGGGTGGGGAATTTCCTGCCCGCACTCATCATCGCACCGCTGATTGTGGCTATCTTGCAAAAATTCGGGATAATGTGAGATGCGGGGGGTTGCGAAGTCTAAAATTTACCGTTAGGGTAAGCCTGGGAGCGCCGACATCCAGGTCGGCAAAGCGCCCACTTAGGTTTGCGCCCTGCTGTTCTTTCGCTTCGCCCAATGTTTGGGCAACCCCAAAACTTTAACGCAAAGTCGCCAGGGCGCGAAGGTTTTCTGAATACACGCCGGTTGTTGCGCTAAAACGTGATTTTCTTAGCGGCTCTGCGACTTAGCGTTGAAAATTTCACTCGCAACCTGGACATATCAACCTCCAGGTCAACAAAACCGAGGACATTGCCCTCGGATAATATCAGTTTCTCTCAAACGTCGGCCCCTTTAAAAAAGACCCCCCTCCACATTTGATACGCGTGGAGGGGGGTTGTGTATAGCAGAGAAACCTATTGTCCAACCTGTTGCAAGGCATCATCCAAAATCTGACGAAGATCTTGCACGGAAGGTACGCCTTCAATGGTTTGAATCAAGGTATTATCAGCGGTCTTATAAACGAACAGGGTAGGTGTTCCCTGCACACCTGCCTGGCGGCCTTCGGCCTCACCGGCATTGACACGCTGGGTGTATTTGTTGCTATCCAGGCAAGACTTGAACGCCCCGACATCCAGGCCGTCAATTTCCCCGGCAAAAGCAATCAAACGTTTTGCCAGGAAAGCCCCCACGTTTTCTCCGGTCTGATTAGCAAACAAGATATCGTGGTACTCCCAAAACTTGCCCTGTTCCCCAGCGCAATAGGCTGCTTCGGCCGCGTCGGCCGATTCCTGACCAATCCACAAGCCCATTGAGTGGTAAACAAAGCGTACCTTGCCGGTGGCCACGTATTCAGATACAAAGGTCTCTTCAACGTGGTCAAAAAAGGCCTTACAAGCCGGACATTGAAAGTCGGAGTATTCCACCACTGTGATTGGGGCATTGGGGTCACCCATCGTGTTATCATCCGGCGATACAATGAGACGTGCGGGCAAGGGGGCAACGTCACCAACCGGCGCAGTAGCCTGTTTGATAGCCGGCGCCAAGAAAATACCAAGCAAAATCAGGGCAACACCTGCAATTACCAATAACACTGTCATACGTTGACGCCGCTGTTGTCTGCGACGGCGTTCGCGAACCGATAGTTTTTTATTACTCATAGCACCTCCAGGTCGAGCAGGAATTGTTCGATGAATTAACGGGGGTTATTTTCCCATGTTTGACAGAGAATGTCTAGTGTTGAATGCACAGCAATTGGCCGGGGATCACCTGACCTACCACAATCCCCTACCGAACCAAAAAACAGGAGATGCACTGCTTCTCCTGTTTTTCGCACTATCGGAAAAATTCCGCTTCAAGCAGAAAGTGGCAGCAAGCCAATGCGCTTGAGCGCTTTTTCCAAGGCCTCCAGACTGACCGGCTTAACTAAGGTAAGCAATGCACCGGTTTGTTGAGCACGTGCCGCAGTCTGTGGCTGGTCGTCAGAAGTGACCATGAAAACAGGGATATGCTGTAAATGGGGTTCGCGGCGCACATAGGAGAGCACCTCAAAACCACTTACACCGGGCATATTAATGTCCATGAAAATCACATCTGGGATTTTCTTCGATAATGCCAGCATGGCGGTACGTGAACCATATACCGGATAGGCTTCTACACCCAAAAGTTTGAGCATATCACACATACTATCCGCCGTTTGCCGGTTGTCATCAATGACAAGGGCTATTGTCATGGATATTCACCTCTTCTCTTCTTCTCTCTCAAGTGGTCACAACAAATCACCACAACTCTTGGTTGTGATAGCAAACAGGTCTTTCATCATTGTAACCATTATACCTTGTATCGGAAATCCTCCACAAGTACTAAACGTTACGGTTTTGTCAACGAATCCATAATAAAAACGTCATCAAATAGGCCGGTAGCACATACAAGGCCAATGAAGTCCAACGCAACAATTTCCAGCGAGGCGGTGCGCCGGCATCAATGCGCCCCAGATACCATATCTGAAAACCACCCCAGGCCAGCGCAACCACAAAGGGCATACTCAACCCCAGGGGCATCCCCGCCGCCAGGGCAACAGCCATCACCCCCAGGGCGGCAAAAATCAGCCCATTATGGACTCGAAACCCCGCCTTCCACCCCAAACGCACCAGCAAAGTGTAACGCAGGTGTTTAACATCCTGGGCATAGGTTTCCAACTCACGCGCCAATATGGCCGCAAGGTACAAAAGGGGCATAGCCAACGTCGTCATTGCCAACAGGCGGTGCATGGAACCAGCCTGCAACACAAACCCTAAAGCCGGCATCAACCCACTCCCCACAACAGCCATCACTATTTCGCCATAGCCGCTACGTGCGGCTTGCCAAGGTGGGAGCGCGTGCCATAAAAGCAAACCAACGGTAACCAACATGAGTATCCACAAGGCGGGTGACTGCGTATCGGTGTGCAGGAACGAGATGCTGATAGCAGCCCCCAGCGCCAGCAGTCCAAACGCGCCAAAAAAGCCGGCCCGCAGCCAGGCCTGCGCCGATTCATCGAGTTGAGACCGGCTTTGCGCAAATGCCCAGGCGCCATCTAACAAAAACGCACCCGCCATCAGCGCCATTGCCCACAACCAACCCAACCAGGCCAGGCCAACGTCAAGGGGCACGCCCAGGTAATGCGCCACCCCCAGCCCCATCCAATACATCCATGTGCTGTTTGCCAACAGCCACGGGTGCAGCCAGGTCAAGATAACGCGCCAACCGACCTGTGAAGGGGAAGCGCTCATGCTTTGCTATCTCCCAGCATCTTGCGGATATCGCGCTGATGAATTTGAATGTGGCGATACATCAATTTGAGCATGTCTTCTACCGGCGCATCTCCCAAGAAGGGATGGCGCCCCACAGTTTGCAGGTCTTCTGGGCTGAGTTTTTCTACCAGGGCCACGGTCTCCGCACGGCGCTGCTCAAAAAGCGTCAGCAAGTCATCCGGGGTGTAGTCGGCCATTTCGCGTACCTTGCGTTGATTGTAAGCATCCAGATCAAAATCCGGCGGGGCCTGTTTGCCTTCTTCTAGCAGCACGCGAATCAGGCGCGGGATGCTATGCTCGGCGGAGGTGATGTGCGCCAAAATATCACGCACCCGCCAGGTAGCCCCCTCAGAATACACTTCTTTCGTCCAGTCTTCCGGGCCGAGCGCGCGGAAAAAAGTCAGTGTCTTTTCTCCTTCGGTTTGTAGTTTGCGGGATAGTTTTTTCATCTTGTTCTCCAGGAGTGGTAAAACCTTTGGGTAGCGCGTGAAAAGGGCAGACGCTTCGGGGGAGGCAGCCCCCTCAGGGTGGGCAGCCCACCCTAAACGTCGCAGGCGTCCCCTGGCATCCAGGCCGTACTCCCTTTGTGCCTGCAAACCCTCGGAACGCCGGAAGAGGTCATCCAGATAAATCTAGGACTTCACGCGCATGACACGCATGGCATTGAAAACGGCCAGCAAGGCCACACCGACATCCGCAAAGACGGCTTCCCACAAGGTGGCTGCGCCGCCTATGCCCAACAAAATAAAAAAGGCCTTGACGCCCAATGCCATGCCTATATTTTGCCACACAATACGGCGAGTGCGACGCGCAATTTGTACGGCTGTGCTCACTTTGGCGGGTGAATCGGTCATGATGACCACGTCGGCGCTCTCAATGGCGGCTTGTGAGCCCAGCGCGCCCATGGCGATACCCACATCGGCCCGCCGCAAGGCCGGGGCATCGTTAATGCCATCCCCTACAAAGGCCAGAGACAGCGGCTGTTGTGCCATGGTGTCTTCAAGGACCTGCAATTTGTCTTCGGGCAGCATCTCGGCGTAAAAGGTGTCTAAATCCAGGTTTCTGGCAATTTCTTGGGCGACTTCCCGGCGGTCACCGGTCAGCATCGCCAGGTGCTTTACCCCTTGGGCACGCAAAGATTGCAACGCAGCAACGGCTTCCGGTTTGAGTGCATCGGCTACTTGCAGGTGCCCCTGGTAGGTGCCATCGACAGCCATGTGTATGGACGTGCCGGGCACCTTGCAGGTCATTTCATCATGTGGAATGGCTGTGCGGTGCAGCAAAGCATCGTTTCCCAGGATGACTTCGCTCTCGTCAACTTGCGCACGCACACCAAAACCGGCCAATTCATCGTATTCTTGCAGGGCAGGTACCTGTTCCCCGTAAGCCTGACGAATGGCCTCCGCGATGGGGTGAGATGAATGCGCTTCGGCACGTGCGGCCAGGCGCAGCATTTCATCCGGCGGCATATCTGCTGCCGGATGCACCTGTTGCAAACGAAATTCTCCGCTCGTCAGGGTGCCGGTTTTGTCAAAAAGCACGCTGCGTACATTCGCAAGCGTATCTAAAAAAGCCGCGCCTTTGAAGAGAATACCCTGCCGGGCAGCCGCGCCAATCCCGCCAAAATAGCCCAGCGGAATACCGATGACCAACGCACAGGGGCAGGAAATCACCAATAGGATGAGGGCGCGATAGCCCCATTCGGAAAGCGTCCCCCACCCCAGCAGGGGCGGCACAAAAGCGGTGGCCAAAGCCAACCCCACCACCACCGGGGTGTACACTCGCGCTATACGCGTCATCATGCGTTCGGGGGCAGCCTTATTAGCGGACGCGTTCTCTATCAGGTCGAGCATACGGGCAATGGAAGACTCGCTGAAGGGGCGCGTCGCCTGGACGATGAGCATCCCTTGCTGGTTGACCATCCCCGCCAGGACCTCATCTCCTGCCCGGACCCTGCGGGGGAGCGATTCACCCGTGAGGGAGGTGGTATCCATAAAAGATTCTCCACTGACCACGCGCCCATCCAGGGGCACGCGTTCCCCGGGGTTGACCATTACTCGTTCGCCCGGCTGCACCTCCTGAGGAGAGAGCATCTGCCAATCGTCACCGCGCTGTACGCGGGCCTGATCGGGACGCACCGCCAGCAGCGCTTGAATGGAACGTCGCGAACGTCCGACCGCGCGCGCTTGCAGGTATTCCCCTATCCCGTAAAAAAGCATCACTCCGACGGCTTCTGCCGGTTTGCCAATGAGCCACGCCCCCAAGGTGGCCACCGTCATCAGAAAACTCTCGTCCAGCATTTGCGCCCGCCGCAGGTTGCGGACTGCCGACCAAAGCACCGGCCCGCCGCTCAGCAAATAGGCGGCCAGGAAAAGGGGGATATTCAACCAGGGGATATTCCCGGTAAACAGCCCACCCACAAAGAATAAGGCGGCCGCGCCCAGGCGCCAAAGTTCACGATTGAGGTTTTCATTGACCGAGTCTTCTTCGGCTTCCAGGGGTACCACGGTGACCTGTGGTTCAATGCGTTCGATGGTTTGCTGCACAACGCGGGGGTCATCGACATCCAAAGTCAGGGTGCCGGTAGCAAAATTCAGGCGGGCAAAGCGCACGCCGGGGGTTTGCTGCAAACTAGATTCGATTTTGACGGCGCAATCCGCGCAATCCAGATTTTGGAGATGGTAAGTCTGTATGGTTTGGGGTTTGTCATTCATGGGTTTAGTCCCTCCGCCTCGTAAACATGTTCCAGGCCGGCATAAAACAGATGTGCCACGTGGTCATCATCCAGGGCATAGAAAACCCGTCGGCCCTGTTTGCGGGAGCGCACCAGGCGCAAGTGATGGAGCAAACGCAGGTGGTGCGAGGTGGCGGCCAGACTAAGACCGGCCGCTTCGGCCAGCGTGCCGACGGTGGCTTCGCCCTGGATTACCAGCAGTGCAATCAACTGCACCCGGCGCGGGTCGCCAAAGGCGCTGAACAAATCGGCCACCTGTTGGGCAGTTTCAAGGGAGGGGGGTAATTGAAAATCCATTTCAAATACTCAAATACTCAAACGATTATTTGATTGATTGATGAAGAAAGTATACTCCATTAGCGGGGATACGTCAAGGAAAAATTGCGGTGATTGGTAGAGGCTGAGGTTGGGATGCGTCCATGGTGGTCGGGTGGCGCAGGTTCTTTTTTAGTATTTTGGTTTACATCCTATGGAGAACATCTTTTTTTATAGCGTATCATTACGGGGATGGTTCAGAAACTTGTAGACACTTTTGGCTGCCCATTCCCGAGCAAAGGATCTATCTAAAATTTACTTTCTTTTTTCTGAGCGGGGCTAACCGGTGCTTACTCTACGAGTACGATGTCGCGAGGCCACTCGCTCAGTTTTGGGAAGCCCTTTTAACTGGCATCCCAATGGGTAGCGGAGGGCAATGCCCTCCGCTACCCATTTTACGAACTGAAGCAGGACTTCAGTGCGACTCATCGCCGTGACATTTGGTTGTGGCTGGAATCTGCACATGGATGGGGGGGCGGTACGTTGCAAGCGTCCTACGTCCAATGGGGACAGGCTGAAAGCCTATCCCACATATTTGTATTGAAAGGAAAACTTTCGCCACGCGTGTTAGGTTTGGTCGTCGAATGGGCGTCTTTGCATCAAGACGAATTGAGAGAAAACTGGGATCTAGCAGCA
>DAOTZN010000286.1:0-1731 GCA_034434095.1 Anaerolineales bacterium
CCCCCGTCTGAGCGCTTCAGGCGGGGCTTTTTTCTCATTTTTCTCCTGCCCGCCGGTGGGGGGTGGGCCTGGTGGGCCGCCTACGATCGCACCGCTGCCAACCTGCGCCTGGTGCTTTGGCTATGCGCAATCGGGTTGTATCTCGGCCTGCGCGCCCTGTCCAATGACAAACGCTTCCAAGTGGCCGCGCTCCTGGCCGTCCTAAACGGCCTGCTGGGCATGGCCGTCTTGCTTTCCGTGCCGCTACCTTTCAGTCGGGACACCCTGGGGGGCATTCTGGCCGTCTTTTTGCCATTGGCAACCCTCCTTCGGCCGCGCATCCGTTGGATTGCCCTCCTCGTGCCCCTGGCTGCGTTGCTGGTCACACGAGAATACGGCGCCTGGATTGGGTTGACGGTCGCGACAGGGGCCTGGATGGCCGCCCCCTGGGCGGCGCGCCACCTGAAGGGTTTGCCGCACCCCCACAAATACAGTCTGACGCCCTTTGTGGGGGGCGCGCTCTCCCTGGGGTTTTTACTCCTTTTGGGGCGCCCGGCCCTCCTCGACTTCCTCCAGGCCATCCCCATCCCCTTGCAAGACCTGCATACCCGCCTGCAATTCGCCCGCAACACCCTGTATCTGATTGCCGATTTTCCCCTGGGGGGCGGCTTTGGCGCTTTCTCCGGGCTATATTCGCGCTACATCCTGGGGATTGCCTACGTCTTCATTACCAGCAGCCACAACCTGTTCCTTGACCTGGCATTGGAACAGGGCATTCTGGCGCTGGGAGCGTTTCTGTTTTTGTGGAGCCGCAGCGCCATCGCCGCCCTATTCAGGGGGGAAGAGCCGCTGCCGCGGGCTGTGCTCGCCGGTCTGCTCGTGCTGGTCGTTCACGGGCTATTCGAAGCACCACTTTACACCGGTTTAGCACTACCCTTGCTGCTGATTCCCCCCGCACTGGCCCCGGAGCCATCCCCTGCACCCCTCTGGACGACACGCCGGCGCCCCTTCTTGTACCTCGCGGTGCTGCTGTTGGCATTTGCGCTCGGCATGTTGCAATACCCGGCAACCCGTCAGGCGCAGATAGAATTGCACGGTTGGCCGCAAACCCGCCCGGAGCAAACCGCACCCTCCGCCTTGCAGCCGCTCATCCCGGCCTACGAGCGCAACCTACGCCTGTTTCCGGCGCACTTTGCCAGTGATTACCGCCTGGGGTTGATTGCGCAAGGGAGAGGCGATTTTTCCGACGCCGCGGTACATCTACAACTTGCCGCCCAACGCAAACCAGCCCATCCCGGCGTCCACAAAGCATTGGCCTACGCCCTGGTGTGGACTGGGGATTTGCAATCTGCCCTGCCGCTGCTGCGCACGTTACCCGAGGCCCGGCAAGACCTGGCGCACTACGCCCGCTGGTGGCCCACCCAAGGCCGCGCTGACCTGAGCGAAAGGGCACAGCAAGCCCTGCAAGCGCTCCAGAGGTAGCCGATGGCAGTGCCATCGGCTACCCCGCTTTTGGGCTACCATGCCGCTCGGAATTCAGTCTTTCAGCATATTGGAGAGCAAGAACCACACATTGGCCGGGCGCTCGGCCAGACGACGCATGAAGTAGGGGTACCACTGGGTGCCGTAGGGCACGTACACCCGCACCGGGTAACCCTCGGCCACCAGTTGCTCTTGCAAGTCGCGGCGAATGCCGTACAGCATTTGAAATTCCAGGGCGTCCTTGGGCAAGCCCAGTTCGGCCACCAGACG
>DAOTZN010000287.1:0-4328 GCA_034434095.1 Anaerolineales bacterium
CATAGATCACAAATTTCAGCAAACTGAAGTACCGCCGACCTGCCTGTGCCACCTGTGCCACCTGTGCCATGTAATGGTATGTAATGGTACGAAGTGGTATGGTCGGCCTTGCCAGGCAGAGCCTGGCGATACGTTTGCTAGAAAGGCGCTCGTGTTTAGCAACACCTGCGAATGATTTGGAAAACCAGGTAGGCAGTTACCTTTTTCCTTCGAAACCGTGCTTTTCTTTGCGCTCTGCAGAGTTCACGTTGAGGTTTTGAGTTTTTGCAGTAGACTCATTTATGCATCATTTCCCCCTATCGCCAGGCCCTGCCAAGTGCCACACAGTGGTATGGTAAGGCCGACCATAGGTCGGCCTTACTTTTAATTGCGGCCCAGCCACGCTATCTGAGAATCAAAGGTAGCATGATGCGCCAGACAAAATCACTGATACCACACCAATACCCGCTGCAAGCCTTGAAATGAGCACTGCTCATTTCTCCTACTGCCGGTTGAGCAATGGTCGAAGAGAGGATAAAGTGACTCGATGTCATCGTGCCACCGCCGCTGGCCAGCGCAGTCCAATTCAGTTTGAAGTGTGTTGACCCTATCCACACACCTAGCGGGCTGGTAACTTGTTGAGGTGGGGCTTCACGTGCCAGTGCCTGGGTGGCAAACACGCCCAGTAAAAGTACTGCCATGATCGCTCCCGTCAGCAGCCAACGCATACTTTCAGGCATATTTTTCATGGTGGTCATTTTTCCTCCTCAACATCCATAGGCACAACTTCCATATGGACATCCTCATAACCGGCACGTTTGGCAACAATGCGGTAATCGAAGGCCACGTTGGCGGTACCACCGCTCAGTTCGCGCACCTCAAACCCTGTAGCGGTCTTATTGGCGATATACAACCCGTTGCAATCACCTAAAGGCGTGAGGAAGACGTGATACTCCATATTCAAGTTGACCGATTTAGCAAATAGCGGGTCAATTTCTACAAAGCCCTGGCCGTTGGTTAGTTGTCCACTGCCAAAGTCTTCGAACCACACATCTGGGCTTTCCACAGCGTACAGGGCGCGAGACTGCCCATCAACCTGAACTACAGACGATTTAGTGCCAGATGCATACATATTGCCACTTTCAGTGACGTACCATACCAAACTGCCGGTCCCATTGTAGATATAAAAGCCAGTACTTTCACTATTGTCGCTGTCCAAAGAGAAGATTACGTGATCGTTGGATACAAATTTTAGATCGCTGCCCGGAAAATTTTGATCGCTGTAAATTGTTCCTATATTGGAGTCGCTGCTGCTCGACAGGTCGCTCAGTTCAATCCCTTGCACCCCTTGCACACGTAGAGCCGGTAAGGGGTCACTTGTCTCTTTATTGACAATGGTCACAATGCCACGAATGCCAGCAGCGCCATCGACAGTGGCATCAAACGAATCGGAAATCACCGTACCTGGCATGAGCGTAAAGGCATACGGCGCACCGTAAAGCTGTTGGCGCGGTGTGAGCGTTTCCGTGATCGTACCCTGGTTCACCTGCACCTCAATCCACAACGGTTGTGCCAGATCTTCTGGGGAAAGGCCTCCGACTACCGTACTTGGACCAACTACAGAATCAAAGCGCCCATCGATCAGGGTTTTGGTTTCGGTTTCATGGTAGAGCGCGGTACCCCCGTTTTCAGCATCGTAGATAGTGTATGTGATCTTCACAGCTCCACTAAGTGGTGTGCCGCTACTATCGGTGAGTACGCCTTGATAGGTAAATTGAGGCGTGAGGCCACAACCCGTTGCAAGGAGCAAGCCCATCAAAACCACAAATGAGGCAACTACTATTCTTTTTTTCACTGCATCCTCCTAAATAGAGTGGCGCATTTCTCGTTTCCTCAAAAAGCCCTCTGGGGATAAAAAGGGACAAGAAATGCTCTTAAGTAAGTTTTATTAAAAGATTACATTATTTCTGGTGCTTTGTCAACACCGTTAATATCCCCCTATAGTACTAAGGAAGGGATTACAAATCAATAACTTTCCTCGCTGCCGAGGGCAATGCTCTCGGTTAGCGAAGGAGATTCTTCTTTCATGGAACACAGGGGAGTACCGTACCGACCTAGGAGTCGGCGCTCCCAGACACACCCAGATGGGCACCTTGCCCACTGTAGGACAGGCCTTCTAGCCTCTCCCCTGTAGCGGTGCCCTTGCATGGCGGGGGATTGCTTTGGCCTGTGCATTGCAAGCACAAAACCTCACTTGCCTCACGCGGCAACTGCTCCACACGCCTTGTGATGCCACTGCGGGAGTGAGTGGCACCTACGCGTAGATACTTGCAATGAAATTTCCACAGAGTTTTGACACAGAACATTGCAAAAAATAAAAAAACCATGATACACTTTGAACATGCAAAAATTTATGCACACGCAGGAATAAATCGCCATTTGTTTAACTTGTGGCTGTTATCATCTCTAAAACATCAGGAGCATTTTATGTCTTACGAAGCGGAAATCCGAGAAAAACGTGATAGTATGTCAAAAAGTTTTGCCAAATTGGCAGATTTTTTGTTGGACTCATACGTTGAGGCGGCCTTCATGACGGCCACTGAACTAGCCCATACCCTTAAATTAGATGCTGCAACGGTCGTTCGTTTTTCACAGTACCTGGGCTATGAAGGTTTTCCCAAATTACAAGAAGAAATTCGTAACCGCGTACGCGATGATTTGTTGACACGCCCGGCAATGTCGGAAAACAACGCATCCGTGCACGGTATTGTAGTCAACGCCATGCGCGAATTAGGCCTAGCCATCGAGCAAACTCGCATTTCTCTGGATAGCCGCGAGGTTGAACGGCTGGTAACGCAAATCGGCAATGCCCGCCGCATCATTATTCTAGCCGAAGGCCCGGCGCAAGCAGCGGCTTATAATCTGGTACACTTGTTAGAACCCGGCGGCTTTCGAGTCTATATCGCTCGGCAAGGTGCCACCGACCTGGCCCAAACGGTATACACCGCCACACCCAGTGATTTACTGCTCGCCATCGAGGTCACCGGCGACCACCCCTATCTGGCAAACGCGCTAGAGGCCGCCAAGGCACGTGACATTCCCACGGCGACCATCGTCGGCGCGCCCGCACACACCACCGCTCAGGTAGCCGATATCGTGCTGGCAGCCCGCGCACATGCATCATTGGAAGTGCGCATGATCACCGTGGATGCCATCGTTTACGTCCTGGCACAAGCCATCCACTGGCAGTTCAGCGAGCGCTTCTCCGGCGCCCAGCAAACGATTGAAGAACTGGTCGAATTCATCCAGGAAAAACATTAACCCTGACAAGTTTCGTTCAAGAGAAAAATATGCGCATCGTCCGCTACACCACTCCCGAAAACAATCAACCACAATACGGCTGGATTTATGAGGGGTGCGTCGGCGCGTTAGAGGGCAGCCCCTTTGGGGCTTTTTCTCGTCAAGAAGCCAACTTACCGCTCGACACCGTGCGCCTGTTGACGCCCGTCACCCCCAGCAAAATCGTATGTATCGGGCGCAATTATGTCGCCCACGCGCAGGAACACCAGGCAGAAGTGCCTAAGATCCCACTCATCTTCCTCAAACCACCTTCCAGCGTGATTGCGCACCGTGAAACTATCTTTTTGCCGCCACAATCCCACCAGGTGGAGCACGAGGCCGAACTCGGCGTGGTCATCGGCCGGCGTGCCCGCTGGCTCACCCCCGACAACGCCTTAGACTACGTCCTAGGCTACACCATCGCCAACGACGTGACTGCACGCGACCTACAACGCAGCGATGGACAATGGACGCGTGGCAAGGGATTTGACACTTTCTGCCCCTTCGGCCCCTGGGTGGAGACAGACTTCAACCCTGCCGACGCGCTCATCACCTGCCGGGTGAACGGCGAAACCCGTCAACTGGCCTCCACACGCGATATGGTCTTTTCCGTGCGCCAATTGCTGGTCTTCATCTCCTCGGTGATGACGCTTGAGCCAGGCGACCTGATTCTCACCGGCACCCCGGCGGGCGTCAGCCCTCTCCAACCGGGCGATGTCGTCACGATCAACATTGAAGGACTGGGCATGTTGGAAAATCCCGTACAGGCCGAGCCCTCCCACTAGCACCTTATGGGTATCGATACGCATACTTTCTTGCAAACCGCACAAGTGTTGTGTGTGCTTGGTGCCTTGCTGAACCTGTGGATTGGCATTCGCGCCTTGCGCACCGCGCCACGCTTGCGCTATTTCCGCCAGCGCAGGGATGGCCTCCTGCGAGGTTGGCGCGCCCTCTTTAGCAGCATTCTGCTGATCGGATTCGCGTTTGCCCTGGGCGGGCCTGGCAAGCAG
>DAOTZN010000288.1:0-4725 GCA_034434095.1 Anaerolineales bacterium
CAGGGTAGGCTGGCTTCATTATATTAAAGTTTTGCCATTTTGAGGAGGGTATTCGGGTAAAATATCTCCGGTCGTTTTTGCAGTGGAGTCATATCAAATTTTTGAATTGCATTACCGGTGTCCGCATGGTCATCCATTTCCCCCATGACACCACCCAGGAAAAGGCGCAGCAAAAAGCATCAAAATCGGTCATCGGTAATTCTGAATCACGGATGTTTAGATTGAGGCTACCTCATTAAGAATCACTACCCGAATATACTCATTCATTCGGGCGATCCCGGAAGAGGGAATAGATTTGAGATTTGCTACACAGTGCGAACATGGTTTAGGGTGCGCGCTCCAGCATTTGACTGACGTATAATTTTACCAGATACGCAAAGTAAAACAAAGTTTTTGAAAAGCGAGACAGCAGCCCAGGCTTTTCACCATGAAGTCGCTAAAACACAGAGCCCTCGTAATTTTGCCGCCGAGAAAGGCGTTCCAACGTTGTGAACATGGGCGCATCTACAATGGGCGCTGTGGGTAATGAGCGCATATTGCAACATTTCCAAAACAAACCGCCCTTCGAAGTTGCCGAAGGGCGGTTTGGCAAGGTGCAAATCTCGGGCAGTGTTACCCAGCCTTCACACGGGCATTGAACTCGGTAATCAGGGCATCAATTTCATCGGTCTTACTGCGGTAAGACTCCCAATAGCCACGGTCATACCACTGCGCTTGAATTTCTTCGTAGGTCTTGCCTTGCTGCTCTACCCAGGTGAAGTACTTCAAGTTGTGCACCCGGCGGCGGTCGGAATAGCGCAATTCCAGCATGTTATCGGTGCTCTGGCCGTGCAGCCAGCGGGCGAAATCAACGGCGGCGTCCTTTTCGGTGTATTCGCCATGTTCGGCACGCATTTCTTCCAGACGGCTGCCGTAGAGTTCCATCGAATCGGTCAACACGGTCAGCACCACATCGTGCTCGTCCATCTCGTAGTACTTTGCCATCTTGATGGCCGTCAGCACGTTGGAAATACCGGAAAAGCCCAGTAAATCGAGTTGTGAGACCATCTCTTCGGGCACACCCTGAGAAATCAGGTACGCCCGGCCGGCAGGTTCGTTGAACAACCGCGCCAGGTTGACCACCGCGTTATCGTCAATGGCCACCACCAAATCGGTATTCTTGACATTGTGAATCCAGGGCACGTGTTTATCGCCAATACCCTCGATGCGATGAGCACCAAAGCCGTTCTCAAGCAGCGTCGGACATTGCAGGGCCTCGCTGGCGGCAATCTTGCTGGCCGGGAAGGCCTCTTTCAGCCGGTCACCGCTGGCAATGGTACCGGCCGAGCCGGTGGCGGAGGTCATGCCACGGAAGGTGTCCTGCGGCCCAAGTACCCGCTCCAACACTTCGAGCATGGCAGAGCCGGTCACTTCGTAGTGCCACAAAGCGTTGCCGAACTCTTCAAACTGGTTGAAAATCATCAGGTCTTCACCAGAAGCGCGCAATTCCCAGCATTTATCAAAGATTTCCTTGACGTTGGACTCGCTACCCGGGGTTTTGATGACCTCGCCCGCGATTTTCGCCAGCCAATCAAAGCGCTCCTTGCTCATACCTTCCGGCAAAATCGCGATGGATTCACAGGCCAGCAATGCGGAATCGTACGCCCCACCACGACAGTAGTTGCCGGTGGATGGCCAGACCGCTTTTTGGGTGGTCGGATCAAATTGCCCGGTAACCAGGCGCGGCGCCAGACAGCCAAAGGCTGCGCCCACCTTGTGCGCGCCGGTGGGGAACCACTTGCCCACCAGGGCAATGATGCGCGCCGGCACGCCGGTCAGGCTGGAGGGTAGTTCGATGATATTCACGCCACCAAACCCACCACCGTGGGGCACCGGTTCGTTGTGCCAGGTGATGCGGAACAGGTTGCGAGGATGTACGTCCCACAAACCAATATTGCCCAGTTCGGCCTTGATGTCATCGGGAATCAGGGCCGGGTTCTTCATCTGCGCAAAGGTGGGGATGATAATGTTACGTTCGCGGGCGCGCTGTACGGCGCGCTGCAATCTATCGGGATAAACGGTGAGATCTATCATGGTGAGTTGTGAATTATTGAGAAAGGGGTTGAGATTTGTCGTCCGTGGTTTGCGGCCGGAAGTCATCCGGCGTTTCGCGCGTTACGTATAAGGGGCGGCCTTTGGCCTCATCATACAGACGGCCGATATATTCGCCCAAAATACCTAAAGAAATGAGTTGTACGCCACCCAGGAAAAGCACGGCAATCAATGTGGTGGCCTGCCCAAAGAAAGCCTGCGAACCGGCCAGACGCATGATGATGACAACCGGAATAGCAATTGTGCTGAGGCCCGCCGAAAGGAAGCCGATATAGGTCGCCAGTTGCAAGGGGAAGTACGAAAAACCGGTGATGGCATCGCTAGCAAAGCGCAACATTTTACGCAACGGGTATTTGGTCTCTCCGGCAAAGCGGGCAGCCCGCTTGTAAGGCAGACCAATCTGCCGAAAACCAACCCATACGGACATGCCACGCAAGAAACGGTGTCGCTCTCGCATGGTTTTCAGCACATCCACGACCTTACGGTCTAACAGTCGGAAGTCGCCGCTATCCCTGGGGATGTCTACATCCGTAATGCGGTAGATGATGCGGTAGAACAAGGCGGCAGTGGTTTTCTTGAACCAGGTTTCGCCTTCACGTTCAGTGCGCACTGCATACACCACTTCGTAGCCTTCCCGCCATTTTGCCATCATCTCGGGAATGAGTTCGGGCGGGTCTTGCAGGTCAGCATCAATGATGACCACCGCCTGTCCACGGCTGTAATCTAACCCGGCGGTGACGGCCAGTTGGTGACCAAAATTGCGGGCAAAAATCACCGGGCGAACGTGAGCATCCTGGTGTGCCAGGGCGCGAATGCGTTCGGTTGAGCCATCGCTGGAGCCATCGTCAACCAGCACCAGTTCCCACGGTTCCCCCGTGGATTCCATGGTTTGCTTGACCCGGCGGTACAGTTCGGGCAAGTTCTCATACTCGTTGTAGATGGGAGCGATAATTGAAAGGGTGGGGGCCTCTGTAGATTGCTTCATAGGGTGAAAACAAATGAGTTATTCTTGAGTAGGGCAGTGACTACACAGCCATTACCCGCCGGACGGCGGTCAGAGTCGGCTCAATAACGGGGGCTTCTCCGGCGGCGCGCATGGCCGATTTTACATCCTTCAGGCCACTGCCGGTATTGATGACCACTACCGGCTCATCGGAGGCAATCAAACCCTGTTGCACGGCGACGACCAGCCCGGCATAGGCCGTAGCACCGGCCGGTTCGGCAAAGATGCCCACACGCCCCAGGGCCGGAATCGCCTGCAAAATGGCTTCGTCACTGACGGTGAGGTACGCACCATCGGTCTGGGTGGCCGCCCGCACCGCACGCAAGCCATCGCGCGGTAAATCTACCGAGATGCTATCCGCCAGGGTGGTGGCGTGCACCGGTTTGATTTCTTCCGTACCGGCAGCAAAGGCATTGGCAATGGCAGCCGAGTTTTCGGATTGCACCCCGAAAATGCGCGGCATACCGCCGATTTCATCCAGCAAGCCCAGGGCTTGCAGGTCTTTGAAGCCCTTGTGCAGGCCGCTGATGATATTGCCATCACCCACCGAGACGAAGACGCTCAGCCGCCGGGCAGGGGAAAACCGGCCGCGTAATTGTTCCCAGATTTCAAAGGCGGCCGTTTTCTTGCCTTCCGCCGTGAAAGGGTTGTAGCCTGTGTTACGACAATACCAACCAAAGGCATTGGCGGCCTCGATAGACAGGTCAAAAGCCGCATCGTAGTTCCCATCCACCAGCAAGACTTGCGCCCCAAAGACGCGTAACTGGGCAATTTTGGCAGGCGGTGCAGTACGCGGCGCAAAGATGACCGCTTGATGCCCAACAGCAGCAGCCATCCCTGCCAGGGCTGCGCCGGCGTTGCCGGTAGAAGCGGTTACCACCACCTCGGCGCCAATTTCTCGGGCACGTGCCACCACCACTGCGGAAGCGCGATCTTTGAAGGAGGCGGTCGGATTGGGGCTCTCGTCTTTGATCCACAGGTGCGCCAACCCCAGGTTGCGGGATAATAAGGGCGGGGCATACATCGGGGTTCCACCGGCCCGCCGTAAGGGCGTTTGTTCCCCTCCTGGGTCGCGGACAGGCAATAAGGGCAGGTAACGCCACAGGGAGCGGTCCTTCGCCATGATCAGGTCGGTCAGCCCACGGCGCTTTAGGGCCGCGTAGTCCAACACCACGTCCAGATTGCCGCCATCTTGCGGGCAAGTGTAGGTCACTTCATCGGGGGCGTATTGTGCGCCGCAAACCGAACATTGGTAGCCAAGAAAAGATTTCATAAACCACGTTCTCCACGAATGTAGGGCACACCCAGCGCAGCCGGTGCACCCAGACGTTTACGCACGGCTTCCCGAGAGCCCAGCACCAACACCACGATGGTGAAGGCGTAGGGCAGCATTTGCAGGAAAAAACCGAGGTAGGGGTTGTAGTAAAAGGGGTTACGCAGGCCCAACAGCATACTCGGCCCCTGGATATCGAGAATCAGACGGCGCAAGGCCCCAAAGATGTACGAACCGGCCGCACCGCGCAGGGGGTCCCACTGAGCAAAGATCACCAGGCCGACGGCAATCCAGCCTTGCCCGGCGGTGGTGAGTTCGCTAAACCAACCGGGAGAAATCGCCAGGCTGATGGTTGCCC
>DAOTZN010000289.1:0-41186 GCA_034434095.1 Anaerolineales bacterium
GGCTGAGCGGGATTGAAAATCCCTCTTGCCGACCTGGGGGTCGGCGTTCCCACTTTGCCGACCTGGGGGTCGGTGCGCCCAGGTTGCCGACCTGGAGGTCGGTGCGCCCAGGTTGCCGACCTGGGGGGCGGCGCGCCCAGGTTGCCGACCTGGAGGTCGGCGTTCCCACTTTGCCGACCTGGGGGGCGGCGCGCCCACTTTGCCGACCTGGGGAGCGGCGCGCCCACTTTGCCGACCTGGGGGTCGGCGTTCCCACTTTGCCGACCTGGGGGGGCGATGCTCCCATTTTGCCGACCTGGGGGTCGGCGCGCCCACTTTGCCGACCTGGGGGTCGGCGTCCCCAAGCAATCTCTCGCCTTCAAAGGGGACAGGCTGGAAAGCCTGTCCTACGCCCTTGACACCCAACATCCTTGAAAATATAATTCTGTGAACGAACGTTCGTTTTGCGAGGCCCTATGTCCGATTCCCGCACCGATATCCTCGAATCCGCCTACTCCCTTTTCCTGTGCCAGGGCTATCATGGAACTTCCATGCGCCAGATTGCCCGTCAGGCCGGCATTGCGCTGGGCGGCATTTACAATCACTTCCCCAACAAGGAAGCCATCTTTACCGCCGTTTTAGATGTGTACCATCCTTATCAGACCATCTTGCCGGCGTTGGCGCAGAGTCCGGCACGTTCGCTGGAAACCTTCCTGCACCAGGCGGCCGGCCAGATTGAAGCCGCCCTCAACGAGCGCCCAGAGTTCATGAACCTGATGCTCATTGAATTGACCGAATTTGATGGCCGTCACCTCTCCGATTTGTACAGCCGTATCGCCCCGCAAATTTACCAGGTTGTGCAGCGTTTTACGGAGGCCCCTGAGAGGCTGCGTCCCATTCCTGTTCCTGTCATGGTGCGTGCCTTTATCGGCCTGCTGCTTTCCTATGCGCTGACCGAAAAAACCTTCGGCAAACACCTGCCCGATGCCTTTGGCGAAAATTTCCTGGAAAACCTGGTGGACGTCTTCCTGCACGGCATATTACAGGAATAGCATTCCCCATTTCTTCTCAGTAAAGCGAGAAATACCCATGTTCAATCTTCGATTGCGTGCCCTCATCCGTAAGGAATTCATCCAAATTTTGCGCGACCCGCGTACCCTGATGCTTGTCCTGGTCATGCCGGTCATGCAACTGCTGTTGTTGGGGTACGCTGCCACCAATGACGTGCGCAATGTTCCCCTGGCCGTTTTTGACCAGGACCACGGCGTGGCTGCCCGCCGTCTACTGGACGCCTACCGGGCAGCGGACTATTTCCGCATCTCGTACGAAGTGGATTCCGAAGCCGAGTTGCGGACCCTGATTGATAGTGGAGAAGCCCGTGCTGGTATCATCATCCCCCCGCACTATACCGATCATGTGAGTGGCGCCGGTGCCGCCCAGGTGGCCTTCATCCTGGATGGCAGCGACCCCACGGTGGCTTCTACCGCCCTGGCGGCGGCGCAACTCATCGCCCAGGAACACGCCACCCAGATTCAGACCGCGCGCCTGGCAAGTAGCGGCAACGCCCAGACTCGCCTGATGCCGGTGGAAGTGCGTACCCAAATCTGGTACAACCCCGATATGGTCAGTGCCTTTTTTATGGTGCCCGGCGTCATCGGGCAGATTTTATATGCCATCACCTCGGTGCTGACGGCTACCGCCATCGTACGTGAGCGCGAACGCGGCACCATCGAGCAACTCATCGTCACCCCTATTCGTTCCTGGGAGTTGATGTTGGGCAAAATTCTCCCTTACGTAGTGCTGGCTTTCTTCAACACCCTCGAAGTGTTGGCCTTGGGCGTGCTGTTGTTCGATGTGCCTATTCGCAGCCCGTTGACCATCATCATGCTGCTTTCCGGCCTGTTTCTGTTCAGCGGCCTGGGAATAGGCTTGTTCGCCTCTACGATTGCCAACACGCAGCAAGAAGCCATGCTCATGGTCTTCATGAGCCTGTTGCCGGCCATCTTTGTTTCGGGGTATTTTTTCCCCATTGAAGCCATGCCCGCCGTTTTACAGTGGTTTTCTTACCTGGTGCCGTTGCGCTACTACCTGATTATCATTCGATCGCTGCTCATCAAGGGGGTTGGCGTGGCATCTTTGCAAACCGAAATCTTTGCCCTGGCCGCGTTCGGCATTGGCATTATGGCATTGGCAGTTTCTCGTTTTCGCAAAACCCTGGAGTGATTGTGCATGAAACGCATACGAAAATTTTTCCCCCTGATATTGATTGCCTTGTTGGCCGTTGTGGCTTTGGTGTACCTGCGCACACAAATTGCGGCCCAAAGTACCGGCCCCTTGCAAGCTTCCGGTACGATTGAGGCCACGGAAATCACCATTGCCCCCGAAGTGGGTGGGCGCGTGACCGAAGTACTGGCGGTCAAAGGACAGGCCGTTGCCCCTCAGGATGTGCTTTACCGCCTGGATGATACCCTGTTACAGGCGCAGATGGCACAGGCCCAGGCGGCCGTTGCCGGTGCTCAGGCGGCATTGGATACGGCCACAACCAACCGTGACAGCGCCCAGGCGGCGTTGCAAAGCGCCCAAACGCAATACCAGATTGCCTTGCAGGCTGCCCGTCAGGCGGAACGCCCTCAGCGCACCCAGGCCTGGCTGCGTGCTCAACCGGCCGATTTCTCTTTGCCGGTGTGGTACTACCAGCAGGAAGAGCGCATTGCCTCAGCGCAACGTCAACTTCAGGCTGCCGAACAAACGTTGCAAGATGCCCAGACCAATTTTGACCGTGTGGTACAGCGTGCTGCCAGTGCCGATTTCCTGGCGGCAGAAGCGCGCCTGGCCGATGCGCAGGTTGCTTACCAGATTGCGCAGGATGTCCTGACGCGCGCTAACGCCCAAAATGATGCTAACCTGCAACTCGAAGCCCAAAAACGCTTTGATATTGCCCAAAGCGAACTGAACAATGCCCAACTGGACTACGACCAGATGCTGACCACCCAGGAGGCCCAGGACATCCTGGAAGCCCGTGCCCGCCTGACGGTGGCCCTCGAAGAACGCGATGCCGCCCGGGATTACCTGGATTCCCTGATGACCGGCGAGCATTCGCTGCAAGTGCAGGCTGCCCAAGATGGCGTGGCGCAGGCGCAGGCGCAGGTAAGCCAGGCCGAAGCCGCGCTGACCCAGGCCGAAAAAGCCCTGGCCCAGGCACAGGCGCAGGTTGATTTACTCCAGGTGCAACTCGACAAACTCACCGTACGCGCCGGCGTGCAAGGTATCGTCCTGGCACGCGATGTCGAACCGGGGGAAGTACTGGCGCCGGGCGCCCCTGCCATCGTGTTGGGTGACCTCGATCACCTGCGCATCACCGTTTACATGCCCGAAGACCGCTACGGCGAAATCACCCTGGGGCAAACCGTCACGGTACGGGTGGATTCCTTCCCCAACGAGACGTTTCAGGGACAGGTGGTTCGCATTGCCGATAAAGCCGAGTACACGCCGCGCAACGTCCAGACCGCGGCCGGACGGCGCACTACCGTCTTTGCCATCGAAATCAGTGTGCAAGATTCAACCGGCAAACTCAAACCCGGTATGCCCGCCGATGTTTTCTTTGGGCAGTGAAACATGATTGACATCCAAAACGTGCGCAAAACCTTTGGGACGACCGTCGCCCTTGACAACCTCAGCCTGCATCTCGATGCCGGGGAGATTTACGGGCTGGTTGGGCCGGATGGCGCCGGCAAGACTACCACCATGCGCCTGCTGGTCGGCGCGCTGCGCCCCGATAGCGGCAGTCTGCGGGTGGCCGGTTACGATGTGCTGCGTCAACCGGAACAGGTGCGCGAGCACCTGGGCTATTTGCCACAGCGTTTTTCCCTGTACGAAGAACTCACCGTACTCGAAAACTTGCGCTTTTTTGCCGAAGTGCGCGGCCTGGGGCACGATGTCTGGTATCCCCGCAGCATGGAGATTTTGACCTTTGTGGGCTTGGCAGATTTTACCAATCGTCGCGCCGGACAACTTTCCGGCGGCATGAAGCAAAAATTGGGATTGGCGGTGGCCCTGGTGCATCGTCCCAAACTCCTGCTGCTGGATGAACCCACCACCGGCGTTGATCCGGTGACCCGACAGGATTTCTGGCAACTCATCATCCGCCTGGTGGGGGAAGAAGGCGTGGCGGTGCTGGTCAGTACCCCCTACATGGACGAGGCGGCCCGCTGCACTCGTTTGGGCTTTCTACGGGAGGGGCGTTTGCCGGTGGAGGGGAGACCCTCGTCCCTGCGTGCTCCGTTGGATGGCCGTATCCTGGAATTGCGCGGCGCCCCCTTGCGTCGCTGGCGTGACCTGGCGCTCTCCGACCCGGATGTGGAACATGCCCACTTGTTCGGCGACCGCATTCACTTGCGTTTGCGGCCACAGGCTCATGCTCAACGCGTGCAGGCGCGCCTGAAGAAGGCCATCGCTGCCCAGGAGGGGACGCTCACCTATCTGGCGCCGGTCAAACCCCAGTTGGAGGATGTCTTCATTGCTCTGTTGGATAAAGAAGGAGCGCAGGCGTGAACGATTTTGTCATTGAAACCCACGGTTTGACGCGCCGTTTTGGGGATTTCACCGCCGTGGATGCGGTGACCTTTTCGGTGGCGCGCGGCGACGTTGTGGGTTATCTCGGCCCCAATGGCTCCGGCAAGACCACCACCATGCGGATGTTGCTTGGCTTACTGGCCCCCAGCGCCGGTTCGGCGCGGGTTCTGGGTTACGATATCCACCGGCAGACCGAAGCCATCCGCCAGCGGGTGGGGTACATGTCTCAAAAATTTGCTTTGTACGGCGAGTTGACCGTGTGGGAAAACCTGACCTTTTACGCCGGCGTGTATGGCCTGCGGGGCAAGGAACGCCCGCGGGAAGTGCTGCACCAATTGGGGTTGGATGAGATACGGAACACACGCGTTGATCACCTGTCCACCGGCTGGCGGCAGCGTGTGGCATTGGCGACGGCTATCATTCATCAGCCCGAATTGCTTTTTTTGGATGAACCTACCAGTGGGGTGGACCCTCTCACGCGCCGCGCTTTTTGGGAGGTCATCTACGAGATGGTTTCTGAGGGAGTCACCGTTTTCGTATCTACCCACTACATGGACGAGGCCGAGTACTGTGGGCGGGTGGGCATCATGCGGCAGGGGCGTTTGTTAGCGCTGGATACCCCTTCAACGCTCAAGGAGAAGACCTTGCCGGGCACGGCCTGGGAAGTGCGCGCCGAGCCGTTGCTGCAAGCCTTGAGCGTCCTGGAGACCTGTCCGGGGGTGGTGCGTGCCGGCCTGGCGGGGGATCACCTGCGTGCCATTGGCGAACCTGATTGCACCCCGAAGGTCATCCGCAGGCATTTGCAGGCCGCCGGATTGAGCGTCCAGCACATTGAAGCCAGTACCCCCACGCTGGAAGATGTCTTTTTGGCCCTGGCGCAAGAGCGTTGAGCGTGGATTGTGGACGGTAGTCAGCATTTTGCATTTTTTTAGCGGTGACAAATTGAAAATTTCTGCTATACTGAACCTGATATTCTTGTTCTTCCTTTCACTGCGAGGGCTGCATGTATCGTATTACCGACTTGCAAGAATCCGAACGGCCGCGTGAGCGGTTGATTGCCCTGGGCGCGCGAGCGTTGAGCGATGCGGAATTGCTTGCCATTCTGTTACGGGTTGGGGTTCAGGGGGAAAATGCTGTCCAGGTAGGCCGACGTTTGTTGCATGCGTTTGGGGGGCTGGCCGGGATTCATCGGGCATCGCTGGATGAAATCCGTAATCACAAGGGCATTGGACAGGCCAAAGCAGCCCAAATTAAGGCCGCCATTGAGTTGGGCCGCCGCGTGGCAATCTCCAGCCCTGAAGACCGCCCCAAGATTACCGGCCCGGATGATGTCGCTCGATTGGTACAGTACGATATGAGTGCCCTTGAGCAAGAGGAGTTACGCGTGCTGCTGCTCAACACTCGCAATCAGGTTTTGAGCGTTGAAAATGTGTATCGTGGTTCGTTGAATAGCGCCCAGGTGCGTGTTGGCGAGTTGTTTCGGGCAGCCATCCGGCGCAACGCGGCCGGCATCATCGTGGTGCACAACCACCCTAGTGGAGATCCAACCCCCAGCCCGGATGACGTGGCTATTACGCGTGCTATTCGGGAGGCGGGCAAATTGCTGGATATCCCCTTGTTGGATCATCTCGTTATTGGTCATAACCGTTATGTTTCCCTCAAAGAGCGTGGACTGGGGTTTTAAGCGTCTGGTCAAAGGAGATTTCCATGAGCCTCACCGGTAAAGGGTACTACATTTGGAAAATTAGACAGTGCGAGGGGGGGGATGCGCAGGCCATTGCTCGCACCGCGCGTCAGGCCGGCTTATCCCATATCCTGATTAAGGTTGCCAACGGTGTTTCACCTTATAACTACGATTGGCAGCACAAGATAGACATGGTGCCGCCCGTTGTGCAGGCTCTCAAAGCAGCAGGTATTCAGGCCTGGGGCTGGCAGTACGTCTATGGGAACGACCCGCTGGGAGAGGCCAACATGGCTATCCAACGGGTAACCGATCTGGGATTGGATGGCTTTGTTGTCAATGCCGAGGCCGAGTACAAGCAGCCGGGCAAGGCACAGGCCGCGCTGACCTATATGAAGCGCCTGCGAAAAGCACTGCCCCACACCCCCCTGGCGTTGAGTTCTTATCGCTTCCCCTCGTACCACCCTCAATTGCCGTGGAAGGAATTTTTGACCTACTGTGATTACAATATGCCGCAGGTATATTGGATCCATAGCAACAACCCGGCTGCTCAGTTGCGCAACACGGTGCGGGAGTTTCAGGGGCGTACTCCCCTCCGCCCGATTGTCCCCACCGGCGCCACCTTTTCTGAACACAATTGGACGCCATCCGAAACAGAAATCCTGGAGTTTTTGAATGCTGCTCGCAGCCTAAACCTGCCGGCGGTGAATTTTTGGAGTTGGGATGCAGCCCGTATCGGGTTGCCTGACTTGTGGACGGTGGTTGCCAATTTCCCATGGGGTGACCAACCGGTGCCGGAGCCGGACATCTGCGAGCGATTGGTAACTGCGCTCAATACTCATGACCCGGATAAAGTCGCTGCCCTTTACCACCAGAACGCCATCCACGTTAACGCCGTGCGCACGACGGTTGGCCGAATCAACGTGCGCACCTGGTATGCCACCCTGTTCCAGCAAGTGTTGCCGCAGGCCAGGTTTGCCCTGACCGGCTACAGTGGTAACGGTAATTCTCGTCACTTGACCTGGGAAGCCACTTCGCCGGTCGGGAACGTGCGCAACGGCAACGACACGATTGGCTTGTTGGATGGCAAGATTCAGTATCACTACACGTTTTTTAGTGTGACCCCGTAGGATACGCTGCTACCACAAAAAAGCGCTCTCTGGATTCGCAGAGAGCGCTTGTGTTTTTGGGAAAAGCGTGTTTTATTCCTTGCCCTTGAAGGTGGGTGGGGTAAAGGGGACCGTCAAATGGGTGATGGCATCGCCTGCTTTTAACGAGAGCACCTGCGAGCCCCGCGCGTTGCGTGTCTGCAGGGGGGCGGCATCCAGCCTTAGGGTTTTGGCGGTCAATTTTTTGAGATGTGCAGTAACCTGAAGGTTCGGTTTGCCGATTGCTGCTCCAACCAGATGAGTTTTCGCGGACACTTTCCAGGCAATTACGCCCTTGCCATAGCGTCCTTGCTGGGGGAAGTCATCTAAGGGGACGCGTTTAGCGCGTCCGTTGGCGGTCATCAAGAAGATATCGCCGGGGGATGACAAGGTCAACGCGGCGACGATCTCGTCCCCTGCCTCGAGTTTGATCCCCATCACGCCGGCGGCCACCAATCCCATCGGACGAACTTCTTCTTCTGAAAACCGAATGGCCATGCCGCGTGCTGTTAGCAGCAGTAATTCGCTTTGACCATCACTAATATTGACGCTTAGCAGGTTGTCGCCCTCGTTGATGCGGGTAAGTGCAAAGGGTTGAGGTGAAGGGCCTGGTAATTCGGAGAGGGCGCTTTTTTTGACCATGCCTTGTTGGGAAACCGTGATGATAAAACCACTCTCTTCGGGAATTTCGTCAATGGGGGGGATGCTAAAAGCGGCTGCCGGTGTGTCGTTGGCGAAGAGGGCGTTAACTTGCGTTAGCGGGATGCCATCTTGTGGTGTGGTGCCGGTCGGCAGGGCGTGCACGGCCGTTGCAGTGCTCTTCCCATCGGGCGTTACCAGGTATAGGGTGTGGTGGGTGTTGGTGTGCAAGAGAAAACGTGGGGCAGTTGAGCCGCTACGGCGCGGCGGTTTGTTGTCGCGCGTGCGGGCAATCAAGCCATCCTCCGAAATCATCACCCAGGTCGGCTCGGAGGGGAGCATGTCGTGCACCGTGAGTGCGTTGGATGCGGATTTGCCCTCTTCCAGATGCACGATTTGGGTACGGCGATGGTCGCCGAATTCCACGCGAATGGCCTCTAGTTCCTCGGCGATGGTGGTTCGCATCAATTTTGGTGAGTGTAGCAGTTTTTCCAGTGCTTTGATTTCAGTTTGGACATCTTTGTATTCTTGCTCGATTTTCTTGCGTTCCAGAGATGCCAGACGGCGCAGGGGCATGGCCAGAATGGCCTGTGCCTGTGCGTCGGACAGGCGGTAATTTTTTCGTAAATTTTTGTGTGCGCTTTCTACGGTGTGTGAACGCCGGATGGTCGCAATAACCTCGTCGAGATTTGCCAGGGCAATGCGCAATCCCTCCAGAATATGGGCACGCTCGCGTGCACGGCGCAAGTCATACTCGCTGCGGCGGCGAGTAATCTCCAGGCGGTGTTCCAGGTACACCCGCAACGCTTGTTTCAGGCTGAGCAAACGTGGCTCCCCATTGACCAGTGCCAACATGATGATGCCAAAAGTCGTTTGAAGTGCGGTTTGCTTGTACAAGGCTTGCAACACCGCATCGGATTCTGCATTTTTGGCGAGTTCAATGACAATGCGCATGCCTTGCCGATCGGATTCGTCTCGTAAGTCGCTGATTCCCTCGATGTGTCCATCACGCACCAGGGAAGCAATGCGCTCCATCAGGCTGGTTTTGTTCGTCATATAGGGCAATTCGGTGACGATGACCCCTGTGTGGCCGCGCCCCATGTCTTCCAGGTGGACGCGTGCCCGTACGGTGATTCGTCCCCGTCCAGACCCGTACGCGCTGGAGAGGGTGTTGCTATCTGTCTCCTGGATGATCACGCCGCCGGTGGGAAAATCTGGTCCTTTGATGAATTGCATCAGATCGTCCACCGTGATGTCGTCTAGCCGTTGCCAGTTTTGGAGCATGAATTTGAGGGCATCAATCACCTCCCCTAAGTTGTGTGGGGGGATATTGGTGGACATCCCCACTGCGATGCCGGTGGCGCCATTCACCAGTAAATTGGGAAAGGCGGCCGGCAAAACGACCGGCTCTTGTAGGGTGTCATCGAAGTTAGGGCTGAAATCTACGGTATCCTTCTGGATATCGCTCAGCATGTGGTGTGCCAGGGCAGAAAGCCGTGCTTCGGTGTAACGCATAGCGGCTGGAGAGTCGCCATCTATGGAGCCGAAGTTCCCTTGTCCGTCAACCAGCGGATAGCGCATCGAGAAATTTTGCGCCATGCGTGCCATGGCGTCGTATACGGCCATGTCCCCATGGGGGTGATATTTACCCAATACTTCACCTACGATACGCGCTGATTTTTTGTGCGTGCTATTGGCGCGTAGTCCCAGGTCTTGCATGGCATATAAAATGCGGCGATGGACGGGCTTTAAACCGTCGCGCGCATCCGGCAAGGCACGTGCCACGATCACGCTCATGGCATAGTCGAGGTACGCTTGTTGCATTTCATGTTCGATATCAACCTGTTGCACCAGGCCAATTTCGCCAACAATCATGGTGTGGTTCTCCCTGTAAATAGTAGTTGCCGCCTCAAGGGGGGCTCTGCCCCACTTCTAAATGGCTGTTACCCTTGTTTTCGTAGCGTCATCCTATCGGTAAAGTTGAGATTCGTCAAGGATGTCGGAGACATGGCCGGGCTTTTTAGGGTTCGTCTATAAACAACTTCTCGATTTGTTGGTTCTTCAGCGTTAAATTTTCAACGCCAAGCCGGGGATGGTTCAGAAACTTGTGGGCACTTTTGTAAGCAGAGTGGGGCTACCCCTTTCTGAACTGAGGCAGGACTTCAGTCCGACTCATCTCAGTGACCTTTGGTTGGGACTGAAAGCCGCGTCATAGATGGGGGATTCGGGATGTTGCAGATGTCCCGCATCCAATGGGGACAGGCTGAAAGCCTATCCCACATATTTTGGGTACCAAATGAACCATGCCACTTATTTGAATGGCAAAAAGCAGCGCGAATGTGCTCGTCCGCGTAATCTGTGGATGAATGGGCTGTTTACGCCGGTTTCGCCAGACTCTAGACCTAAATTTTTTAACGATAGCCCTGTGGATTTTGCGATTGCCAACGCCAGGCGTCGGTGCACATATCATCCAGACCAAGTGTGGCTTCCCAGCCAAGTTCCTGCCGGGCGCGGCTGGGGTCGGCATAACTGATGGCTACGTCTCCGGAACGCCGCTCGACAATCTTGTAGGGAATTTTTTTCCCGCAGGCACGTTCAAATGCCGCTACCACTTCGAGTACGCTGTAACCGCGACCGGTGCCCAAATTATAGGCGCGCACTCCAGGATCCTCGAATAACTTATCCAGTGCGTGTAAATGCCCACGCGCCAGGTCTACCACATGGATGTAATCTCGTACGCCTGTACCATCCGGCGTAGGATAATCGTCCCCAAAGACACGCAATTCGGGGAGTTTGCCAACCGCAACCTGGGTGATATAGGGAAAAAGGTTGTTCGGGATACCGTTGGGGTCCTCACCAATTTTGCCGCTCGCGTGCGCTCCTACAGGATTGAAGTAACGTAGCAGGATGATGTTCCACTCGGGGTCAGCGGTGTACAGGTCGGTCAGGATGTCTTCTTGCATTAATTTGCTGCGTCCATAGGGGTTGGTTGCCGCGCGCGGCATATCTTCCACCAATGGCGGGATGTTATGTTCGCCATATACAGTGGCAGATGAACTAAAAACCAGATTTTTGACGTGATGCTCGGCCATCGCTTCACATAAATTCAGCGTGGCGACGATATTGTTGTGGTAATAGCGCAGTGGCTCCTGTACCGATTCGCCCACGGCCTTCAGCCCGGCGAAGTGAATCACCGCATCGATGGATTCAATGTCAAATAGAATGCGCACGGCGTCTAGATTCAACAAATCGGCTTTGTAGAAGGCAACCTCTTTACCTGTAATCTCACGAATGCGCGCTAAGGATTCTTTTTTGCTATTGATGAGGTTGTCTATAACCACGACGTCGTGGCCTGCGTTGAGCAGTTCTACACAAGTATGGCTGCCGATGTAACCGGCACCGCCGGTAACGAGAATTTGCATAGTGGATAAGGTCTCCTTGAAAAATAAGTCTAATCAATGCACGTCCCAGATTTTACCAGACTACTGGGCTCCGGCGTTTTTTATTTGACCGCTATTGGTGTTCGCCGGAGAACGACTTAAAAATCTGCACAATTTGATCTGTAGAGTGGGTGATTTGCCACTTTTTGCCAGACTTCAACAAACTATATGCCTAGCAAATGGCGGATGATGCATTAGCCGCCCGGAACTCTATCCCCCAAATATCCTATTGCGTGGCAACTTGATTTTTTATATACTTATTGTTAGGCGGGAAGTAATACACAATACAATTTGCAAAACTTGACGCTTAGCACTCCACAGTTACATCGTTTTACAATCTGCGCCTAAATTTTCCCAGCCTCATACGGGAAAACAAATACCCAACACGGATACCTCCGCCAACATATTGCCTCCCGTTTGATTGTTGAGCCATTGCAGCAGAACGATATTCTTTTTTAGCCAAAGTAAAGGAGCAGTCAGATGAACCACAAATCTAAGGTGTGGCGCGTCATCAGCATGTTGCTGATTGCCACGTTTGTACTCTTTCCTGCTGGCGCAATCCCCAGGCGTGTCGCCGCTCAGGCTCCTGTTGCCCCAGCAGGGCCCACAGCCAGTGGAGACCATTTGGTCATTGGCTTGAATATGACCCCAACATCACCGAATATTCTCAAAGTCACCCAAAACGTCAATATTTCCTTTCAATACACCACCACGGAGGCCAACGGCGTACGCATTTTCATTCGCCCCTTCAGCAACGGCGCTTTATCTCCCGGATATACTGCTCACCCTTCTCCAATCTACCCGGCCGGTAGTGGTCAGGGCAGCGGCTACTTTACCATCACCAGCGGTGAAGTGGTGGTAGATCAAATTCGGATTCAAATGTGGAACAGCAACCAGACTACTCTGCTGTTTGAAGCCTTCCTGCCGGTGTACTATCTATTCACCAATGCCAGCAACGTGGTCACCAACTTCAGTCTGACGCCAGATACCCCCAACGTACTCCACTTTGGCGATCATGCTACCGCCACTTTTGATTACACCACCAACAACAAAAGTGGTGTATATATTTGGATACGTCCCTTCACCAATGGCAACCTGACACCAAACTATGCCGCCCACGGCTCCCCGCTCTACCCGTCAGGTTCGGGACGCGGGAACGGCTACGTTACCATTAGCAGCGGCCAAGTGGTGGTAGACCAGTTGCGCGTGCAAATGTGGGATGCCGGCCAAACCACCCTGTTGTTCGAAGCCTTTTTGCCGGTATACTATCGCTTCATGTCCACTACAAACAGCGTGAGCAATTTCTCCATCAGCCCACCCAACCCTAACATTTTCAAATACGGCGATAAAGTCTATGTGTATTTTGACTATCAAGTCAACAGTCGCAGCGGAGCACGCATCTGGGTACGGCCATTCAGTGGCACGCACCTATCCCCTGATTACGTGGCGCATGGCTCTGGTATTTATACCGGTTCCGGCTCCAGCAGCGGATACTTCACCCTGTCTTCCGGCCCAACAGTGGTAGACCGCATACGCGTGCAAATGTGGGATGCTAACCAAACCACCCTGCTTTATGAAGCCTTCCTGTCCGTTCATCTGTTATGGGCCGGGCCAGGGCCGGCACCTGGACCAGATATGCACCTTGACGCTATCGAAGTCACTCAGGGCATTCAAGATCTAAACAATAGCGTCGTGCTAGTGGCCGGGAAACGTACTTACGTGCGAGTACACGTTAGTTCACCCACATCGCAAAGCAACGTGTATGCCACGTTGCGCGGCCGGCGCGGCATCATCCCATTGATGCCAGTGCTTTCTCCCGGCAACCCCGGCGGTGATATCACGGTTCTCACCTCACCGGACCGCGGTGCATTAAACGATAGTTTCTGGTTCGCCTTGCCAACGAGTTGGACAAGTGCCGGCAGCCTGACATTAACCGCCTACCTTGACCCTAACAATGCCACATTTGATCCAAATACCAGTAACAATACCAAAAGTGTGACGGTCAACTTCTTGCCCACACCACCGTTACGGCTAAAACTTGTGGACGTACAATACACCAGCGGCGGTCATACCTATCGGGCGGCCAACAATCACCTGGCGGCCCTTGAATCCTGGCTACGACGTGCTTACCCCATCAGCAGCCTGGAAGTAACCCGTCAGGACTACGTTTATCCAAACGCTGGCCTGCCCAATGTTGACACACTACACGGCTATCTGGCAATCATGAAACTCATGAACATCCTATTCAGCGGAGAGGACAGCCGGATTGTGTACTATGGGGTAGTAGATGATGGTGGCGGTTTTATGCGCGGCAAGACCGCAGGCATCCCCAGTACCATCTCCGCCGGGCCATCAGGTAGCGGCAACTGGGGCTGGGATTATGACGGCTCATACAACGACTGGTATGGCGGGCATGAAATCGGTCATAGCCGCGGGCGCTACCACGCTGAGTTTTGCGGCGCTGGCGGCGGAGTGCCCTACCCCTACACCAACGGCCGCATCAGTCCGGCGCTCAATGGCAACAGCGCCATCTATGGTTTCGACATCACCACATTTGCCATCTACCCGCCCACCTGGAAGGACGTGATGACTTATTGCGACTATGAGTGGATTTCTGATTTTACCTACGAAGGTATTCGAGATTACCTGGTGGGAGTTGGCCTGAATACCCCTGAGCCGCAACAGGTCACGGCCTCGCAGTTCCTGGTCGTTTCCGGTATGGCAAACCTTGCCGACAACACGGTCACCCTTAACGATGTCTACAAGATCACCCAAAAGGCCAGCGTACCCCTACCCGAACCCGGAGATTGGAGTATCGACCTATTGGACGCGTCCGGCGCGACCCTGAAGAGTTACGCCTTTGCTCCCCGAGAGTTAACCGACTCCGAAAGCAATTCTAACCGCCCGGCGGTCATCGCCGAAATAGTACCCTGGGCGAGTGGCACGATCGGCGTTGCAATTCGGTACCAGGGGCAAACGCTGGCATCCCGGACTGCCAGCGCCAATGCCCCCAGCGTTAGCCTGCCCGTCCGCAACCAGGTGACACACCCGAATGCTACCATTGACCTGTCATGGAACGGCTCCGATTTGGACGGTGATACCCTAACCTATAGCGTGCTCTACAGTCTGGATGGTGGCGCGTCCTGGACACCGCTAATCAACGGGGTAACCGATACATCGCTGTCTATAGATACCGACAAGTTGCCCGGTGGCACGCTAATCTTCAAGATCATAGCCACGGACGGCTTCTTGACCGGTGAAACCGTTACCGGTTCATACACCATCCCCCTACACGCTCCCGAAGTACAGGTTGACAAGCCAACTGACAACGCGGTCTTCTTTCCGGCACAAACCGTCAACCTGCAAGCCTCAGCCTTTGATATGGAAGATGGCACCCTGGGCGATAGCGCTTTCCAGTGGACCTCCAGCATCAATGGGGATCTGGGCACCGGTGCCAATCTTTCAACCGCCGAACTCAGTGCCGGCCAACACACCATCACCGTCACCGTTACCGACAGCGATAACATGAGCACGCAAGCGGCGCGCACGATCACAATTGGTGATGAAAACACCGTAGAAACCGTCAACCTGGACGCCGCACCACTCGGCATCGGTATCCTTTTGAATTTTGGTGAGTCGGGAACCACCTACACGCTAACCTTGCGCGCCTCAACCGGTGGGGCAATCTCCTGGACGGCCAGCGAATCGCTTCCCTGGTTAAGCATGAGCGCTACTTCCGGCACCACCCCCGATGAAATTACACTGACCATTGACCCAACCGGTCTGCCGGTTGGCACACATAACGGCATCATTACCCTAACTTCGACCGATGCCACCAATTCTCCCATCGAGATTCCCATCTCTGTGCAAATAAACGGTTACAGCATGTATCTGCCATTCTTACAGCGTTGATGCAGAACTATGCTCCGCCATCCTGACCTGGGATGGCTCTAAAAAAACAAGCCCCGCCTCAATAACTTGAAGTGGGGCTTGTGCTTTTCAGGAAAAAATCCTGACCTATTCCGGCGGCAGGCCGATTTCGATTTGTCCGTCGGCTTCCCGTACCGGATAGGCGGGAATGTCCTCTACAGCCGGCAGGCAAAGTGCTTTACCGGAGCGCACATCAAAGCGCGCTCCGTGACGGGGGCATACCAGTTCATAACCATCCAAATCACCGTCATCGAGGGGGTTGCCATCATGGGAACATTCATCTACCACGGCAAAGGGGATGCCAGCAATGCGCACAAGAATGATGAGCAGGCCATCTACTTCAATGACCAAGCGGCCGCCATCTGGCAATTCGTCGGATTCGGCTACGGCAATGAATTCATAGTTTTGGGAGTCAACGGTGGTCATCAGGCCTCCAGGGAAACATCATCAATGCTACTCAGGCCATAAACGCCGCCTTTAAGCACTTTGAGCGAGAGTAAAGCGCACTTCAGGCGCACCGGGCCGAGTTCAATGCCCAACAGGTCAAGCACGTCATCTTTGGTCAGGGCACGGATTTCGTCCAAAGACTTGCCAATAATTGACTCTACCAGTAAATCGGCAGAAGCCTGCGAGATAGAGCAACCCTGACCGCTAAACGCGGCCTCGGTTACGATATCATGATCATCCACACGCAGGTCAATCCGAATATGGTCACCACAGACAGGGTTTTCGTCCTCAAAAGAAATGTCGTGGGGGTTAAGTTCGCCACGGTAGAGGGGGGTTTTATAACGTTCGATAATGAGTTCACGGTAGAGATCGTCCATAAGGGTTTACCCAAAAATTTCCTTCACCTTATAGAGGCCGGCGATCAGACGGTCAACCTCGTCACGTGTGTTGTATAGGTAAAAACTGGCACGCGTGGTCGCCGGAATGTTAAATTTGTTGTGCAACGGCATGGCGCAGTGATGACCAGCACGCACCGCGATACCTTCCGCATCCAATATTTGAGCGATGTCATGCGGGTGTATGCCCTGGAAAGTAAAGGAGGCCACACCACCCTTGTGTTGTGCCTGCGGGCCAAAAACTTGCAGGCCAGGCACTTCGGCCAGGCGCTCCAGGGCGTAAGTGATGAGTTGCTGTTCGTGCTGCTCAATAGTCATCATGCCAATGGATTGCAGGTAATCCACAGCAGCGCCAAAACCAATTGCCTCCGCAATGGCTGGTGTACCGGCTTCGAATTTATGCGGCACATTGTTCATTCGGAAGGAGCGCAGTTCAACCTTTTTGATCATGTCCCCGCCCCCCAGGAAAGGCGGCATGGCTTCCAGGAGCGCCATCTTGCCATACAAAACGCCAATGCCGGTTGGGCCACACATCTTGTGCGCAGAAAAGGCCAGGAAATCAACATCCAACGTCTGCACATTCACCGGTAAATGGGGAACGGACTGTGCGCCATCCAACAAGGCGACTGCACCGACGGCGTGGGCGGCCGCGATAATTTCGGCAGCCGGATTGATGGTTCCCAGCACATTAGACATGTGCGTAAAGGCAACCAATTTGGGGCGCAAATCATCAATCAACTGAAGCGCGGCCTTCAAATCCAGCAGTCCATCTTCGGTAACGGGGATAAACTCCAAGCGCAAGTTCTTTTCTGCGGCTAGCATTTGCCAGGGGACCAAGTTGGAGTGGTGCTCCATCTCCGTGAGCAGGATGACATCGCCAGCCTGCAAGTTACGCCGCCCCCAGGTGTGCGCAACCAGATTGATGGATTCAGTCGTATTGCGGGTGTAAACCACTTCGTTGGCATCCGCAGCCCCAATAAAGCGCGCAATTTTGGCACGCGCTTCTTCATAAGCAGCCGTGGCTTCTTCGGCCAGTACATGAATGCCGCGATGAATGTTGGCATTGGTATGCCGATAAAATTCATCCATGGCATCAATTACTTGCTGCGGCTTTTGTGCCGTAGCCGTAGAATCGAGATAGACAAGTGGCACGCCAGGATGGGCTTCGCGCTGCAAAATAGGGAAATCGGCACGTATCCGCGCCACATCAAAACGTTGTATGCTCATGGGATTTCCGTTAGAGATGAACGCTTTTTACGACGGGAATCACCAGTATACATGCGTAAACTATCGGAATCTTTGGGACACCATAAGACTCGATCCGGAACCATCCAGCCATTGGTCAGGTAAACGTTCTGTTGGAATTGGATAGCAACCATTTTAGAATCTACTTGTACCACAATCCCTGCAATCCAACCATGAACGCGGTTGCCCTCGGCATCGTCATGATCACATTTGACTTCTACCTTATCTCCAACTTGATAGTTGTATTTATCTTGTGGTGGACTGGTGAAATATAATCCTGCCAAAATTACCTCCTAATACTGGGAAACAATTCTCCAGAAATTATTGTGGCTTATTTGTGATGGTTCAACTTTTTACCATAGGTGCGATTCTTTCATCCCCCCCCTACAATGAAAGCGGGTGGAGGAATGTGCTTGTTTGACAAAAGAACCATCCCGTTTATTCTGCCGCGGAACAGCCGGAGATGTTTCTCCCGGCTGTTTTTCTTAGCGGTGTGATAGGCTTAGATCATTTTATCTTGAATGACTTGCTCAAAGCGAGCACGCACACCTTCAAAGGGAATGCGCTCCATAATGGGAGCAAAAAACCCTTCCACTATCAAGCGTTCAGCCTCAGCATGAGGTAGACCTCGTGAACGCAGGTAGAACATTTCGTCGGGGTCTACTTTGCCGACCGTAGCGCCATGGGTGCAGCGCACATCATCAGCCAGAATCTCCAGGCCGGGGATGGAATCGGCACGGGCTTTTTCGCTCAACAATAAGTTGCGGTTGGCCTGGTACCCATCGGTCTGTTGTGCACCTGGGGCAACGTAAATCATGCCCTGCCACACCGAACGGCTGCTATCCGTCAAGGCCCCTTTGAAGAGCAGGTCGCTGGTAGTGTGGGGAGCGAGGTGATTCTGCTGAGTATCGTAATCCAGGTGCTGATTGTCATCGGTAAAGGCAAAACCCGACATGCGCCCGTGCGCACCATCTTCGACCAGGTCGAGATCGGCAAAGGTTTTGGTCAAACGGCTGCCCATGGCGCCAAAGACCCAATCCAGGTTGCCATTGCGCATCACGCGAGCGCGCTCATGCGCAAAATGCCAGGTTTGCTTGCCCCAGGATTGCAGTTCTACATAGCGCAGGTTAGCGTCGGCGCCAACATGCACTTCCACAATGCCGGCGTGCATAATTTCGGCCTCTTCAGGAGAAGCCCATTCGTGCACATAGGTCAAGGAGGCACCATCTTCGATGTACACCAGAATGTGGGAGAAGAAGGCCAGATCACGGCCGGCCCCCCAAACCACACTGTGCAAGGGGGCGTTGACTTGTACGTTACGCGGTACATAAATCAAGGCACCTTGTTGTGCCATGGCCGCGGCAAGGGCGGTGAATTTTCCTTCATCAGGGCGTACGACCTGCCCCAGGATTTTTTGTAGTATCTCTGGGTACAGACGCTCGGCGGTAGCAATATCGGTGAAGATCACTCCCTGGGTAGCGATATCCGCCGAGAGGGTGGTTTGTACCCCTGCCGCCGTAAAGACCATCTGTCCACCGTGCTCAGCATCCACTAAGGGCTGAAGTAAAACCTCGGGCACGGGAGCCAAGGCGGCAGATTCTTCTGCATCGGGTAAGCGAAAACGAGCCGGATCAAGAGATCGAATATCGGTGCGCCGCCAGGCTTCCTCGCTAGTAGTAGGCAGCGGCCTGGATGTAAAAGCATCCCAGGCTTGTTGACGATAAGCCTGCGTCACCGCGCGGGCAACCGGCAGCATATCCTGAGTAAAGGCAAAATCGGTGGAAAGTCCGCGACGGCGTCCTGCCCGGCGAACAACTTTGGTAACTTTGGTATTCATATCCTCTCCCTGGTTTATCCGATGGAGCCTTCCATTTGTAATTGGATGAGGCGGTTCATTTCAATGGCGTATTCCATCGGCAATTCTTTAACCAATGGCTCGATGAAGCCAGAGACAATCATGCTGGTAGCATCTTCTTCGCTCAACCCGCGGCTCATCAGGTAGAAGAGTTGCTCTTCTCCGACTTTGGAAACCGAGGCCTCATGACCAATGGTGACATCGCTTTCATCAATTTCGATGTAGGGGTAGGTATCCGAACGAGATTGTGGGTCGAGCAAGAGCGCATCGCATACGACATTGGATTTGACACCTTTAGCGCCGTTATAGACCTTCAGCAAGCCACGGTAAGAGGCTCGGCCACCGTCTTTACTGATGGATTTGGAGATGATTTTGCTGGTTGTGTTGGGGGCAAAATGCACCATCTTGGAACCAGCGTCCTGAATTTGACCGGCTCCGGCAAAAGCCATCGAGAGCATTTCTCCATGCGCACCCGGTTCCATGAGGTAGCAGGAGGGGTACTTCATCGTGACCTTTGAGCCCATATTCGCGTCCACCCATTCGTGCGTGGCATCGGCATAGACTTTCGCGCGCTGGGTGACAAGGTTGTAAACGTTGTGGCTCCAGTTCTGGATAGTGGAATAACGCGAGCGCGCGCCCTTCTTGACGATGATTTCGATCACGCCGGAGTGGAACGAGTCGGTGGTGTATTGAGGAGCGGTGCAACCCTCCACATAATGCACCTGGGCGCCTTCATCCACGATGATGAGCGTGCGTTCGAACTGGCCGACGTTAGCGGTGTTCAAGCGAAAGTATGCCTGCAAAGGCAAATCCACCTTGACGCCTTTCGGCACATAGACGAACGAACCGCCCGACCAGACCGCGCTGTTCAAGGCGGCGAACTTGTTGTCTTCAATGGGAATGACCGTGCCAAAATACTCGCGGAATAAGTCGGGGTACTGCTTCAGGCCGTCTTCGATGGACAGGAAAATAACACCCTGTTTTTCCAGGTGTTCTTGAATGGAGTGGTATACCATTTCAGACTCATATTGCGCGCCAACCCCCGCCAAGAATTTACGCTCGGCCTCAGGAATGCCCAGTTTATCAAAGGTGCGCTTGATATCGTCTGGGACATCATCCCAGGATTTACCTTGCGCTTCAGTTGGCTTGACGTAGTAGTAGATGTTATCGAGGTCGAGTTCCTTCAAGGATGGTCCCCAATTGGGCATCGGGCGCTTAAGGAAATGCTCCAACGCCTTTAAACGAAACTCCAGCATCCACTGTGGTTCGTCTTTCATGCGGGAGATGGTTTCGACAACTTCACGGTTTAAGCCACGCTGTGATTTAAAAACGTAGTTGTCGTCAGGATCATGAAAGCCGTACTTATATTCACCGATTTCGGCTAAAATTTTTGCGTCTTCACTCATAAAAACTCCGGTGTTGATTGTTGGTTGTGTGTGCAATGGGCGCGTGTACGCTTTCGCCTACCCAAGTTATCAGGCTACTTTTTGTGTCTCGTATTTTTCGCGTACCCAGTCGTATCCTCGTTCTTCGAGGTGGAGTGCCAAATCGGGACCACCACTTTCTACAATACGACCATCCATCATGATGTGAACAAAATGCGGCTTGATGTAGTTCAGCAGACGCTGGTAGTGGGTGATAACCAAAACGCCTAAATTCGTATCACTTAGGGCGTTAACACCTTCGGCGACCACACGCAAGGCGTCAATATCCAGGCCTGAATCGGTCTCATCTAAAATAGCGATTTCCGGTTCCAAAGTCGCCATCTGTAAAATCTCGGTACGCTTCTTTTCGCCACCCGAAAAGCCATCGTTCAAGTAACGGCCGGCAAAATCATAGTTCATTTTGAGCAAGTCCATCTTCTCTTTAAGCATCTTGCGAAAGGCCGGGATGGGCATGCCTTTATCCTCAGGGTTTTCTGCTCGGCGACGAGCATTGACAGCGGAGCGCAGGAAATTAGCCACGCTTACGCCTGGAATCGCCACCGGATACTGGAATGCCAGAAAAAGCCCCAGGTGGGAGCGTTCGTCCGGTTCCAATGCCAGGATATTTTGGCCCTTGAACCATACTTCGCCCTGGGTAACCTCGTACTTTGGGTGTCCCATCAGGGTATAGGCCAGCGTGGATTTACCGGTGCCGTTCGGCCCCATGATGGCGTGTATTTCGCCCTGGGCAATGCTCAAGTCCAATCCTTTGATGATTTCTTTTCCATCAATGGCGACATGCAAGTTTCGAATTTCGAGTTTAGACATAAAAATAAACTCCTTATGTGAAGAGTTGGTTACTTTTGGTTAGTGGAGTCATTATAGCACAGGGGTAAAGCAGCGTCAATATTTTTTATGATAAAAATATAAAATATTGACAAAAATTATCCGGCAGGGTATACTGCATGAAACTCAAACTTTCACTTCTACGCATATGTCAAAATCAACTCGCCAACAAATTCTAGAAGCCCTACAGAAACAAGAACATTGCACCATTAGCGATCTGGCTGAAATCTCGAAAATTAGCCCGATTTCTGTGCGACACCATATCGCTCGTCTCGAAGCCGATGGTCTGGTGACTTCCGAAGAAGAGCGCCATGGGGTTGGGCGTCCACGGCGCGTGTACCGGCTGACGACAAAAGGTGTAGAGCAATTTCCCAGTCGCTATGTAGAAATGACCATCCGTTTGCTAGAACAGATGAAGCAAAATTTGCCGGCACAGGTCGTAGAAAACATGTTTTCGCAAATGGCTATGGACTTGTTGGAAGATCAGGCTGTTGACATTGACCTGGATGGCTTGAGCGTCGAAGAACGTTTGCAGATTGTGGAACGCATTTTGAGTAGCGAAGGCTTTCAGATTGCCTGGGAGCGTCAGGGCAATGCATATCAAATCCACGAAACCGTCTGCCCCTATCTGCAGGTTGGGCAAAACCACCCTGAAGTATGCACCATCGACCAAACGTTAATCTCAACCTTGTTGCAGGTGCCGGTTGAGAAAATTCAGTGTCGTTTGCATGGCGATAAACGCTGTACTTACATCATTTCTGGAAAAGACATCCCCTCTTTGGAAGGAAATTCTCTATGAGTGACCAAAACACATCTCGACAGGCCATCTGGGAGGCCGAAAGCACCCATCCCGAACTGGCCGAAGCCCTCAAACAAGAATTACGCCGTGTAGTTGATCCCGAAATTGGGATGGATATCATTACCCTGGGGTTGGTGCGTGACGTGCACCTGGAGGACGACCAAGCCCAATTGCGTATGATTCTTACCACGCCTTTTTGTCCCTATGGGCCGGCCATGCTGGAGGCCACACGCCAGACGGCCGAGAAATTTCTCAACAGACCGACAACCATCGAGATGGGCACAGAAGTATGGGATTTCTCCTACATGGAAGATGGCGCTGGTGGAGACTGGGGACTTTGGTAAGATACACCACATGCCTAGCCTAAACGATGACCTCACTTACCTGGAATTCGCCACAGAAATCCTGGAAGATTACCTGCTCTCCGGGGATATCTTCTGGCCAATCAGTGGTGGACACACCGGCCATCTACCCCGCCTCACGTTAGGGGGTATTTTGCTGGCCGAAACTCGCAGCAAAGCACGTGCAAAAAGCGGCCCACAACAAACCCAACTGCGACATTTACAAACTGCAATCGAAGCAACACATACGCGCTGGCATGTCGCCTGGGAACGCAAGGCCGGGCAAGAATTTGAGGTACGCTTGCGCCAATGGGCTGCCTTCTTCAACGATTACCGTCAGGATGCTGCCAACCAGGCTGCGTATTATGCTTACGAAGTTCGGCTACGCGTTATGCTCGATTTATTGTTGAATCAGGTTGGGCAAAATATTAGGCCTGCCGCGTTGGAGATGTATCACGGCCTGGACGCCATGTTGCAAGCCGTCTTTGAACCGGGGGACTTTGTTTGGGATACCGATCTGCAAGATGGTTTTCCCAAAGATAAGTTCTATTATCTGTATGGGCAGTTAAAAAAGAAATAAGCCCACAAAAACCATTTTTCAAAGTGCATCTCGAATCCCCTTCCCATCCAACAGAAGGGGATTTTTTTTGGGGGGGAATTACCCTCAGCCGTTTTTACACAATTTTTAGTTTTTTATAACCTTGTTTAGTCTTCGTTTGCAAAAATAATTGTATACTACGTTTACGCGAAAGCGGTTTCAGGAGAGCAGCGCAACTGAAACCACATTTTACCCTATCGGTCTTTCCGCAATATGGAGGTAACTATGAAACGCTCTTTCAGCATCCTTTTTGCAGCACTTTTGGCGCTTAGCCTGGTGCTAACAGCCTGCGGTGGACAGCAAACACCTGCCACCCAGGCCCCAAGTAACGGGGGAGAAGCCAACCAGAAGGTAGAGTTGACCATTGGCTTTACCGCTTCTCAAACCGGAAAGTACAACGTATCTTCCCAACGGCAAGTTAACGGCCTGAACCTATGGATGGAACAAATCAACGATGCCGGCGGCATAAAACTCAGCGATGGCACCGTGGTCACCTTCAAAGCCGTTTCCTACGACGACGAGAGCAACAAGGACCGCGTGCAAGAACTGTACACCCGCCTGGCCACGCAAGACAACGCCGATCTGCTCATCAGCCCCTATTCCTCCGGTCTAACAGCAGCCGCGGCAGTGATTGCCGAACAATATGGCAAGGTGATGCTCACCACCGGTGCGGCCAGCGATGCGACCTACAAAGAAGGGTATACACACATATTTCAGATTTATACCCCTGCCAGCCGCTACCTCACCGGAGCGGTGGATCTACTTGCTAAAACCGACCCTAACCTCAAAAAAGTGGCCTTCGTTTATGAAAACGATAAGTTCTCCACCAGTGTAGTGGAAGCCGCCAAGGCTTACGCCGAACAAAAAGGGTACGATATCGTGCTTTTCGAAGGTTACGATAGTGGCACCACCGATTTCGGTCCGTTCATTAACAAAATCCAGGAGTCGGGCGCCGAAGCCATTTTGGGTGGCGGACACTTCCAGGACGGCAGCGCCTTTGCTCGTCAACTATTTGAAAAGAACGTAGACATCAAATTCATCACCTTGTTGGTGGCCCCCCCTGAACCCGACTTCGCCGACCTGGGTGATGCTGCTGTGGGTGTCATTGGCCCCAGCCAGTGGGAGCCGCTGGCTGCCTTTAAGCCAGACTTTGGCCCTACCGGCGATGAATTTGTGAGCGCCTACCAGACCGCCTACAACGAAGAGCCCTCCTACCACTCGGCTGGCGGGTATGCGGCCGGCCTGGTGCTAGAAAAAGCCATCCGCGATGCCGATTCCACCGATCCGGCAGCCATCAAAACAGCACTGGATAACATGGATTTGACACTATTCTACGGTAATATCAAGTTCGACACTTCGCCTGAAGCCCATGGCCTGCAAATCGGCCACTCCATGGTCTACATTCAATGGCAGAAAAAGGGCGATACGCTTGGCAAAGAAGTCGTCTGGCCGGAAAGCGGCGCGACCGCTCCGGTGTTATACCCGCTCCATTGATGTATGATTTTCTATCACAACCAGGGACGCCTGTAAGTTAACAGGCGTCCCTGGTTGTAAGCCGCGGTGAGCAGTTTTTTGCACACCAAAGGCATCATCTGAAAATAGGTCATTCCCCTCGAAAACAGGAGAAAAACCGATGGATTTATTGCTGGCATCTTTGGCCGATGGTCTCTTATTGGGCTTTATTTATGGCATTGCCGCCATGGGATTGACATTGATTTGGGGCGTGATGAACGTCATCAATCTGTCACACGGCCCAATTATTGCCCTGGGCATGTTCACAACATATCTTTTATTTACATCGCTGGGTGTACCACCTTATATCGGGGTACTTCTGGCTGCTGTGATGGGATTGATATTGGGCGTAATCATTTATCTGATAGCCGTACAACGTGTGATTGACGCGCCACATCTTTCCAGTCTATTGGCAACATTTGCGGTCAATATGATTATTATTGGCATTGGCACGGCGGTTTTCACCACTTCCCCGCGCAATGTAGATTTTCGGTTGGGTGCTTTCACACTCGGCCCCATCACACTACAATACACCCGCATCATCGCGGCTTTCATCGCCAGTCTGGTGACCGGCGGATTGTACTATTTTCTGTACCGCACCCGCCTGGGAAAATACATCCGAGCCGTAGCCAACAACCGCTCGGCAGCCGAACTGGTAGGCATTCCATCCAATCGGGTGTTGGCCATCAGTTTTGGCATCGGCACCATGCTGGCTGCAATTGCAGGCGCGCTAATTGCCACTTTCTTGCCCTTCACCATCCTATCCGGCGGCACTTATGAGACCAAGAGTTTTGTTATCGGTGTGCTCGGTGGATTAGGCAACCCAGTAGGGGCACTGGTTGGGGGGCTAATTCTTGGGTTACTGGAGGGCATCATTCCGGCATTTACACAAACCACCTGGGTGCCCGTGATCGAATTCGTACTTTTCGTTATCATTCTGTTGGTACGCCCTAATGGCTTATTTGGAGCGAAGGAATGAACACTTTACGAAATCACCTGGGTTTACTTACCTCACTGGTTATCGTCGCGTTGGTTGGCCTTGGCCCTATTGTGAACCAAAATGCCGCCAGTCGAGAAGTTGCCTTTACCGTACTACGCGCCATTGCTCTGGCATCTAGCCTCAATATTCTGTTAGGGTACACCGGCTATGTAAGTTTCGGCCATATCGTTTTTTTTGGATTAGGCGGCTATATCGGCTTGTACATGGTTACCGCTCAGGGTCAATCATTGTGGATCGCTATGCTGTTGGCGGGGCTAAGTTCGGCGCTATTGGCTTTTCTCCTGGGGAAGTCCATCCTGCGCCTGCGAGGTGCCTATTTCGCCCTGGCTACAATCGGCGTTAATGAGGCCGTACGCGCCTTCATCAATAACTTCGAGCCGTTTGGCGGGCCAATCGGCATGAGTATGAACTTCAGTGTTTATCAAAAGTATGGTGGTGCCATGCAAGCACTCAACATGTCTTTTTATGTCATGCTGGTGCTGACGATAGTTGTCGTAATCATGAGTTACCTGGTCAAGACATCCAAATTTGGGTTAGGTCTGCTGGCAATTCGCGAAGATGAAGACGCCGCCGAAGTAATGGGTGTACCTGCACCGGATGCCAAAACGTGGGCGTATGTGCTCTCGGCCATTATTCCCGGTATGGTTGGGGCATTGTTTTTCTTCAAAAACGGTAGTATCGAACCAGCAGAGGCCTTCCCGTTGCATACCTCCATTGAAATGATCGTAATGGTCATGCTGGGCGGGCAGGGTACGATACTGGGCCCGTTGCTGGGCGCAAGCGGTTATCAGCGCCTGCGCGGTCTGCTGCTGATTAATCCACTGTTCAAAAATATTCAGTTGGCCGTTTCCGGCGTGGTATTGTTAATTGTTATCCTGTTCATTCCAGCGGGCATAGTTGGTTGGCTACGCCAACGGTGGCCTAAATGGCGGAGGGTACTGCAATGATCTTACAAGTACAAGGCGTCTCAAAAAACTTTGGAGGCTTGCAGGCACTGCAAAATGTTACCTTTGACCTGCCCAAAGGACAAATTCTGGGTTTGATTGGCCCCAACGGGGCGGGGAAAACCACCCTGTTCAACGTCATCAATGGTGTGTACACCCCTAGCAAAGGTCGCATCATCTTTTTGGGTGAAGATGTGACCCACAAAAACACCACGTACATGGCACATAAAGGTCTGGCACGCACGCACCAAATCGTCAAGCCACTCAATGATATGACGGTACTGGAAAACGTCATGGTTGGTGCATGTTTTGGACGCGAGAATCATGGGCTGGCACAGGCGCGCAAAATCGCTCACGAAGTGTTGGAATTCATTGGTCTGAGTGAACGCGCCGATCAACTAGCCAGTAGTCTGAACGTAGCGCAAAAGAAACGCCTGGAAATGGGGCGTGCCCTGGCTTCTCGTCCCTATCTTCTGTTGCTAGACGAGGTATTGGCCGGTTTGAATCCATCCGAAATCGACCACATGGTAGATGTAGTGCAACGCATTCGCGAGCAGGGCATCACCATCATCATGATTGAACACGTCATGCACGCCATCATGAATGTCTCCGACCGCATCCTGGTGTTAGATTACGGGCAACAAATCGCCGAGGGCAGCCCGGAGGAAGTCAGCAATAACCCCAAGGTTATCGAAGCCTACCTGGGAGATCCCAAACTGGCACAACGCCTGATGGAGGGAGCAGAATGAGCATTCTGGAAATTCACGATGTCTCTGCCGGTTATGGCGAAGTACAAATTTTGTGGGGCACCAGTATGGAACTGCGTGACGGCCTGCTGACCTCCCTGGTAGGCAGCAACGGCGCCGGAAAGACCACCACGCTGCGCACCGTCATGGGGTTGCTTAAACCCTGGCAGGGCAAGATTACCTTTGAAGACGAGGATGTCAGCCATCTTTCAGCACACGAAAAAGCCGAGCGAGGGCTGGTACTCGTCCCTGAAGGACGACAGTTATTCACCGATATGACGGTGGAAGAAAATCTAGAAATGGGTGCCTCGCCCAAGCGCGCCCGTGCCAATTACGCTAAAAATCTGGAACGGGTATACGAGATGTTCCCGCGTCTAAAAGAGCGCCACACCCAAAAAGCCGGTACAATGAGCGGCGGAGAACAACAGATGTTGGCAGTAGCACGCGGGATCATGGCCGAGCCGAAGGTGCTCATGATCGACGAACTTTCGCTTGGCCTGGCACCCGTATTGGTGTTAGGGTTGTTCGAAACGCTTCGCGAACTCAAGAAACTCGGCATCACCATCTTGCTGGTAGAGCAAAACGTACAAATGGCGCTGGCAGTCAGCGACTACGGTTACGTGCTGGCCGAGGGCAAAATGGCACTAGAAGGCCCATCTCGAGAACTGATGGAAAACGAGCACGTACGCGCGGCCTACCTTGGGCTCTAATTGCTCAAACTATTTAACGGACTTAATCACCCCAAAATGTGCCAGAAATCACTAGAAATAGCCCCTAAAATCTGGTATGTTTGAAGTATCTAAAACCAAACAAATTTCCAGTTTACTTTATCTTCAAGGAGGAAAATCCCATGCTTGTCGGTGAACGCATGACCAAACCTATAATTACCATCGCATCCGATATGCCTATTGTTGAGGCGCTGGATTTGATGAAACGTGAACACATTCGCCGCACGCCGGTGGTTGATAATGGCAAGTTGGTGGGCATCGTTTCTGATAAAGACCTGCTCAATGCCTCTCCTTCTCCCGCCACTTCGTTGAGCGTGTGGGAATTGAATTACCTGCTCAGCAAAGTCACAGTGGGCGACGTGATGACCCGCGATGTCATCACCGTCACCGAAGACACACCCATTGAACAGGCCGCTCGCATCATGGCCGACAATAAAATCGGTGGGCTACCCGTTATGAGCGGTGATGAGGTAGTGGGCATCATCACGGAAACCGATCTGTTCAAACTCTTCCTGGAACTAATGGGCGCCCGCAACATGGGTGTACGTGTCACCGCCCTGGTACCGCATAAGAGTGGAGAATTGGCAGCCCTAACGGCGGCCATCTCCCAGAAAGGCGGCAATTTCATCGCCTTTGGACAATTTGAAGGAACCACACCCAACAACCGCTTGGTCACCTTCAAGGTAGATAACATTGACATGGAAGTTGTCAAAGAAATTATCACCCCGTTGGTGGATGAGTTGATAGACATTCGCGTTTGTTGCGAGTAACCCCCAGATCTCTTTGCTTCCCTTGAAACAAAACATCCCATTGGAAAACTCCGATGGGGTGTTTTTTTATCTCTCGCCGGCGAGCACCTTCTGTACTCGCTCCCAGGCTTGATCTACAGCATGGACTTCATCCAGTATTTCGGGATATTCGCCATAACGCACCCGCAGATAAACCTCGGTTAGCAGGCGAAAATCGGTGGCCGATTGCGGGAAAGCCGTTTCTAACGCGGCCAGGAATTCCAGAGGCGTTTGTGCCTTCTGACGGGAAAAATCATGCTCCGCGCAGGCTTCTAACAACAGACGGTAGACCTCCCGAATGTGTGCAACAGCCCGACGGCGCATGCGCCCCCGCGGGGAGAGCGCGGCGGCCTGCTGGAGAAGATGACGCACCCGCGCCTGCCAGCGTGTCTTGAGGTAGTGCCATACCGCCCGACGCCCCCAGGGTTTCATGATATCCGCGGCACCGTCTACCCGTTGAGGCCAAAACCATCGAATGCCAAGCCACATTATCCCGATGAAGGCGACAAAAATGAGACCGCCCCACAGTAAAAATGGCTTAAGCGATGATATATCCGGCAGATGACGCGCCAGCCACGAGGCCGCATCATCACTTAGGGCACGCAGGGCGTTCAACAATATGCCCAAGTTGTGCCATGCCTGTGGGAACCAGTCATCAAAGGAAAGCGCCTGAAACAAACGTGTCAACAACGTAACCACAAAGATGACCACCGGCATGAGCAACAAGAAAGCCACACCTACCAGCAAGGCGCCCAACCAGGCCAAAAGGCGCACGGCAAGTTGCACCAGGCGGCTATCCGCACCTTGTGACAAGAAAAACGCCGCGCCTAGCGTCCCCGCCAGGGCCAACAACATCGCTACCCCCCAGCGCCAATCGAATGGACTCCGCCGGCCACCACGCATGCGCTCTAACACTGCCAGGCGAGCAGAAATTAACCCTACCAGGGCGCTGCCCAGAAAGAGCAACAAGGTATCTTCAGCGCTCTCGCCCGTCACCACGGTGTTGAAGAGTGCAAACAGCAACAGCATGAATACCCCAAAGCGGAAACGGGCAAAAAAATCGCGCGGGCCAACATGCTGCCCGGCCAATGATGCACCGTATAACGTGCACGAGACGACTGCTGCCAGCACGAAAAACTCGTCGGGGAAGACCGTAAACACATTACGAAAAGCCTGAAACGGACGTAGAAATGTTTTCCCTGGCGCAAACGGCTCGCCAAAGTATAGCAAAAAGTGTAACGCCGGCAGACTCACAATGACCATCCAACCCCCAAGTAGATTGCGTTGCACATCTGGACGCAGGCGCAGCCATCCCATCATCCGCATCAGGTAGTGCGCGCTCACAATCAGGAGAGCAAAAAGCAACAGGGGACGCCCTATACCGGCAGCATACGTGCCCGGCGTCAGCGAGCGAAACCAGGGGACTACCCAGGCCAGCACCATGCTCACCTGAGCTAAAAGCGCGATTTCACGCCAGGGACGCCGCGCCAGGAGGGGATAGGGGTTCACTGCATCATACACTCCTTGACCCGCTGCCAGGCGACTTCCACAACCTGTACTTCCTGCCGGGTTTCCGGCAACTCGCCATAGCGCACGCGCAAGTAGGCTTCCGTGATGGCACGCACTTCGGATTGGGCCGTGGGCAACAGGTCAACCGTTAGAGGGATGAACTCCAGGGGGGTTGTGGCCACCGGACGGGCGAGGTCGTTCCGGGCACATAGGGTGATGAAATCGGCGTAAATTTGACGAATGCGCGCGGCGGCTCGTCGGCGCTGCCCCGGGGTGAGGCCGTCTAAGCCGCGTAACTTTTGGGCCAGGGAGACCAAACGGGAGCGCAACCCACCTGGGGGGGCGTCTGTTTCCAGGGTGTCGAGAAAACCTTCTGGGCGTCGAGGACGTTCTAAACGGTCGGCCATCGTCCGCATCATCAAAATCACAATGACCAATAGCACCAATCCGCCTACCCCCAAAAAGAGCGGGCGGACATCGGGCGGCACCCAGGCCTCTGTCTGTTGTAAGGTCGATAAATCGGGCAACTGCGGAGCGGCCAGCGTTGGCATGGGGGTGGCTTCCCCCGCCGGGGCAGCCTGTAGCAGGCTGTTGAAGGCCGGCTGCAAGAGCGCCAGGAGCAAGAGGAAGGGCGCCAGCAGCACTGCCCCGAGCAGGACGGATAACGTTTCAACCGCCGCAGCAATAAAATCTGTACGCCCGGAGATGATAAGCGCAGTTCCTACCCCAATGAGCGTGATGGTCAGCACGCTCACGGTGATGAAGGTACCCCAACGCCGGTCAAAGGGGTTGCGGTGGCCACCGCGCAAGCGCGCCAAGGTGCTCACCCGACTGGTCGCCAGCGCCAGCAAGGCCGTGGTGAGGAAGGTGAGCAATAAGCCGGTGGAAAAATCTGGTTTCGCAGGACGGGCGGCCTGCTCAACAAGGGCAAACAACGCCAGCGAAACCACCCCACCCTTAAAGGAACGCATGACCGTTGAGGAGCCAATGCGCTCTCGGCCAAGTGCCAACCCACGCCCCCACAACATGAGGGCAAACGTAATCACCCAAAACCAGGCTGGAATGACGCGCGGCGCTTCTTCGATACCGTTCAACGGTTGTTGATACATGGCCTGCATATTTTGCGCCAGGTGCGGGTCAATCCACAGGCGCAGCATTGTCAGCAGGCCAACAACCAGCACCAGCAGGGCCAACAAACGGCGGATGGATTGGCGCAGGTTCAGCCCGGCGCTTATACGCTGGAGAGCGGCTGTCAGAGTGACAAAAAGCCAGGCCAGGAGGATAAAACGCGCCAAGGGGGTAGCAGCAATGGGTGGGGAAATGCTGTGCATCCAGGGTGCGAAGGCAGCCACTTCCATACCCGTAAGTGTGATGAGGGCCAGTTCTTGCCAGGTGGTTGTCTTCATACGCGTATGCTTTCCACGCCCGGAATGACGGGGGGCGGGTCGGTGGATAGGGATACCAGGCTGATACGGCGCCCGGCGCGCTTCAGGCGCAAGAGTGTCTCGTTCAAAGCCGGAGTGAAAATAGCGCTCACTACGACCAGGGAGGCGCCATAGGGTAAATGTGGCATTTCTCGCAGCAAGAAGCGTTCAAAGGGCGCAATCACTACCGGACTGACGCCTGCCAGGGCTTCCAGCAAAATGGCCTGTTGACGGGGCGTACTGCCCGGCGGCACGCGGAAGGGCCGGTCGGAGTGGCTGAGACAGCCATTGGAGATTAACCCAACCTGTAATCCGGCCTCGATGCCCTGCGTAACCAGGGTGGCGGCGGTGCTAATCAGACGCTCCAGAATTTCGGTGTCTACCCCTTCCCAGTGACGCACAAAAGTGGTCACGTTCAGGCACACAATCACCACACGACCCGAGGTGGGTTGGTAGACCTTAACTTGCAAGCGTCCGGTGCGCGCCGTGGCCGGCCAGTGGATGCGCCGCAACCCATCTTCGGGGTGGTATTCGCGCACACCCATCGGCTGACTGGGGTCTTGGAATAGGCGTCTGCGGGTGCGCTTGTGTCCCAATGGGTCTTGCGTGGGGACATCCTGCGGTGGGAGCGGCAGGAGGGACGGAAAAACGGTCAGGCGGTCGGCGCTTGGCAGCGTACGGGTTTGTTCGTAGAGGCCGAATAAATCACCCGATTGCAGTCTTGCCGGACCAACGCGATACACGCCACGCTTGCGGAAAGTGATTTCGTAACGCCGCCGGGTGCGCTCAAACCAGCGCAGACTAAACAGGTTGACCAGCAGTCCCTCATCGGGCAAATGGGAGGGCGCTAACACGTTTTCATCCCGCGGGCCGACGGCATGGGGCCAGCGATCTTGCACCCGCAGCCAGGAAAGCGGCAGCAATTTGCGGTTTTCAATTTCGATGACGACCTCGGTGGTTTCGCCGGGGAAGCCACGCGTATAGTGAAACCGCCGGTGGTAAAAAACATCATCCAGGGCATGCGCCCGCCACCAGGCGGCCAGCCCGATGATGACGCTCACCGAGACCGCCAAGGTGGAGAGCCAGGGGATATCCAGCACTACCCCAAGCAGGAAAGCCGCGCCCAGAAAGGGCAGCCAGCGTTTGGCAACCACGGGCTAATCCTCCACCGGCACGGGGACGGAGGCGACAATATCGGCAACCAGTTCTTCGGGCCGACGGCCACGCAGTTGCGCCTGAGGTGCAATCATCAAGCGATGGGTAAGGACATGCGGGGCCATCTCTTTGACGTCATCCGGCAGGACGTATTCCCGTCCGGCAATGGCCGCCCAGGCTTGAGAAGCCTGATACAAGGCCAATGTAGCGCGTGGACTGGCGCCTAGTTCAATTTCGGGGTGTTCACGCGTGGCCCGGGCTACGGCAACAATGTAATTGCGCACACTGGCTTCTACGCGCACCTGCTGACGGGCAGCCTGTAAGGCGGTGATTTCTTCGGGCGTAGTTACCGCCGCGAGGTCGGCTAGGGGGTCGGCGGTGCGGAAGCGCTCTAAGAGGTTGTTTTCTTCCTCTTGCGTTGGGTACCCAATGGCTATACGCAAGAGAAAGCGGTCTACCTGCGCTTCAGGTAGCGGGAAGGTGCCCTCCAGTTCGACCGGGTTTTGGGTTGCCAGCACCAGGAAGGGACGCGGCAAGGGACGCGTTGTCCCTTCCACGGTCACCTGCCGTTCTTGCATGGCCTCCAACAAGGCCGATTGCGTGCGCGGTGTGGCACGGTTGATTTCGTCGGCCAGGACCACTTGTGACATAATCGGCCCCGGGCGGAATTCAAATTGCTGTTCCTTTTGGTTGAACCAACTGAGGCCGGTCACGTCGGTCGGCAGCAGGTCGGGGGTGAATTGAATGCGGCGGAAGGAGCAGCCCAGCGAAGCCGCCAGGGCACGCGCCAGGGTGGTTTTGCCCGTACCGGGCACGTCTTCCAGCAAGACATGGCCTTCACACAACACGGCAACCAGCGCCAAATCGATAATTTCGGCCTTGCCAACGATAACTTTTTGCACATTTTCCCGCACACGACGGGCAGTTTCTGCGATCACAAAACCTCCAAGGGGATAACGTTTTGAAAAGGGTGCGGGGGGATTATACTGCAATTTAGTTGGGTAGTTGGGGGAGAAAGGCGTTTTGACAGCAAACAGCCGTCAGCGGACAGCAGACAGCGAACAGGGGATAGCAATCAGCCGGCTGGAAGCCGGCTGCACATCAAGTGCGCATCAAGTACACATCAGGTGCTTTCTGTTTGAGCAGCGCCAGCAGCGCTACTAAGAAACTTAGCCGAAGCCAATGTTCAACACCTGAGAATTTGTCTTGTAGCGCAGGTTTTCCAGGCTGCTGTCCTACAGGACGGCTTCCAGTACCCCAAAACCGGAAACCTTAACGCAGAGTCGCCAAGACGCAAAGGAAAACAATAGAAATTTAAAAATCTTAGCGGCTTTGTGCCTTTGCGTTAAAAAATATCTTTATATAATGAAGTCGGTCAATTTAATGTCCCTATTGGTTTGCATCTCTAGTCGGTTCTAACCGACTTTCACAAACTGAGGCAGGACTTCAGTCCGCCGAGCCTGGGCTCCGTTTCTTTCTGTTTGAGCAGCGCCAGCAGCGCTGTGGAGTCACTCACAGTGATATAATCCTTGCCATGAAAATTGACTTGCCCACCATCGTTGCCATTGACGTAGAAACCACCGGCCTGGATACAAACAAAGACGCCATTATCGAAATCGGTGCGGTACGCTTTCGAGGTCCGGTTGTCGAAGAGGAATGGAGCACGCTCATTAATCCGGGGCGCCCCATTCCCCCGGAAATCACCCACTTGACCGGCATCCATAACGAAACAGTTGCAGATGCCCCCTACCTGCAACAGGTGTACGCCGACTTGCTAGATTTTGTGGGGAATGCGCCCGTCCTGGGGCACAATGTCAAATTCGACCTGGCCTTTTTGAGCCGCCCAGGCGGTTTTTTGAACAATCCCCCCATTGACACCTACGAAATGGCCGCCATCCTGATGCCGCGCGCCGGGCGCTACAAATTAGGCGCGCTGGCAGAAGCACTGGGCATTGAACTGCCCGCCACTCACCGCGCCCTGGATGATGCGCGCGTCACGCACGTCCTGTTTCTGGAATTGTTCAAGATGGCGCAGGCCTTGCCGCTTAAATTGCTGGCTGAAATTGTGCGTCAGAGTTCGCAATTGCCCTCGTGGCATGGGTATTGGGCATTTCAACAAGCCTTACGCCTGCGCGGCCGGCAACCCATCCGAGGCGGGAGCGCACACGAAGATGCGCCATTATTCCGGAAACCACACGGTCAGGCGCCCCCTCCTTTGCAACTCCCTAAAGCACCTCGTCCACTAGATATCGAAGCGGTTGTCAGCCTGTTGACGCCCGGAGGGGCTTTTGCCCGGTATATGGAGACGTTTGAACACCGTCAGGAGCAGGTTGCCATGCTCGAGGTCGTCGCTACTGCCATCTCCGAAAATCGGCACTTGATGGTGGAGGCCGGCACCGGCACCGGAAAATCTATCGCTTACCTGTTACCGGCTGCCCTGTGGGCTTACGAAAACCAAACGCGGGTGGTGATTTCCACCAACACCATCAACTTGCAAGACCAATTACTCAACAAGGATATCCCCACCATTCGCGCAGCGCTCCAATTGGATATTCGCGCCGCAGTACTCAAGGGGCGCAGTCACTACGTGTGCCCACGTCGTCTGGAAAACCTGCGTCGGCGCGGCGTGGAAACCCCGGCCGAACTACGCGTACTGGGCAAAGTGCAAGTATGGATGCAGTACGGTGGCAGCGGAGACCGTACAGAAATCAATCTGAACGGCCCGGAAGAACGCGAAGCCTGGCAACGCATTTCTGCAGAAGACGAAGGCTGCACAGCCGAAACCTGCCTCAAACGCACCGGCGGCGCCTGCCCATTTTACCGCGCCCGACAGGCTGCCCACAGCGCGCATATCCTCATCGTCAACCACGCCTTGCTGTTGGCCGACATGGTGGTGGGAAATCGCGTATTGCCCGAGTACAGCCACGTCATCATTGACGAGGGGCATCATCTGGAAGATGCCGTAACCAGCGCGTTAAGTACGCAACTCACGGCCTGGGATATTGAACGTTTGGTGCGCGAACTGGGAAGCCCCTCCACGGGCGTGCTGGCGCGTCTACTCCATCTGGGAGACGAATTGCTAGAACCCAGTCAGGGGGCGGCACTAAACCGGCTGGCCGAGCAGATCACTACAAACGCCTTTCAGTTTCAAAACCAGGCCAGGCAATTTTTTGGAGTACTCGACCAATTTTTGTACGAAGTGCGCGCGGGACAGGGCGTCGGGACTTATGGTCAACAAGTGCGCATCCTGCCGGCCACCCGCACTCAGCCCGCCTGGCTGGATGTGGAAACGGCCTGGGAAGAGGCAACGCAGTCCTTCCGTTTGCTGGATGAGTACTTGAAACAAGTGGTGCAGGCAGCCGGGGAAATGGCAGAAAGCGAATTGGAAGAGATGGAAGATACCTTCAGCATGTTGAGCAACTTGTACCATCGCATAATGGAGGCTTACACCACCATTGATGAACTGGTCTTTCATCCTTCTTCCGACCGCGTCTACTGGGTGGAGGCACGCGCATCCTATAACAACTTGAAAATCAACAGCGCCCCACTGCACGTTGGACCGCTGATGGAACGATACCTGTGGCATGAAAAGGACGCCGTTATCGTTACCTCTGCTACCCTGACAGCAGCCGGTGAATTTGATTACATCAAAAACCGCTTGAACGCCTACGATGCGGATGAACTAACCCTCGGCTCCCCCTTCGATTATGAATCATCCGCCCTGCTATACATTCCCAAGGATATTCCCGAACCACAAGACCGGCATGGACATCAACGTGCTATTGAACAAGGCCTGGTGCGCCTGTGCCGCGCTACCGGCGGGCGCGCGTTGGTACTGTTCACTTCCTACGAACAGTTGCGCCGTACCTCGCGTGCCATTCGCCCAATTTTAGAACGCGATAACATCAGTGTGCTGGAACAAGGGGAAGGGGCTTCGCCACACGCCCTGTTAGAGACCTTCCGCAGCGGAGAACAAACCGTACTCCTGGGGACGCGCGCCTTTTGGGAGGGGGTAGACATCCCCGGAGAGGATCTCTCCGTTTTGGTAATTGTCAAACTCCCTTTTGGGGTGCCCTCAGACCCCATTATCGCCGCCCGCTCAGAGACTTTCGACGATGCCTTCTACCAGTATTCCATTCCCGAGGCCATCTTGCGCTTTCGACAAGGCTTCGGACGGCTAATCCGCACCCGTCAAGACCGCGGCGTGGTGGTCATCATGGATCGCCGTGTGCTGACAAAACGTTACGGCCAACTGTTTCTGGAATCGCTACCCCAATGCACCATGCGGGTGGACAGTCTGAACAACCTGCCAGAGGCCGCGGCTCGCTGGCTGGGATTATAAAGTGCAGAGTGCAAAGTGGGAAGCGGGAAGTGCAGAGTGTAGAGCCCCTACGGGCAAAACACCTTTCGCCCCTACGGGCACACTAACTAACTACCCAACTACCTAACTACCTAACTACCAGGGCACAAAACCCAACAAGGTCTCAGGGTATTTATCCGTCACCAGTAAAAAGCCGCGCCCCGGCAAGCGGACAAGGCCTTCCCAATTGCGCGCTTCCCCATCGGTGGCCAGTTGTAGATAGATAGGCGCCTGGGGCAATAAGGTGATGCCCGTCTCATTCCAGCGAAAGGCCACTAAACGCTCGACTATTTCGCTGTGGGCGTGCGTTTCACCCAAACCGTATTGCACTGCCAGGGGGTCATCAGGGGTGCGCTGCTCCACATCCCCAGGGTAAAAGTAATTGATGCCCCAAAAAACGCCCTGCGCATCCAGGGTGCTGACATCCGTCAGACGGTACTCGAGACGAGGAAAAGACACCTGCGCTACGGGCGCCATCTGTGAAGAAAAGACCTGCGCCGCAGGCGCGGGGTTGAGGCGCGCCCCGTTGACTTCGTAGAAGGCCGCTACGCCCTGGGGCGTCAGCAGCAAACTCTCATCGCTCTTGTTGGGAATGTCGGCCGGGAGGGAAATTTCGGTCAGCGAGTCAACGTCTATGCGCAAGGCGCTCAAATCAGGCGCTATGAATCCGCGCACCAGGTAGCCTTTCATGCTGCCGGGCGAGGCTTCAATCGTCAGGTAAGCGGTCTCGCCATCGAAAGCAAGCGCTTCAAAGCCTTCAAAGCCGGGGATTTGCCTGGGCAGGTCTCCCCACCACAACGGCAGGGCACGCGGTTCGAGGGGCGAGGCCGTCTCCAGAGCGTTCAGGATTTCTTCCTGGGAGAGCACAAACAAAGCGCCATCGGCATCCTCGGCTTGGGCAGTGAAGCGGTTGGGGTATTGAGGCAGGAGGACGAGGGTTTCGCCATACCAGGCCATGCCGGAGTATTCGGCACTGCGCCGGGCTGCCGGACCATCCAGGGGCAACAGGGTGACGGGGACTTCGGTCACCTTGGGGGGTGGGGTATTTGTGGAAACGGGAACACCTGGAACGGTCGGCGTTGGTACCCGAGGGGTTGGGGAAACTTCGGGGAGTGCGGAAGGAACCATCGGGGCCGTGCCGCAGGCAGTCAGCAACAAAAGAAGGGCAAGTGCAAGGGGAAGATACGGTTTCATGGCAGGGAAAGAATTTGAGATTTGTCGTCGGCAAATGGGGTACAATGAAGGCATGGAAAGCCGTCCTCAACGACCGCCACGCCCTCTGGGTGTCACTTTGCTCAGCATGGCCGACGCATTTATCGCCGGGCTGGCACCCGTCTTTGCCACGGTATTGTGGGTGCTGAAGAGCAAGCCACAATCCGGCGGTGGGGCAGCCTTGCTCACCGCCGGTCTGGGAGCAATGATTGTTTTTACCGCGCTGGGTGCCTTCGCGGGGCACGATCCATCCCGCAGCGCGTTGATTTACCTGTTGGTATTGTATTACGGTTTGCAAATTTTTGCGCAGGTTGTGCTGATTATCACCACGCCTGACTCGCCAACCCAGTTAATGGCCAGCAGCAAAATCCTGGGGATGCTGCTGTGGACAGGGCTGAATGTGTGGTATTTCTTGCGCCCAAATACGCTGATTTTTTACCGCCATCCCATCAATCATGACGAACGGTGACTTATGGAAGAGCAACCATTGCTAGCCTACCATGCCGCGATTGAAGATTTCCGCGAGGCCCGCCGGCAGGCCGCGCTGGAGATGCTGGTGGCAAAACTACGCGGGCGCTCGGCTAACCTGCTGCCCTTCGAGACAGTGCGCCAGAAATTACGCGCCGTGGAAGGCAAAAACGTTGGTTTGCAGGATATTCCGCTGGATGCCATCGTCGGTAGCGTGGGACGTTATACCGATTTCACCCGCAGTTTCTTGCCCAAGGGCAATGTGGACCCGCACCGCTGGGCGCAGGTCAATCAAAAGGCGGCCGGGCTGCGAGGCCTACCTCCGATTGAGGTATACAAGGTGGGAGAGGCTTACTTCGTCAAAGACGGCAATCATCGCGTCTCGGTAGCGCGTCGCAACGGAGCGCACAGCATTCAGGCGTATGTGACTGAAGTGCAGACGCGTGTGCCGCTGGCTGCCGAAGATGATATCGACGACCTGATTCTCAAGGCCGAGTATGTGCGCTTCCTGGAACGCGTGCCGATTGACCGGCTGCGCCCAAAGGCCAAAGTAATGGTCACCGAGCCAGGCAAATACGACCTATTGGAAGAACACATTCGGGTACACCGCTATTTTATGGGGCTGGAAAAGCGGCGCGGCATTGACTGGGAGGAGGCGGTTGTTTCCTGGTACGACAATGTGTATTTGCCGGTCGTGCGCATCATCCGACGCGAGGGCTTGCTGCGTCACTTCCCAGGACGTACCGAAACCGACTTGTATTTGTGGCTGGCCGAACATCAGCGTGAAATCCAGGAGAAACTGGGGTGGGAGGTCAGCGTAGATGAAACCGCCAGGGGGTTACACCAGCGTATTGGGCATCGCCTGCGCTATTGGTGGGAACAAACCACCCAAAGGCTATACGACCTACTGGTGCCAGACCCCATGGAAAGCGGGCCATCCCCCGGTACCTGGCGGCAGGAGAAGCAGCAGGCAGAAAGTCATTTGTTCGATACGCTCTTGATCCCCGTCAAAGGGGATGATGATACCTGGGAGGTGGTTACCCAGGCTGCGCTGTTTGGTCAACGAGATGGCAGCATATTGCGTGGTCTGCATGTGGTGCCGGATAAACATAGCGCCAGCCTGCTGCGTCCACAAATGTTACAAAGCGCCTTTTCGCAGCACTGTAATGAGGCTGGCGTAAGTGGTTCACTGACCATTGCCGTCGGTGATGTGCAACGTGAGGTTTGCAGTCGCGCTCGCTGGGCCGACCTGGTAGTGGTGCGTTTGCGCTATCCGCCTGGGCCGCGGGTATGGCAGCGCTGGCGTTCTGGTTTCCGCACATTGTTGCGACGTTGCCCGCGCCCAATTTTGGCCGTACCAGGACAAGCCACAAAGATGGAACGCGCTTTGTTGGCCTTTGACCATACCCCCAAGGCACGCGAGGCGCTGTATGTGAGCGCTTATCTGGCCGCCAAGTGGGGCACACACTTGACCGTGCTGAGCGTGAAAGCGCCCCTGGTAAAGGGAGAACCGTTAAGCGATGCCCGCGCCTATCTGGAGAAATTGGGGGTTTCGGCAGATTATGTGCAAGATGAAGGCGATCCAGCCGAACGTATCACCCACCACCTGCAACACGGCAATTACGACGTGCTTCTCATCGGCAGTTATAATCGTAGTCCTTTGCGGGAGATACTGTTGGGTAGCGTGCTGGAAAGTGTGCTGCAACGGGTGCACATTCCGGTGTTGATTTGCCGATAAGGGTTCGTCCATAAATTGCGTTAAGGTTTGGGGGCTGTATCATCTCAATACCCTGGGGCTTTTAGCGTTTTCTACCACAAAGGCTCGAAGACACAAAGTCTTTAGCCTTTCCTTCATGCCTTTGGGACTTCGTGGTAACATTTTTATTGCGCCCTATGGTCGATCTCCCTATATTTTTTTGAGAAGTCGCCATGAACTCTGTTCACCACCAAGCATGAAAATGTGCTATAACCTGAGCACTCGGCTAACACAGAGGTCGTTTA
>DAOTZN010000290.1:0-19118 GCA_034434095.1 Anaerolineales bacterium
TCCTACGCTGGTTTGGGCAGGCTGGAGCCTGTCCTACGCTGGTTTGTGACAGGCTAAAGCCTGTCCTACGCTGGTTTGTGACAGGCTGGAGCCTGTCCTACGCTGGTTTGTGACAGGCTAAAGCCTGTCCTACGCTGGTTTGTGACAGGCTGAAGCCTAGCCTACGCTGGTTTGTGACAGGCTGGAAAGCCTGTCCTACGCTGGTTTGTGACAGGCTGGAGCCTGTCCTACGATGGTTTGTGACAGGCTGAAGCCTGCCCTACGATGGTTTGTGACAGGCTGAAGGCTATCCTACGCTGGTTTGTGACAGGCTGAAGCCTATCCTACGTTGGTTTGTGACAGGCTGAAGCCTATCCTACGTTGGTTTGTGACAGGCTGAAGCCTATCCTACGCTACATGCACCATCAAGCCACGTGCAACGGCGTGGCATCCAGCGCGGTGGGTAAGTAGCGCACTTCGGTGATGCGGTTCCCATCATCCACAAAAACGGCATGCGGTTGGTGTGCTGCTATTTCTGCCTCACTCATCCAGGCGTAGTTGATGATGATGACATGGTCACCTACCTGCACCAGGCGAGCAGCCGCACCATTGAGTTGCACTGCGCCACTGCCCGGCTCTCCAGGGATGACATAGGTTTCCAGACGAGCACCATTTTCCACATCCACCACCTGCACCAATTCCCAGGGCAAAATACCGGCAGGTTCCATCAACACAGGATCGAGGGTGATGGAGCCAACGTAGTTGACGTTCGCACCCGTAACCACGGCGCGGTGAATTTTGCCTACCATTAATTTCCTTTGCATACGTCTTACTCCAAATTCATCTCCCAAATCAGCCGCAGCCCATCCAGCGTCAACCAGGGGGCAACGATGTCAATCACGGGGGTTTCATCGGCGATAATTTCAGCCAGCCCACCGGTGGCAATGACCTTCATTTCAGCGCCCAGTTCTCGCCGGAAGCGGGCAACCATGCCTTCCACCAGGCCTACATAACCGAAAAGTAAGCCGGATTGCATGGCATGGATGGTGTTGCGCCCAATCGCCGCGGGGGGGCGCTGCAAGTCAATGCGCGGCAGTTTGGCCGTGCGCTGGAAGAGCGCCTCGGCAGCAATACCGATGCCGGGGGCAATCGCCCCGCCCAGATAATCGCCCTGCGCCGAGATAGCATCAAAGGTGGTGGCCGTGCCGAAATCCACCACGCAGGCCGGGCCACCGTACAAGTGCTGCACCGCGGCCGCGTCCACAATGCGGTCGGCGCCTACGGCGCGCGGGTCTTGGTAGCGAATGCGCACGCCGGTTTTTACGCCGGCTTCTACAATCAGCGGATCTTTGTGCAGGTATTTTCGGCACGCGCTGTCGATTTTGCGGGTCAGCGGCGGCACAACGGACGCCATGCACACGCCGGTGATGGCTTCCACAGCGATCCCGGCATGGGAGAGCAGGCCGACAAGTTGTAAGCCGTATTCGTCCGGCATGCGGTCGTGAGCGGTAGCCAACCGCCAGCGAGGGCCGAGGGTCTCGTCCTTGTACAGGCCGAGGGTGATATTCGTATTGCCGATGTCTATGGTGAGCAGCATAGATGAACTCCGCCTTTACGGTAATACCAGATTGTCAATCAGGCGAGTTTTCCCAACAAAGACGGCCATCGAAAGCAGGGCACGCGCTACCTGGCCGCGCAATTCTTGCAAAGTCTCAGGGTCGGCACAGGAAACATACTGCAGGCGCGCCAGGGGTTCGGCGGTGATGGTTTCCGTCATGACAGTGCGCAAATGGTCGGCGTCACGTTGACCGGCCTCAAAGGCGGCGCGTGCGGCCTGCAAGGCACGGTACAAGACGGTGGCCGCCTGCCGTTCCTGGGGGTTGAGGTAGGTGTTGCGGCTGGACATCGCCAGGCCATCTGGCTCGCGCACGATGGGACACACCACAATCTCGATGGGATAATTCAGGTCGCGCGTCATCTGTCGAATGACGGCCGCCTGTTGGGCATCTTTTTGCCCAAAGTAGGCTCGCTGTGGTTGGACGGCATTGAAAAGTTTGGCCACCACCGTGGTAACACCGCGAAAATGACCGGGACGCTGCGCCCCTTCCAACGGCTGGGTGACCTCATCTACCGTCACCCAGGTCTGGTAAGCGGGCGGATACATGACTTCGGGGGTAGGTGTCCACACCAAATCCACGCCTTCGGCTTCCAGGAGGGCAAAATCGCGCGCTAAATCGCGCGGGTAGGCGTCCAGGTCTTCGCTGGGGGCAAACTGGGTGGGATTGACAAAAATGCTGACCACCACACTGGCACACTCCGCTTTGGCGCGGCGTACCAGGGAAAGATGACCTTCGTGCAAATAGCCCATGGTGGGCACAAAGCCTATCGGTTTGGGCAGATTGGCCCGTGCGGTGCGTAGTTCGGAAAAAGTTGTAACCTGGTTCATAGGACTCGAATAAGATGAATGGGGTTGAATCATTTGAGGAAACCGGTTGCGAGGGGCAAGCGACACTCACCCACTCTTCAATTTTGCATACACCTGCTGGGTAACGGGCACCTCCACGCCCTGCTCCTTGGCTATGCGCAAAATAGCGCCGGTGATGGCTTCCAATTCCCCCGGCGCGCCGCGCCGCAGGTCTTGGAGCATGGAGTTTTCGTTGACCGCCGTGCGACGGATGACCTGTTCAACGGCAGCCAGCGGGTCTGGGTACGGCAAGGTGATGTTTAGGGAGGCAGCAACGGCGGCCGCCTCACGCGTCAAGGCGTGCAACATGCGGCGGGCGGCGGGATCGCGCAGTAGTTCTCCATTCGGCAGGCGCAGCAAGGCCCCCAGGGGGTTAATGGCCGCATTCATCACCAGTTTGCCCCACTGCACGCTGCGCAGGTCGGCATACAGGCGGACTTCAAAACCGGCCTGCCGCAATACGTCGGCCAGCGGCGCCAAGCGGGGATGTTCCCCAAGCAGGATTTCGCCGTGGCCGGTCTGTTGCACAATGCCAGGGGAGCGCAAGGCCGCCGGGATGGTGGTCACGCCCGCGGCGACGCGCGCTTCACCCAGCGCCTGGGTCAGGGTTTCGCGGTTGCCCAGTCCGTTTTGCAGGCTGAGCACCAACCCATCGGGAGGCAGGATGTGGCGCAACTGTTCGGCACTCTCGGCAGTTTGCCAGGCTTTGCGTAGGAGGATGACCCAGGGGATGCCGCGCCCCTCTTGGGGGTCACGCGCCACCTGAGGGTGGGTCTGTACCCGGGGGGAATCTGGGGGGTACAGGACGACCCCGTGGGTGGCAATGACCTCCAGGGCGGCCGCCCACCTTCCGGTCATCATGACCTGCACCCCGGATTGGCCGAGACGGGCAGCAAACAGGGTCGCCAGTGCGCCGGTACCGAAAATCAGGATACGCGGCTCAGAAAGTCCTGCCATTCTTCGAGGGAGATATCAAAGGCGTGTTCATCGCCGGGGAAGGTGCGTGACTGCACGTCGGCCACGTAACGCTGCAAGGCGTCCTGAATTTGGTCGTGCAGGTTGGCGTATTGCCGCACGAAGGAGGGCACAAAGCGGTCGAACATGCCCAGCAGGTCATGAAAAACCAACACCTGACCATCGCAGGCCGCTCCGGCACCAATGCCGATGGTGGGGATTTCAAGGCGAGCGGTAATGTATTCGGCCAGTTGGGTGGGCACGGATTCCAGCACCAGGCTGAAGCAGCCGGCTTCTTGAAGCGCCAGGGCATCCTCCAGCAGACGCTGGGCGGCCTGGGCTGTACGTCCCTGACGGAGAAAGCCCCCCAGTTGAGAGACGCTTTGCGGGGTCAGGCCAAGGTGCCCCATCACGGGAATTCCGGCCGAGACGATAGCCCGCACGGCCGGCAGGCGCTCACGTCCGCCTTCGAGTTTGACGGCATCCATGCCGGCTTCTTGCAGGAAGCGTCCAGCATTGCGCACCGCTTCTTCTACGCTGACCTGGTAGGACATGAAGGGCATGTCGCCGACCAAAAGCGGAGAGCGAGCGCCACGCGCGACGGCTTTGCAATGGTGCAGCATGTCTTGCATGGTGACGGGCAGGGTGTTTTCGTAGCCCAGGACGACCATGCCCAGCGAATCACCCACCAGGATGACATCCACGCCGGCGGCTTCGGCGGCTTGTGCGCTGGGGTAGTCGTAGGCCGTCAGCATGACGATAGGTTCGCCATCCTGTTTTTTGCGAGATAGGGTGCGAATGGTAACTTTACGCGTTTTGGTATGTTTTTGTGGAATTACAGGGGTAAGGGTTGACACGGTTTCCTCCTTTCAGGGTAGGAGCCGGATGAGAATAAAGGGTTGTGCAGGTCAAAAAAGGCCGTACCGTTCCGAAGATACGGTCGGCATATAGATTGTACCACTATCCAATGGGCGAAGGGAGAAATGCAGAATGCAGAATGCAGAATGCGGAATGCAAATTACCCGACGAACCGACTAATCAACAACCCGATACTTGAGCAGCGTCCAGACCGCTTCGAAGGCATCTTTGAGGCCGATTTTCTTACCTTCATTGTAATCACGCGGGTTGAAGGTAATCGGCACTTCAAAAATGCGCACCTTGCGTTTGAGGATTTTAGCGGTGAATTCCGGTTCAAAATCAAAGCGCCTGGCGTGAATGGTCATACCCTGTACCACTTCCCGCCGGAAGAGTTTGTAGCCGGTCTCCATATCGCTCAGGATGGCATCGTACAGGACGTTGGTCATCAGGGTGAGCAACTTGTTCGCTACCATGTGCCAAAACATGGTGGAACGGCGCGGTGCACCTAAAAAGCGAGAACCATAAACCACATCGGCCACACCTTCTTCGAGCGGCTTAAGCAGCGAGGGAATATCACGCGGGTCGTACTCCAGGTCGGCATCCTGAATGAGCAAGGCGTCACCGGTGGCATGGCGCATACCGGTCACCACGGCTGCACCTTTGCCTTGATTGCGTTCGTGGTAGAACACACGCACTTTGTCGTGGGATTCGAATTCTTTCAAGATTGCGCGTGTCCCATCTACCGAACCATCATCGACAATCACGATTTCATCGGCCACACCTACGGCTTCCAAACGGCGGATGATTTCCCGCAGGGTAACCTCTTCATTGTACACGGGGATAATCACAGAAAGTTTCATGATGCAGATTATACCGTGAAGACCCCAATTTTGAACACTCATTGGTACAATACAGGTATGTTCTAACTCATTCTCTGGCTTTGGTAACTCATCCGCAAATGACGTGGACAAATCGGCACAATCTGCGTCACCTACAGTTTTACGTTGCGAAGCGACAACCCATTATCCTATGTTCAAAAATTTACCCCGCCTTGTCATTTTTGCCCATCGTGGCGCCAGCGCCTACGCGCCCGAGAACACGCTGGCGGCTTTTCAATTAGCCGTGCAGCAAGGGGCTGCGGCAATCGAATTGGACGCTATGTTGTGCGCCAGTGGTGAAGTGGTCGTCATCCACGATGACACCCTGGAACGCACCACCGATGGTCACGGTGCAGTACGAGCCACGCCGCTCTCCACGCTGCAAACGTTGGATGCCGGTGCGTATTTTGCCCCCGAATTCCGTGGAGAGCGCATCCCTACCCTGGCGCAGGTTTTCGAGAGCGTTGGGGGGCAGGTTTTCATCAACATTGAATTGAAAAATTACGCTACCCCAGGAGATGATTTGCCCAGGCACGTGGCCGCGCTGGTGCGTCAATACAACTTGCAAGACTGGGTGATGTTTTCGTCGTTCAATCCACTGGCCCTGCGACGCATTCAGGCACTGCTCCCCGAAGTACCGGTTGGGTTGTTGACCACCGATTCAGGCGCGGGACGGCTGCTGAATGGCCTGTTAGGCCGCCTTCTGGTGCCCTATGCAGCCCTGCACCCAGAACGCAGCGCGGTCACTGCCAAACTGGTGCAACGCGTCCACCGCCGGGGAGGGCGCGTGCACGTCTACACGGTCAATCAAGTCGGAGAAGCCCGCCGCCTGTTCGCCCTCGGCGTGGACGGTATTTTCTCCGATAACCCGTTGCTGCTCCGTGCCCCCGATTTATCACCTGCCCCCTGAAAGGTACACATGTCTCCACTCGCCCCACCCACGCCCGATGAAATCATGGTCACCTGCATGGCACGCCAACTAAAAGATGGCGAACTGGTTGTGCAGGGGCTGGCTACGCCGCTGGTAACAGCCGCTTTTTTACTTGCCCGTCGAACGCACGCCCCGAGGCTGTATTTTGCCTCCGCCATCGGGCAAAGCCTGTGCCGCGAACCGGCACCCCTGGGATTGGTGAATATCGAAGCCCTGTGGCTTAAACGCGCCCTCATCAGTGTGGGATTTACGCGCGTAGCAACCGAAATCTTGCCGACCCTGCACCCCAAAGAATTTTTCCGCCCCGCGCAAGTGGACGCTTATGGCAATTTCAACAACATCGCCTTTGGCAAAGATTACCGCCAGCCACGTATGCGTCTGCCGGGCAGCGGCGGCATTCCGGATGTCAGCCTCAGCAGCCCCAACATGTACCTGTATGTGCCGCGCCACTCGCGCTTAACCTTTGTGGAACACCTGGACTTCCGCTCCGGCCTGGGGCACACCCCCGAACGCACTCACGGCAGCGGGCCGGTGTACCTGGTTAGCGATGTCGGTCAGTTTGACTTCAAAGACGGACACATGCGCCTGATTTCCTGGCACCCCGGCAATACGCCAGAACGCATCCAAAAGTTGACCCGTTTTCCGTTGCCCGTAGCCCCTGAGGCGGGTGAGACGCCACTCCCCGACCCCGAAACGCTGGCACTTCTGCGGGAGGAGATTGATCCGTTGGGCATCCGCCGGTTGGAAATGCTGAGCGGCGCCGCCCGCCGGGAAGCCCTACGGGAGATTTTGCAAAAAGAGCGCCACGCCAACAGAACCTAAATGCTCCATCCATGACTATGAAAATCGCCCTTCGCCTTCTGTTGATTGTGAGTATGCTGCTCCCCTTGTGGACGGGCAGCGGAGTACGCGCGGCCTTTGAGGGGGCGCTATCCCCTCAGGATACGCCTACCCCTGAGAGTCAGGCCAGTATCCTATTGAACCAGTTAACCCCTCAGGAACGCGTCGGACAATTGGTGCTGGTCACCTTTCAGGGACAATCGGTGGGGCCAAATACGTCCATCTACAACCTGATTACCAATTACCACATTGGGGGCGTCGTCCTACGGGCGGAAAACAACAACATCGTTGGCCCAGAAAACGTACTCGCAAGCACCCAAGGGTTGATTCAACGCCTACAAGAAAATGCTTGGCAGGCCAGTCTCCAGCAAAACATTGACATCTACACCGAGCAGACCTACACACCGCACTACATCCCGCTACTTGTGGGCATAGCACAAGAGGGGGACGGATACCCGTACAGCCAAATTTTGAGCGGCATGACGCCATTGCCCAATCAAATGGCACTTGGCGCTACCTGGGATCCTGACCTGACAGAGCAAATTGGTGCTGTGTTAGGGCAAGAATTGGCTGCGCTGGGGGTCAACTTGCTGTTAGGACCATCCCTGGATGTCCTGGAAACGCCCAACCCGGACGGGCTGGAAGACCTGGGCACGCGCACCTTTGGCGGGGATCCCTTCTGGGTGGGGTTAATGGGACAGGCGTACATTCGCGGCGTTCACCAGGGCAGCAATGGTCACGTGGCGGTTGTGGGTAAGTATTTCCCAGGGCGCGGTAGTTCGGATAGGCCCCCGGATACCGAAGTAGCCACCATCCGCAAGACCCTGGAACAACTCAAACAGATTGAATTGGCGCCGTTTTTTGCCGTAACCGGCAACGCAGCCGATGACAATAGCCGTGTTGACGCGTTGCTTACCTCGCATATCCGCTATCAGGGGTTACAGGGCAACATCCGCGATACCACCCGTCCGGTCAGTTTCGATCCCCAGGCGTTGACGCAGTTAATGAGCCTTCCTGCCCTGCAGTTCTGGCAAAACGCCGGTGGGGTAATGATCAGCGACGACCTGGGTAGCCAGGCTGTGCGCCGCTTTTACGACCCTAGTGGACGAGATTTCAACGCCCGACTGGTGGCTCGCGATGCACTGCTGGCCGGTAACGACATGTTGTACCTGGGAAATTTCCAGGCCAGCAATGACCCCGATACCTACACCACCATTGTGGACACGCTGGAATTTTTCACTCAGAAATACCGAGAAGACCCGGCCTTTGCGCAGCGCGTAGACCAGGCGGTATTGCGTATACTAACACTCAAATACAAGTTGTACCCCAATTTTCAATATGACCAGGTGTACCCTCAAAGCAGCAACCTGGAGAAAATCGGCAACGGCACACAGGTTGTGTTTGAGGTCGCCCAGAAGGCCAGCACATTGATTAGCCCAAATTCAGAGGCCCTGGAAACCACGCTGCCTTCCCCACCCCGCCTTAACGAACGCATTATCTTCTTTACCGACACATACAACGCACAACAATGTACGGTATGTCCAGAACAACCCGTGCTGGATGTTAATGCCATGCAAGAGGCTGTCTTGCGGCTGTATGGGCCTGCTACCGGTGGGCAGGTGCAACCGCACAATCTCATTTCCTATTCTTTTGAAAACTTAAACACCATGTTAGACCTTGGCCCAGGGCGCACACAGGTGGAATACCAACTCAATAGCGCCAATTGGGTGGTGTTTCTTATGTTGGATGTCACTCGAAAGCGCCCCAATTCTCTCGCATTACGCCGCTTGTTAAGCGAACGTCCAGAATTGCTGCGCAACAAGCACGTGGTTGTCTTTGCACTCAACGCCCCTTACTACCTAGATGCCACTGATATTTCAAAATTGAACGCTTACTACGGACTGTACAGCAAGGGGCCAGAGTTCATTGACGTAGCCGCGCGCTTACTGTTCAACGAAATCCGCCCCGTACCCGGCGCTTTACCGGTTTCTGTGTATGGCATAGGCTATGACCTGATTGCAGCCACAGCCCCCGATGCTGCGCAAACGGTTGGGTTGTATATAGACGTACCTCCAATTGCAGGTGAGACTTCACAAGGCGAGATACTCGCGATACCAACTTTCCGCGTTGGGGATTTGTTTCCGGTACGCACCAGCGTCATTCTGGATCATAACGGCCATCCGGTCCCCAATGGCACCCCGGTACACTTCATTTTGCAATACCAAACAGAAGACGGCCCCGCAGCACAGGACATCACCGCCAACACCATCAATGGTATCGCGCGTACCACTTTCCCAATTGAAGCCCCCGGCACGCTGGAAGTCAGTATTCGCACCGAGCCAGCCGTCCAGGTGGAGCCATTACGGGTGGGTATCACCGGAGAACAAGCCACACCTACCAACATGCCACCTACATTGACGCCCACTTTACAACCAACAACCGTGGTTACACCTACCTCCACACAACCTATCCCACCGACATTGCTGCCCCCACCCAATCCATCAAATAAGACGAGCGGGCTATGGCGCTGGCTGCTGGCCATTTTTGCCGGTGGGCTCGTAAGTTGGTTAGCCTATCAAATCACCTTGCGCGAGGGCTATGTGCGCTGGAGCATGAGAGTAGGATTAAGTGCTTTGCTGGGCGGGCTAATCAGCTATTTATACAGTCTTTCTCCCCTACCAGGTGCGCCGTGGTTGGAACAACACGCCGGCATGTTGTCTGGAAGTATCGCTATGCTATTGGGTAATGGGTTAGGAGTGTGGGGTGCCTGGTGGTGGCGTAATTCGAATATGGTCGCGTCAACGCAACAAGGAAAAAATCAAACTGAGGAAGAGCAGTAGCACCACTGCGCCAACCATCTTCCGCTCCGTTGGCAAAGAGAACAGGTCAACCAACGTAGGCGGAGGTAAGACTTCGCCACCGCGCCGCGAGGGTTGCCAATCGCCCATCAAAGCCGCACGAAAGACCTCCACGCTGGGAGGACGGTTGTCAGGGTGCAAGTTCATGGCCCACAGCACAGCCCGTTCAGTGCGCGGGCTAATGTTGGGATTGAAAACCGTCAACGGCTGTAAACAGCCTGGGTTGAGAAAACGTTCGCGCGCTTCCACCGGCGGGTGATTGGTCAGCAAGTGGTAAAGGGTCGCCCCAAAAGCATATACATCACTACGCGCATCGGTGTGCCCCACGTCTCCACCGTACTGCTCCAAAGGCGTGTACAAGGCCGTGCCACGCCCCTGAATGACGGTTACGGTATTCTCGTCAGCCGTCAACACCTTGACCAACCCAAAATCCACCAACTTAAGCAGGCCACTGGGCATGACCTTCAGGTTGCTCGGCTTGATATCGCGATGCAGAATAGGAGGAACCTGCTTGTGTAGATAGGTCAGGGCATCGGCTAATTGACTGGCCCAAGAGAGCACTTCGCTTTCGGGTAAAAATTCCCCCCGTCGTTTGGCTTCCATCATTAGCGTGCGCAAGTCTTTCCCTGGGATGAAGTCCATCACCAGGTAATCGCTGTGCTCGTCGGAGAAGAAATCCGACACCTTGGGCAAGTTAGGATGATCCAAACGTGCCAACACCAGGGCTTCTTGTTGAAACTGCTCGCGCGCTTGCTTCAAAAGGGCATCGGGCAAGGAGTAATCATGCACCACTTCTTTAATGGCACATAAGCGTCCTGTTAAACGCGTATCTTCTGCCAGGTAAACGCAACCCGCGCCGCCTTGCCCAATGACACGGCGAATTTCATAGCGGTCACGCAAAATCATCCCGGCTGGCAAAGTGCGGGGCATGAAACGATTTCTCTCCTTAAAAAAATTTCACTGTGCGCGCCCAGTTGAGCCCAAACAGGCCAACGGGCCAGTGCGCCACCTGTCCCATTGATGGCGAAGACAGGCAGCGCGCATCTTCTCCTCGGAATCAATTATACTAAAGAGCACACAAAAATACCAAAAAATCACAAGGTCAGGTTATAATCAAGGCGCAGTTAATGTTTAAACGCGATGTGTGCACGCAAAAGTTGTTAGCGGCTACAAAGAGAAGCCACAGATTTCGCAGTTAGGCGCATAATCACTTACACAGAGTCAGGGAAATGCTGAGCTTTACCGACAGTCTGAAACAAGTTATAGCCAATGTCAAAATGTCAGGTGGCACAGTAATAGAGCGAGACACCCCGTCTCCCGATGTGCTTCAGAGATTGAAAGAATTCGCGCTTCAACGCATCGCAGAAACCAATGCTCCAGAATGGGCACTTTTGGAATGGTTCACTGAAGGCTTCTTTGATGAGTATGTGCGCGTATGCTGGATTCATCTTCGTAAACTTGGCATATCAGACAACGGCCTGATCTATCGTGTCATTACCAAGGTTATAGAATCACAACTATCTAGAGAAACCCGTTATTGGAAACACACAGAAAGAGATTTTGAAGAACGTTTAGCCTTCTCTTTAGTTGATGTCTGGGAGCAAATGGGAGATGAGCAAACCCTGATCTACACCTTTGCCCGCGAAAGATGGCTGATTGCTTGGGATTATCAAAAATCTTGCTGGAAAACCACAAGCCTTGGAGAACTGTTACTCGAACTGTCTCCAGTTCAAACAGCAACGTTCCTGCTCAGTATAGATACTCTGTTCAGTACAGGCAAACATGACTTTCGCCACATTAGTGCAGATGTAATGAATGAGATCCTTCATCCTCAACAGGAAAGTTACGATCGTCCCCATCTGGTACCCTTTCACCGAGATCTCTTAACTCGACTGGGTATTCTACGAGAGCCTGATGATTATGATCCTGACGACCGTATTGAACTAACACCTGTTGGCAAAATCGTGCTTAACCGAGTCTTGGACAACGACAATCCTCTGAGGGATGCAGCCTCCGTCCTGATTACAACGGAAGAAGTTGGAGAGACGTTTAAAGGTTCAGCGACAGAGATTAAGGATGTTGTTGCACTCATCAGTGAGAGTGGATTGGTTGATGATGCAAATCGAGAATCCATCAATACAGGTGTTCAGCTTTATCTTTCTGGAAAATACCTGGATTCTTTGCGTGTCCTGTATCCTTCGATAGAAGCCATTATCAACAACATGCTGAATAGGGCAGGTCAGCAGCCAGAGCAGTTTAGGGGTTTGGTGGACAAGGCTCGATGGCTAGAGCAGAATGGATGCATTCCGCCTGATGTTTCGAATGCGGTAGAAATCTTTACCAGCCGAAACAGAGTCTTGCATGGCAACTTCTCTCCACCAGAAGATTACGTGTTCCCCCTATGCTTGCTTGCCTTTCGATACCTGCGAAGGTTGCTGTTGGAGTATCGTTCTGTTTCCGAAAGGGAATAGCACCTAACAAGCGCTTTAGCCGCCGTGCTCCGCTGCGCTCCGCACGGCGGCTAAAGCGCAAGCCGATAGTTTGACAACCTTTGCCTGGACACCATCCGACTTAGGCTGCCAGCCCGCATACCCCTTCGGGGTACAGGTGCCCCTTCGGGGTACAGGTGGCTTTCAGGCACTGAGCAGGGACTTCAGTCCCGCTCAATGCTCACAGATATAATCCAACGATGAGGAATCGCCCATGAACTTGCCTGATGAAATGCCCTTCCTGACTGCTCAAGGTGGAGAACTAAACGGTCAACGCTGGATACTGGAAGACAGTTTGCTCATTGGTCGCGATCCAGATTGCGACATCACCATCCCCAGCCGACAAGTTTCCCGTCATCATGCTCGCCTGACCCGTGAAGGCGAGCAAGTCCTGCTGGAAGATTTGGGAAGCAAAAACGGCACCTACTGCAATGGTCAACCTGTACGTATTGTCACCCTCCTCCACGATGGGGATATATTACAAATTGCACTGGCACAACAATTCGTTTTTCTGACTTCTGACGCCACCATCTCCCTGGAAAGTGACCTGCCCATTGACGCCCTGCGCCAGATAGGCACAGAACGCGGGCGTCTCAAACTGGATGCCGGTTCCCGCCGTGTATGGATAGCCGGAAAGGAAGTCATCCCACCGCTTTCGGCAGCGCAATTCTCCCTACTGGAAACGCTGTACGTCCACCAGGGAGCAGTTGTCTCGCGCCCAGCCTTAATCACCGCTATATGGGGAGAAGAGGATGCCATTGGTGTATCCGAACAGGCACTAGACGCCCTCGTGCGCCGTTTGCGTGAACGTCTGGCGGAATATGACGCTTCACACACCTATGTAGTCACCGTGCGCGGCCACGGGCTGCGATTAGATGTTGGCTAGTTGGCCAACTCACCCTCAAACACAAAAAGGCACCAAGGCAGTTCATACCTTGGTGCCTTTTTGGTTGGGTAAACGGAGCGTACTGAATAAAAGTGTAATTCGTAGTTCACGCGCGCTGCGTTGCACGTAGGCCGGGACACATCTATCCACGACCTACCACCCAAAATCACCAATCAAAAATCAATGTGCCTGCTTCAACTGCGCTTCCATAGACAAACGCAGGGCGCTTTCGAAAATGCGCTCTAAACGCTCCTGCAAGGCTTTATCTCCGGCTTCCTGTACTTGGGCCAGCAATCCAGAGAGCACATCTACAAATTCCGGAGTGGCTGTTTCGGGGTGCTGCCGCAAGGCATCGGTCAACTGTTCGGGGTCTTCAATTTGAAGCAACTCTTCCAACAAAGCAATCGTCTCGTTCCCACTGGCCTTATTCAAAATCTCCAGGATTTGCCCTAACTTTGCAGAACGTCCCAAATCACCGGCTCGGCGGGCGTTTTGGAGTTCCTCTTCGATAATCCCCACAAAAACTTCATCGAAGGCCGCCAGATTTTGCATCACTGCGGCTTCCAGGTTTTCGGCTTGCAACAGGAGTTCCAGGTTACGCCGCGCCACATCGACGCGTTCCTTCATCGCCTCATCAATCTCCTGCGTCATGGAGAGCAAGTTCTCGCGCAAAGTTTCCAGACGGGCCTTCTCATCCCCTTCGGCTGCGGCAATGCGCTCTGCCAGCAATTCAAAGAAAGTGTAATCCAACGCCGGACGGACCAGGCTAACCAGCGTGCTCACGCGCACTTCTGAACGAGCATCCACCAATAAATCCAGCAGATTCTCACGGGTCAGGTTATCACCTAGCGCCCGCAGAGAGTCCACCGCAGCATCAATTTCTTCCTTTTGTGCCTTCACCTGTTGACCGAATTCAGTAGTGTCCAGTAGTTTTTGCTGCAAGGCAATCAGACTACGCAAAGCACGCTCATCCCCGCTGCTCATTGCGGCTTCGCCCAGACGCTGTAAAATCATGAAAAAGTCGGCATCAATCAGCGCTTTTTCTTGTTTGATGATTTCATCCAACACATCTTCGGAGGAGGCCTGCAACAGGCGCTCAATCAACCGGAAGCGTTGCTGCTGGGCTTCAATCATCTCTTTGGTAATACCGTCCGCTTCCAAAATGCGCTCCACCAGCCCCTGATAGGTCAGCATGGTTTGCGGGTGGAGAAAGTAGGCCTTGCGCTGTTCCTGAGGCAGGCCATTCATCACCTGCTGAATCAGTTTTCCAACCACGCGCTCCTGTTCATCGCGCGGCAGGCCAATTTCGGAGGGCACAAAAGTCAACAACAACTCTTTTTCAGGATCATGATAAACCAAAGGCGTCATCAATGGCCCTTGATAACCGCACGCGCGGCACGCTGCCAGATTCGGGGCACCGGCAAGTAAGCGTTGCTTGGCACTGGGGTCCTTACTTACATCAAAAACTTGTTGTACGTCCACCAGAATGGGCTGGCGGCAATTGGGACATGTCATTTGGGTTTGTGGCATAGTTGCTCCAAAAAAATAAAAAAGGGATTACCATGTGCATCTGCACATAGGGCATAATTGTATCACGCCAAATATAAGAAGACTGTATAATTACAGGTCGGAATCCGATAAAACTCGCGTTCCCCAAGGTTGATACTGCCCCCAAAGCGCATCCCCCACATGGACAGGTGGCCGGGGATGGACGGTTTTCCACCTCCCCAAGAATTCCCCGCTCCCTGCTGCGCGCCATTCACAGAAAGGAAACGATGACATACACCTACACTATCCTAGGCTCCGGGCGGCAAGGGTTGGCAGCCGCCTATGACCTCATCATGCACGGACAAGCCGGGCGCATCCTCCTGGCCGACGCCAACCTGGAAACCGCCCAAGGGGCGGTTGAGCGCCTGCATGCCCTGACCGGCAAAGACATTGCCCAACCCCTGGCATTGGATGTACGCGACGCCGAGGCGCTGCGAGCCGCCTTACAGCCGGCCGAGGCGGCCTTAAGCGCCGTGCCCTACTACTTCAACCTGGCCATCACACAGGCCGCCATCGAAACCGGCACCCACCTGGCCGATCTGGGCGGCAAAACCGACATCGTGCGTCAACAACTGGCCCGCCATGCCGATGCCCAGACCGCAGGCATCACCCTGGTACCCGACTGCGGCATGGGGCCGGGGTTAGTCAGCAACTTGGGAGCGTACGCCATGGATTTGCTCGACGAACCCGAAGAAATCTACATCTACGATGCCGGCCTGCCTCAAAAGCCCAAACCACCCTGGAATTACGCCCTGACCTTCCACATCAACGGCTTGACCAACGAGATGGACGGTCAGGCCGTCTTCATCCGAGATGGAAAAATCACCTACGTAGATACCCTCAGCGAACCGGAAATGCTGGAATTTCCCCCCTTTGGCCTGCTGGAGGCCGATGTTACCTCTGGCGGCACCTCCACAGCCCCGTGGACATTTCTGGGGCGCGTCAAGCGCTTCGAGAACAAGGTCATGCGCTTCCCCGGCCACTACGAATGGCTAAGGGCCTTCAAAACCCTGGGGTTGTTCCGCGAAGACCCCATCGAAGTAGACGGTCAGCAAGTCATCCCGCGGCATGTGTACCACACTCTGCTAGAGCCCCAAATCACCGATCCCGACGTGCGCGATGTGGGCATCATGCGGGCGGTTGGCCGTGGCCGCAAAGACGGTCATCCCGCGGAAGTGACCATTGACCTGCTGGATCACTACGACCCAACCACCGGCTTCACCGCCATGGAACGCCTGACCGGCTGGCACGCCAGCATCGTCATGCACCTGCAAGCCAGCGGAACGCTTGCCCCTGGCGCGCATCCCGTTGAAACCTTGCCCGCCGAGACTATCCTAAAAGCCTTTTCGGAGCGCGGCATCCCTCACCAGGTGCGTTGGGCCGCTCCAACGGCGTAGCGTAGCGCTGTTCCATGCAGCATCCCTACGTCAAAAAAACAGGGGGGGCAATTCTTGCAGGGCGCGTCCCAGGCGGGTGCCATGCCAGGTGACGAGCGAACCATCCACCAGGTGAACGCGCCCATTGCGCACCGCGGGCACATCGGGGAGCAGCGCCATCAGTTGGTCGCGGTCCAGCAGGCCGAAGGCATACGGCTCACTGGGCAACAAAATCATCTCCGGTTGTGCGGCACGCACTTCCTCCGGCGTAACGCGCGGATACCGGGTGTCGCGTTCCGGTGCGGGTTGGGGCTCCATTGTGCCTAAGTCCGCTTCCAGGGGGTAACGCCGCTGGCGGTCTGAAAAAACGTTGTATCCCCCTAGCAAGGTCAACAAATCATGGGCATAGGTCTCACGATTGAAGGTCATCCACCACAGGCGGCCATCGGTCGTGCGCTCCTGCCAAATTGGGCAGAAGAATGATACCGGCGGACGCATAGCGGCTGTCTCCTCAACCACATCCAGGACGCGCTCCAGGGTTTGCAGTTTAGCCACTGCGCTCCCGCGTTTGTACAGTCGGCTGAGCGCCCACAACACGTCCATCGCTTCGGCAACCGTCTTCGGGAAAGTCACCCAAACCGGCAAACCGGCTTCCTGCAGCGCGGCCACCGTTTTTGGGGTATTTTCTTCCTGATTGGCAAGCACCAAATCTGGCTTCAACGCCAGGATGTCCGCCACCCGCGGGTTTTTCGTGCCCCCCAGGCGCGGCAGGTCGCGTACCGCCTCCGCCGGGTACAGGCAATAATCGGTAATCCCCACGACGGTATCGCCAAAACCCAAGTCAAAGAGGCTTTCGGTGAGCGAAGGAACCAATGAAACAACACGTTGAGGGGGAGAAGAAATGGGTAACATAACCTATGGCGAAAGTAACTCGTTGGGATGGGTTCATGAACCCGTCCCAACCGTCCACACGGCCTGTGCCATGAGGGCGGCGGCACGCGGCAAAACGCGTTCGTCAAAATCAAAACGAGGATGATGGTGCGGTGCGTTCAGGTTTTCGGCTTCGTTCGCCGACCCAACGAAGAAATAGCAACCGGGCACCTGCTGCATCATAAACGCCATGTCCTCAGAGCCCATGGTGGCGTATTCGGTCGCCAGGGTAGATTCGGGGAACAACTGACGGGCGGCCTGCTGCACCTTTTCTGTAATTGCCGGGTCGTTGACCACCGCCGGGGTGACATCCACAATTTCGACGTCGGCGCGGCAACCCATGGCTTCCGAAACGCCCTCCACCACCTCCCGAAAGCGGCGCAGCACCGTTGCGCGCACTTCGGGTCGAAACGTACGAATCGTGCCCTCCAATAAGGCTTCCGGCGGAATAACGTTGAAGGTTTCGCCTGCTTCCAGGTGCGTCACACTGACCACCGCGGTTTCCTGCGGCGAAACGTTGCGCGCCACCACGCTTTGCAGCGCCGTCACCACCTGCGCGGCGGCTACCACCGGGTCAACGGCCAGTTGGGGGATAGCACCATGCCCACCCTTGCCGTAAATGTGCACCTTGAAAAACTCCGCGGCTGCCATCACCGGGCCAGGCGAAACGCCAATCCAACCCAGCGGCGCCGAATTCCAAATGTGCAGCGCGAGAGTGTAATCGGGGCGAGGATTCTCCAACACCCCTTCTTTAATCATCCGCACCGCCCCGCCCAAGCCTTCTTCGGCCGGTTGGAAGACAAACTTAACTGTGCCATGCAATGCCGCGCGCTGAGCATGCAACAAGCGCACCACCGTCAGGCCAATGGCGGTATGCCCATCGTGGCCGCAAGCGTGCATCAAGCCCTCGGTTTGGGAGGCATACGGAGCGCCGGTTTCTTCGGTGATGGGCAGAGCGTCCATGTCAAAGCGCACCAAAATTGTCGGGCCGGGGTGCGCGCCTTCCAGCAACGCCACCACGCCGGTTTCCCCTACGCCGGTGGAGACTTCCAACCCCAGATTGCGCAGTTCACGCGCCACAATGCCGGCCGTACGCACTTCTTGAAAACCAAGTTCGGGGTGTTTGTGGAAATCACGCCGCAAATCGCGGGTATAGTCGAATAACTTTTGGGCTTCGGTGAGAAAATCGGGCATCAAAGGGCATCCTTTCAAGTCAAAAGCGGAGGAAAGGGCGAAATGATCCGGGGGGACGGATCTCCCTTGAGGGGGCACCACCTTCAGGGGTAACCTCCCCACCCCAAAGGGGGCACGTCTCCCGACCTTTCTGGGGGTTGCTGTTCCCCAGGGGTCATTCTCCTTTAGGGGACGAGGCGCTTTTTCCGCAGTCACACGCCCCGCTCTCATGGCGATCACAAGGGGCTTCGGCTTTTCGGCGCAGGGCTTCCAGTTCATCCCAGGGCTGCAATTCGTGTTTCAGGAATTCGTGGCGCTCTCCATTTTCAAAAAGTTGCACAATCACCGATTGCTTGAGCGGAAAGACATCGATTACCTTGCCCTCGCCCATGGGTGTAACCACGCGTTTTTTGCGTTTGGGCAGCGTTTTGCGGGCTTCAACGTACTGCTCATACTCGTACACCAGACAACAGCGCAAGCGCCCACACATGCCGGTAATTTCGGTAGGTGCTAGAGAAATGCCTTGTGCTTTTGCCATTTTGATGGAAACTGGGCTAAATTCCGTGAGAAAAGTAGCGCAGCAGCGCGATTCCAGGCCACAGGCACCCATGCCGCCTAAAATTTTAGCGACATCACGAGGGCCAATCTGACGCGCTTCAATATTGGCGTGGGGATACACGCGCTGTACGATTTTAACTAATGGAGTCAGGTCAACTTTTTCATCGCCCTCAGCACTATACAAAATGGTAAGCAAAGCGCCATCAAAACTAAATTCAGAAGAGACTATTTTAACCCCGCGCAAGCGCATTTGTTGTGCCTTGTCGCGGCACAGAATAGTCACTTCGAGTTCTTTTTTCTGCCAAATCTGACGCAACACCAAATCGCGCGGTGTTGCTCGTCGTTCAACGGGCTTCCACGCGCCACCGGGTGGGGTTTCGGGCGGGGTTTCAAAGG